>CAUZOB010000060.1:0-23943 GCA_963581185.1 Planctomycetota bacterium | reverse complement strand
ACGGTCGGCACGATTGCCTGGATGCGGCGTCGTCATGAACTGACGGCGATCCAGTCGACTGGCACGTCCCCGCTGCGTGTCATCAAGCCACTCATCCCGGTCGTGATCGGGATCAGCATACTCTCGGTTTTGAGCCGGGAATTCCTCATACCTTGCTACCACGATCGACTTACGCGGAGTGCCCAGAATTGGGATGGCAGCAAGTACGAACCGCTCAGGCCGCACCACGATCACAAGACCGATATCCTGATCGGAGGCCGCTGGACGCGGCGAGCGGGGCAGAGCATCGTGGAGCCGGTCTTTCGACTGCACAAACCGATCGGACAATTCCAGCGACCAATCGTTGCTGAATCTGCCGAGTGGCGGGCGGCCGACGATCAACATCCCTCAGGTTACTTACTCAGCGGGGTCAGCAAACCGCGCGACCTGGACCAGCGAGAATCGGCCTTCATCGAGCGAGAGGCTGTGATCCTCAGTCCACGCGATACACCCTGGCTCTCCAACAACCAGTGTTTCGTTGCCAGTTCCGTTGATTTTGACCAACTTACTCTGGTCAGCTCCAGCTATCGCTACCAGTCCTCGCGGCAGCTGATCCGAGTGCTTGCGTCCCGCCAGATGAACTATTCCACCAGCGTCCGTGTGACGCTGCATTCGCGCATGGTGCGGCCCTTGCTGGACCTGACCCTGTTCTTCCTCGGCATCCCGCTGGTGCTCTCGACCCGCTTCCGCAATATCTTCCTCTCCTCGGGGATCTGTATTGGCATGCTGGCGGTCTTTTACACGGTCATGCTGGTCTGCCATGCGATGGGTGCGCATGGTTTCCTGCTGACGCCGGTCGTCGCCGCCTGGCTACCGCTGCTGGTGATGGCACCGATTGCCTGTGGGCTCTTCCTGCCGCTGATCAGCAATGGCGACTAGCGTCGAACCGCCGTCCCTGCGGGGCAGGTCAGCTCCAGCATCGAGCTCTGCCATGGCCTGTTAGCTGCTGGCCAGGGGCCATTACCCTCTGCCAACATAGAGCTGTTGATGTGGCAGCACGATCGATTCGAGCATCGCTACATTGGCTGGCAGTGTGGCCATCAGCAAGGCCACTTCGCTGATGTCGTCGACCGCGATCATCGGTTCCTGGTCCGCCTCGCTATGACTGGCATCCCGGCGCTCGGTGAGAATGTTGCCGGGGTGCAGGCAACCACAGGTGATGCCATGTTCACGACCTTCCAGGGCGGTCACATGGGTCAGCCCGGTGAGGCCGAACTTGGAGGTGGAATAGGGAGCCGAGTTGTAGCGGACGCGCTGGGCCGAGATCGAGCCAATATTGATAATTCGCCCGGCCCCCTGCGGCTTCATGATCTGCATCGCCCGCTGCGTGCACATGAAGGGGCCGCGCAGGTTGGTGTTGATGACATGATCCCAGTCGGCGAGTGGCAGCTCATCGAGGGGGCCGCCGTTAAAGGCTCCGGCGTTATTGACCAGCAGGTCGAGCCGATCAAACTCGTCACGAAAGCGAGCGAAAATCCTCTCCACATCCGACTCGCTACCGATATCCCCTGGTTCAATAATCACCCGCACACCCAGCTGTTCCACTTCGGCAGCAGTCTCCTGCAGCTGCTCCAGCGTCCTGGATGTGATCAGCATGTCAGCGCCCTCGCGAGCCAAGGCACGTGCGATTCCCTTGCCGATACCCCGGCCTGCACCTGTTACCAGGGCTGTTTTTCCTGCCAGCTTTCCCATCACCAGTTACCTCGTGCCAGTTGACGAGTCTGCCAGTTTCCCCGCTGGCACCCGGCTGGGAAACTGAACCGATCATGATGAACGATTAGAAGCCACGGATCAGGCGGGATCAAGCGGTTTGGGAAAGCTCTTATCAACAGTTTCTTCCCTCGACACTCCCCTAAATGCCTGCCATAATTTAGCAGGATTCGTCGACGGTGCCCTTATGTTCGTTCGGTGCCGCGACCGAATGATAGTTCAGATCCGATCAGCTGAATTTCTTGAAAATGACGAGGTAAGACCATGCGTCACCTGCTCTCTTTTCTGGCCCTTGCGTGCTTCCTGGTTCTCACCGCCGGTTGCGGTGATGAAAGCAAGACGACCACCTCAACATCCGGTTCCTCCAAAGGAACTTCGAGCGGAGGTGGCGGCGCTGGTGGCAACCAGGGAGGCCCTCCCGGCATGGCAGATGGCGGTGGCGGTGACATGGCCGGCATGATGGGCGGCGGTGGTATGCAAGGTCCCGACATGGGCGGACCCGGCGGTGCACCCGGCGGTGCACCCGGCGGCGGACCCGGCGGCATGGGTGGCGAAATGGCAGGCATGATGGATGCAGGCATGATGGATGCAGGCATGGGCGGGGATGGCCCTGGCGGTATCCCTGGCGATCCCGGTGGTGGTGCAGGTGGCGGTGGTCCCGGTGGCTTTAGTATCCCTGGCGATCCCGGTGGTGGTGCAGGTGGCGGTGGTCCCGGTGGCTTTAGTATCCCTGGCGATCCCGGTGGTGGTGCAGGTGGCGGTGGTCCCGGCGGCTTTAGTATCCCTGGCGATCCCGGTGGTGGTGCAGGTGGCGGTGGTCCCGGCGGCGGTGGTCCCGGTGGCGGTCAAGCCAGGCCGCAAGAGCCGCAGCAACCTCCGACTCTTACAGAACGTGGACAGCGATTCGTCTCCCAGGGTAATTACAGCGAGGGGATGAAGTTCCTCCAGGCAGCTGTGCTGATTGGCGACGAGGGAGCAGAAAAGACATTGGAGCAATTTCGCTGGGTCAATGGACTCAAGCAGCCGGCACTGGCACTGCGCTTTGGTGTGGGCATAACGGTTATTGCACCGCCGAAATTCAAGGGTAAGTATTTCCCGATCGGCGAAGATCAGAAAATGGATGGCTCGCAGGCCCGCCGTGGCGGAGATGGTGACGGCGGCTTCCCGGGTGGTGCTGGTGGATTTCCCGGCGGCGCTGGCGGTGAAGGTGGCTTCCCCGGTGGTGCTGGTGGTGCTGGCGGTTTTCCGGGCGGTGACGCTGGTGGCGGTGGCAATGCCGAACTGACCAAGCTAACTGGCGACCTGGGATCGACGGTTCTCGAACGCCTGGCTATGCGGACTGAACGGAACTACTACGGCGAACTCTATACAGCTGCACCCCCGGCCAACAATCGCCGTGGTGGCGGTGGCGGTGGCGGTGGCGGTGGCGGTGGACCTGGCGGCATTGGCGCTCCTGGTGATCCCGGCGGCGGTGAGGGTGGCATTCCCGGTGGCTTTAGTGCTCCCGGCGGTGGCGGCGGTGCTCCCGGTGGATTTCCCGGTGGCGGTGCCCCCGGCGGTGCTCCCGGTGGATTCCCCGGTGGCGGTGCCCCCGGCGGAGACATCTCAACTGGCTTTGGCGGACCCGGATCGGGTGGCGGTTCAGGTCGTGGCAGCAGTCTCAGCAGTGTGGTTGTGGTGGGTAAAGGCGAATTGAAGCAGCTGATGCGTTCGGCCAAGGAAAAAGGTGCCGATGTCCTGGTGCTGTTCAATGTGCGAGTTACCGAAAGCAGCCGCACCGGCCTGGTGACCAATAACACCTCGATCGAGCTCTACAACATTGCAACTGGCAGCAAGGTCTTCAGCCTGGCACCACTCAATAACATGCGGATGCAAAAGGACCGTCAGGTTGCCGAAAAGGGTGGCATGGATGACCCGCTGCAGAAGGCAGTCGACAAGCTGTTCCAGTTTACGGATCTCAGCTTCAAGCTGATCCCGATGCCGCAGAAGTCAAGCGAAGAAATTCTGGAGACCTTTATCCGGCCGCTGGTTGCCCGGGAGCATGAAAACCCGCTGGCTGCACTGACACAGATTCGATACCTGCATAGCAAGGGAATGGTCAAGAACGAGCACTTGAGGATCGCCTTCCAGCAGGTTATCGGAGTTGAGCTGGCGAGCAAGTTCTTCGACGGAGATTCCAAGGCACGAACTGAGATGGTCCAGGCCTGGTTGCCACGGACTACCAATCAGCGCGGCGGTGGTGGGAATACAGCCCCGACGCGTGATTTCCGCTAGGGGAAAGAGGCCTGGGAGTTGAGTAACTCCTAGTCACTCTTGGCAGCGTCCATCTGCCAGACAACCAGCTGACCGTGTCCGGCGGCGAAGATCGTATCAAATGCCTCGTTGACGACCAGGTCGTGCACGTGCATCGGCGCCTTGTCCTGCTTGATGACCTTCTTCTCAGCCAGGTCGTAGAACTTGATGAACCCGTTGTGGTCGCCACCGGCAGCCAGCAGCCACTGATCTTCAGGATGGAAAATCAGCTGTTCGACAAGTCCCTTGTAGGTGTCGCCGTTGAATTCATGCGTCCGTTCACCTTTCTCCCAGTCGAAAATCTCGATCCGGGAGAGTGCCTCGAGGTGATCAATATTGTTGATCTTGCCGGTACCGCCAACGGCCAGCAGGGAGCGATCGGCAGAGAAGGCGACCGAGCGGATACCGCCGATCGAGTGGATTCGCTGCTTGGGATCCCAGGTATACATGATCGGCGATTCCAGCCGTGCCAGTTCCTTACCCGTTTCCACTTCCCAGACAATCGTCAGGCCGACGCGGTCTGCGGTGGCCAGCAGGGAGCCATCAGCTGAAAACGCACAGGCGTAGAGCATGGAAGGAAAGTGGTGGGGAGTTTTTTCGGCGTGCCCTTTCAGTTCCTTGATCAAGCTGCCGTCGGCCAGATTCCAGAGTCGGCAGACCATATCATCCGAGACGCTGGCCAGCATTGTGCCATCCTGGTTGATGGCCAGCTGGCGAATCCACTTGTGGTGTGCGTCGACGGTACGAATCTGTTCGCGAGTCTGGCTGTTCCACCAGATCAACTTGCCGTCAAAGCTACCGGAGACCAGCAGCTCACCTGACTGGACCAGCCCGGTCACATAACTCTGGTGACCCTCCATCGCCAACGGTTCAGGCTTGTCGGCCATTGCATCGAGGCTGTAGACCATGCCGTCGCTGCTGCCCACAAAGACCTGGTTCGAATCGTTCAACTGGGCCACGCTCAGGAGGATTCCCGGTTGCGAAATTTTCTTGCTGACTTTCAGCGTTGCTGGGTCAATCTGTGCCAACATGGTGTTTCCTTCTAGGCGAGCGTGATAGCGATCAGGCCAGGACCTCGGTGACCGCTTCGGTGCCCGGATCGGTCAGGGGGACCGGGCGAGCACCAACGTGGTATTCCTTCTGTGGATCAATACCGAGTGCCTGGTAGATGGTGGCAATCATCTCGGCCGCCCCGATTTCACCCTCGGCGACATGCTGGCCATCCTCATCGGTCTTGCCATAAACGCTGCCGCCGTTGATTCCACAACCGGACAGCGAGGCACTCCAGGCACGTGCAAAGTGGTCGCGGCCGAGGCTGCCGTTAATTGTCGGTGTGCGGCCGAATTCAGAAAGCGTGATCACCAGAGTGGATTCGAGCATGCCCCGTTGCCGCAAGTCTTCCAGCAGCGTTGACATCACGTGATCCAACTCGGTCACCATTTCCAGGTGTGTTTCAAAGTTCTGTCCATGGCTGTCCCACCAGGCACGTGAGACCTTGACGAATGGTGTCCCTGCTTCGGCCAGGCGACGAGCAATCATGCATTGCTGCGCGAACAGCGTGGGACCGTAAAGCGAGTGCATCTTCTGGGGTTCATCCTCAACGTCAAACAACGTGTCGCTGGCCATCAGGCCGCGTACTCGTCGGTAGGCCACGTTGTGACTCTCCAGCACTCGTTCTGTTTCACGGCCACGCGTGAAACGGTCGCTTAGTAGCTGCCGCAAGTCAGCTCGCTGGCGATGATCCACCTCGGCCAACTCGGCAATCCTGGCCAGGTCGTCAGGCTTGTTATTTGTCGTCAGGAACATTGGAGCGTAGCGGGCTCCAAGGAATCCAGGTCGACCGACGGCGTTGCCACGGCCCTCGGTGGCTGTATAAAAAGTGACGAAATCCGGCACGCTGCTGTCGGCCTGGCCAAGTTCGTGAGCCAGCACCGAGCCCATGTCGGGGTACTTGAGGTTCGGTTCATCTCGCCGACCAAGGTGCATCAGAATGGAACCGCCACCATGGTCACCGATGCCTGTATTGAGCGAGCGGATGATGGCAGTATTCTCCATCCGCTGAGCCATCTTTGGCATCAACTCGGAAATATAAACGCCGGCAGTACTTGTCGGGATCGCCTGGAATGGTCCGCCCGTGGGACGTCGAGGCTTGGGATCAAATGTCTCCAGTTGGCTGGCACCACCAGCCAGCCAGAGCAGGATCACTCGCTTCTCCTGCTGCTTCAGCTCATCAGCCAGCAGCGGGTGAGAGAGTAACTGCAGGCAGCCGGCGATACCGCCCGCCAAGCCAGCCCCGCTGCCGAGAAAATGGCGGCGGTCGATCGGTTGCTGGATGCCGACCCCGGTTTTTAATTGCTGGTCGTCTGCCATTGGTGCAATGTCCTTCAGCTGAATTTCCTGGCTGATCTTATTATAGCTCGCGCCGCATCACCCGTCTGCTTTTCCTGTTAGCCGTCTGATTCACTGTTTTTCTCCGGCAGTCGCTCCGGAACGTCGCTGGCCTAGTAATTGAATCGGAATTCTCCGCTGGTCAACAATGCCCAAACCAGTTGTTGAATCGCTGGAATTCGGCGATCGGGCCGGTCCGCAAGGTAGCGACTGAGGGCTTTTACTTCTGCCCTGTCCGGTTGGCGACCGAGGACCGTCCAGCAAGCCTGCTGAACCAGTTGCTTGTTCTCCGCGATGTCCTTCAACTCTCCCACCAGCATGCTACTGTCATCTGTCAGCAGCTGGTTCTGGATATCGGCATTGTTGTTGAACAGCAGTGCTTCCCGTACACCGACTTGAAAGTCCTCATCGGGCTGCTGAAACCTGCCTGCCAGGCCAGCGGCGGCGACTTCCTCATCCAGCACTCGCTGTGCCGCATCGTCACTTGTTTCGGTCTGCCAATGCTGCCCTGAACGGCTTGCTACGCGTAGTGATGTGGCGTACTGAGTGGGTGTCAGCGGGCGGACGTTGCCGACCGCGAACCAGATCTTGGCGGGCCGATCGCCGTTGCCCTGCCAGCGACTTGTACGGGCATACGTTGCGCTCAGTACAATGCCACGAAGCAGGCGGTTGAGATTGTATCCGTGATCGACAAAGTCGCGGGTCAGCCAGTCCAACAGGCCAGGATGACTGGGGGGATTTGCCGGGTGCATCTGGTCCAGCGGCATGACCAGGCCGTAACCAATCAAGCGGTGCCAGCTGCGATTAATGATCGCGCGTGCCAGGTAATGGCGGTCATCGTCGAGAGCCAGTTTCACCAGCTGTGACCGACGGCTGAATCCTGGCGGCGGAACCGGTTTCTTGTCCTTCTTGAGTTGTTCCAGCCTGGCCTTCTCTGCTTTGATGGCCGCATCGTCGGGCTTTGCCCAGGCCGGTTCTTCGAATTGACTGCCATTCAGGAACATCAGCGGCGCGTCGAGAGTCTCACCGGACGTGTTCTTGTACTGGATCGCTCCGTACTCGCGTTCGCCGAGAAAGTCGCCGTTTTCAAACGTACGATTGAAGAAGGACTTCATGCCAAAAAAATGAGCCTGTGTCCATTCGCTTACCAGCGGATGGTCGTGGCACTTGGCACAGCTGATATTGACGCCAAAGAAAACCACGCTGGTCGCGTTGGTGAGGTTGTCGAGATCCTTGATCTTGCTGAACAGGAACGAGGGGGCTCCGGTCTTGGCAGCCAGCGAGCGATCGGGATCGATCATCTCGCGGAAGATCGCATCCCAGCCCTTTTCTTCTGCCAGCGCGGTTAGCAGGTAGGGCTTCATCTCGCCGCTGTTGGGCATCCCCAGCATGGCCAGCATCTCGACGGAGGCCTGGCGAACAAAACTTGGTTCCTCAAAAAGCCGCTCAACCAGTTGCTGGTGCTTGTTGTCAGCTGAGCTGGCGACATAGTCCTGTGACTGCTGGGCCGTGGGAACGCGACCGACCAGGTCCAGCATGGTTCGTCGCAGCAGGCTGCTGTCACTTGCAGGCCCGGCTGCCGTGATCCCGGCCGCCTTCATTTCGGCGTCGATGTAATGGTCAATGACGCTGGATATGTCCGCGTCGGCAGGCAGTAACTCGTCCGCTGCAAGCGGGGCGAGGAGTCCATGTACCAGCAGCAGTGAGGTGACCAGGATGGCAGGCATTGCGTGCGGCATGCGGCGCTCTTCAGGAGGAAGGAAATCTTGGCCGGAGGTGGGGGTGAATCTGCAGCATGTCCCGGAGTTCCGCAGGGGTCATGCCGGTCGGCGACGGCGCAATCTTAACAGAACGGCGACCTGCATTCCAGCTGAACAGTTGCCTGCGTCGACCCGCACATCACGGCGCCCTGCGAGGCGTTTTGGTCAAGCCAGCCTTCAAGCGGAGCTCTGCTTCTCTGTCGTGAACTCGTTCTGGATCAAGTCAGGAGATCCCAGAACAGACGCGGAGGATCGCGGAAAGATCCCCCGATAAGCAGCTGGACCGCCTGATCCTGTAACCACCGGCCCCCCCGGCTCCTACTTTGGCCGACTCCCCCCCTTGCCAGTCGGATTGGTTTTTGCGACTATCGGTAGTCTGCCGGTTGCATTTTTATCACAACATGACCGGTTCATTCGCACTGCGTGGAGAGCTTACTGACGATGGGTCGTTACACAGGTCCCAAGGGCAGAATTAATCGCCGACTGAGCAGCATGGTGTATGAAAACGCCGGTGCTGTACGGGCCATGGACCGTCGTGATAGTCCGCCAGGAATGCACGTCCGAGGCCGCCGCCCATCTAACTATGGCCTGGCCTTGATGGAAAAGCAGAAGATCAAGCATTACTACGGGCTTGGCGAAAAACAGCTGCGTCGATATTTCACTGGGGTCTCACGAAAGCCCGGTAACACAGGTGAAAACCTGTTGCTGATGTGCGAGCGTCGACTGGATAACGTGCTGCGTCGATCAGGCATGACCCAGACTCGTCTGCAAGCTCGGCAGGGCGTCGTGCATGGTCATTTCCAGGTGAATGGCGTGAAGGTGACCAAGCCCTCCTACATGATGCGACCTGGTGACATTATCACAGTCAAGCGTCGCAACAACCTGCTGCAACTGTACCAGCGACTCATCGCGCTCTCGGCGACGGAGCCGATGGAGTGGATCACACTGGATAACGAGACTTTGCGTGTTACGGTTCAGGGTAACCCCGGAGCGTCCGACATTAGCCTGCCAATCGACGTCAACATAGTCGTCGAATTCCTCTCTCGCTGATCCAAGCGAATGCACCAGCAACTGGTTATCCTCGGCGGTGGACCCGGCGGATATGCAGCAGCTTTCCTGGCCGCCAGCCGTGGCATCGATGTGGCTCTTGTCGATCCCCGCAACCAGCTCGGTGGGACCTGCCTGCTGGAAGGCTGTATTCCCTCCAAAGCACTCTTGCATACCGTTCGGGTGATGGCCGAAGTTGAGCAGCTCGAGCGGGACTGGGGCGTGAGCTACGGCCAGCCGCAGATCGATCTCGACAAGTTGCGAGAACGCAAGCAGCGGATCATCACTAATCTGGGCAAGGGCCTGGCGATGCTGGCCACCAAACGGCAACTGACTTTACTGCAGGCAACGGCCCGCCTGACCTCGTCCAGCTCCCTGCAACTCACGCCAGCCGGCGGCGCAGGTGATATTCCCGAAACCCTCGACTTTGACCACTGCATCCTGGCCACAGGCTCCGTCCCGCAGCTGCCAGCGGTCTTTGACGTGGAGAGCCCGCGAGTGATGGATTCGACTGCCGCCCTCGAGCTGACGGATGTACCCCAGCGCCTGCTGGTTGTCGGTGGCGGTTATATCGGTCTGGAACTGGGCAGTGTCTACGCGCGGCTCGGTTCGCAGGTCTCGCTGGTGGAAATGACCGACCAGCTGTTAGCTGGGGTCGATCCGGAACTGGTCAAGCCGCTGGCCCGGATCGTCCGCCGGCAGTTCGAATCGTGCTGGCTCTCCAGCCGCGTGGAACAGATCAATGCCGCTGATCAGCAGGTCGAGGTGACGATTGTCGACAGCGCTGGTGAATCCCGGCAGGAGCTGTTTGACCGCGTTCTGGTGGCGACCGGCCGTCGCCCCGCCAGCCAACAGCTAGGCCTGGAAAATACAGCAGCTACGATCGATGACGATGGATTCGTGGTGGTGGATGACCAGATGCAGACCGCCGATCCGCACCTGCTGGCGATTGGCGATCTGGCCGGCCAGCCCATGCTGGCCCACAAGGCGACCGCCGATGCCCGTCGGGCCGTGGCAGCACTGCTGGGAGATCCTGCGGCAGCCGATCGGTCACTTGTTCCGGCAGTCATCTTTACTGATCCGGAAATCGCCTGGGTCGGTCAGCAGGCGGGGGATGACGAAAAACTGAGGACGGTCAGCTTTCCCTGGGGAGCCAGCGGACGGGCCCAGGCAATCGGGCGCATCGAGGGACTTACCAGGTGGACGGTCGATGCAGAAACAGGCCAGCTGCTCGGTTGCGGGCTGGTCGGGCCAGGTGCTGG
Source organism: Planctomycetota bacterium (assembly GCA_963581185.1). GTDB lineage: Bacteria > Planctomycetota > Planctomycetia > Pirellulales > Pirellulaceae > SAT2750. The sequence continues at coordinate 13,445 of CAUZOB010000060.1, read as the reverse complement.
CGAGCTGATCGCCGAGGCGGTGGTGGCGATCCAGAACGGTCTGACTGCCGATCAACTGGCCGATGCCATTCACCCACATCCAACACTCAGCGAGACACTCGCCGGTGCCGCGGATATCTACCTCGGGCAGTCCATCGAAGGCCTCGAAAGTTCGTGATCACTTGATCACGAAATTGACCAGCCGACCTGGGACCGTGATCACCTTGACCACTTCGCAGTCTGCCAGCAGGGCGGCAATCTTTTCATCGCCACGGGCCATCTCTTCCAGCTGCTCAGCGCTGCTGTCAGGGGCCGCCTGGATCTTGCCCCGCAACTTGCCCTGGACCTGGACAGGAATCTCGACCAGGTCGTCGACGGTCAACGATTCGTCATACTCGGGCCAGTCCTGGTAGGCCAGCGACCCTTCGCCACCAAGCAGCTGCCAGAGTTCTTCCGCCAGATGCGGTGCGTAGGGTGAGACCAGCAGAATGAACTGCTGCATGATGCTCTGAGGTCGTATTTCCTGCTTGGTGAAAAAGTTGACGAACTCCATCATACGGGATATAGCGGTGTTGAAACTGAGTGAATCGGTATCGCGAGTGACCGCCTGGATTGTCTTGTGGAGCTGCCGCAGCTGGTCGTCGCTGGCCTGCACGTCCTGCACCGCCACGTTCAACTGGAACTCATCGGCAGCAGCATCCACGATCATCCGCCAGACACGGTCGAGAAAATTGCGCACGCCGTTTACGCCCGCCATGCTCCAGGGCTTGGTCGCCTCCAGTGGCCCCATGAACATCTCGTAAAGTCGCAGTGAATCGGCGCCGTATTGATCCACGATCACGTCCGGGTTGACGACGTTGCCACGACTCTTGGACATCTTGTAGGCTCGTGAATCGACCTGCACCTGCGGCTCGTCGAGACGCACAAAGATATCACCCTGCTTGCAGACTTGTTGCGCATCCAGCTGCTCTGCGGTCACCCTGCTGCCACTCTCGCGGTGCAGACTGTTGCCTTCACCGTCCCGCCCCACGGCCTGGGACTCGACCCAGTTGCCAGCCTCATCCCGGTAACCGGTGAATTCCATTTCGCCGAGGATCATCCCCTGGTTAACCAGTCGCTGGAATGGCTCCTCCGTGCTGACATGACCGCGGTCGTACAACACCTTGTGCCAGAAGCGAGAGTAGAGCAGGTGCAGCACGGCGTGTTCTGCACCGCCAATGTAAAGGTCCACCGGCATCCAGGCCCGCTCCTTGTCGGGGTCGACAAGGACCTGATCGTTGTCGGGATCGATGAACCGCAGGTAGTACCAGCAGGAACCGGCCCACTGCGGCATAGTGTTGGTTTCCCGCCTGTAGCGTTGGCCATCAATGACCGGATAGAGCCAGTCGTCGTCTGCTTTTGCCAATGGAGGCTCGGGGCGGCCGTGTGGTTTGTAGTCTTCAATCTCCGGCAAGTTGACCGGTAGCTGGTCGAGTGGCACGGCCCGTACCAGGCCATTCGGATGGCCCTCGTCATCCAGCTCGTGCAGGACGGGAAAGGGCTCACCCCAGAATCGCTGCCGGCTGAAGAGCCAGTCACGGAGCTTGTAGTTGACCGCCTGGCGGCCGCACCCCTGTTCTGCAAGTTGCTGGCTGATCTGCTGTTTGAAGTCAGCCGTACTGGTTCCGTCAAACTCACCACTGTTGATTGCCGTTCCATGCCCGCTGAAGCAGGTGTCGCCAGCCAGCAGGGCATCCCGGTCAAGGTCTGCCTGCTCGCCCGGATCGACAACCGCCACGATCGCCAGCTCGTATTGTCGGGCAAACTCGTAATCCCGCTCGTCATGCGCTGGTACGGCCATGATGGCACCGGTCCCGTAACTGGCCAGCACATAGTCCGCGATCCAGATCGGAATCGGCTGGCCATTGACCGGGTTGATCGCCTCGGTCCCAGTGTAGACGCCTGTCTTGGCCCGGTTGTCCTCTGTCCGCTCGCGGTCACTCTTGGCAGCAGCCTGCTGCTGGTACTGCTGCACCTGCTGCTGCTGGTCGCTGCTCGTCAATGCGTCGACCAGCGGATGCTCGGGCGAGAGCACCATGTAAGTGGCACCGAACAGCGTGTCGGGCCGGGTGGTGTAGATTCGCAAGACGCTCTCGTCCGGCTTGCGGCTGAAGCCTGATTCGCTGCGAGCTGCCTGCCAGCTGGCAAAGTCGCCTGGCGGGCCAATGTAAAAGTCCACCTCGGCACCCTCGCTGCGGCCGATCCAGTCGCACTGCAGCTTCTTGATGCCTGTGGGCCAGTCGACCTGCTCGAGGTCGTCCTCCAGTCGGCCGGCGTAAGCGGTGATCCGCAGCATCCACTGGCGCAGCGGCATCCGTGTGACCGGATGGCCTCCCCGCTCGCTGAGACCGTCAATAACTTCCTCGTTGGCCAGCACCGTACCCAGCTCGGGACACCAGTTGACCAGTGCATCGGCCTGGAATGCCAGCCGATGATCGTCCTGGAACTCGCGCACCGCCCGTTCTCCGGCGGCAGTCACATCGTCGGGGATAGGTAATTCGCTGATCGGACGCCCCTGCTCGGTAGCAGGATCAAACCAGGTATCGAAGAGCAGCAGGAAAATCCACTGGGTCCAGCGAAAGTACTCCACGTCGGTGGTGGCGATCTTTCGCTTCCAGTCGTAACTGAAACCCAGCATCTTCAGCTGGCGAGTGAATGTTTTAATGTTCCGTTCCGTCTGCAGGCGGGGCGGCGTGTTGGTGCGGATGGCATGCTCTTCGGCCGGCAAACCGAAGGCATCGAAGCCCATCGGGTGCAGTACATCGATGCCCTGCATGCGCAGGAAACGGCAGGTGATGTCGGTTGCCGTGTAGCCCTCGGGATGACCGACGTGCAGGCCGTCTCCACTGGGATAAGGAAACATGTCAAGCACGTAACGCTTTTCACGACTGGGGAGATCGACAGCACGAAAGGTGTCGTGTTCTTCCCAGTAGGCTTGCCATTTCGGCTCGATGATGGCCGGATTGTATTTTGGCATGGTGCAGTAACTCCTCCGCGCCAGCAGCAGCTCGGGACAGACGGAATCGGTCATTCTAGGAACTCAGTCGCAGGCTGGCAAACCGAGATCTGTTCGATTCAGTCAACCGCAAAACAAAACAGCAACGACCCGGATACTCCCGCCCTAGCCAGTGCGTTAGACTCGTCTTTTCCAGTAGCGGCAGCGGACCCTGCCCTGCTGACAGCTCTCAGTTCGGGCCCCTGACGGGGCAGCAGCGACAACGTGCCAGGATCCCCGTGTCATGCGTCGACCCAGCTTGCAGGCCCTCAGTCTCGGTACCGCGGAACGCGATTCGATGCGCGCGGCCGGTCGCTTTAACGCCGAGCTGATGGACTTCGTTCGCCCACACGTCGAGGTCGGTGTAACGACCGGTCGAATTGATGAACTGGTCCATCAATACACGCTCGATCATGGCCACCTGCCAGCCTGCCTCGGTTATCGCGGGTTTCCACGCAGCTGCTGTACCAGTATCAACGAAGTCATCTGCCATGGAATTCCCGGTGAGCAGGTGCTCGAAGATGGGGATATCGTGAACGTAGATCTGACAACAATCGTCGACGGCTGGTTCGGCGATCAGTCGGAAACTTTCTTGTTAGGCGAAGTCAGCGAGCAGGCTCGCCAGGTCACCCAGTGTGCCTTTGACAGCCTGTATCTTGCGATCGAGGCACTCAAACCCAATACCCAAATCGGCGACATCGGTCACACGATCAAGAATCAGGCCGATAGCTATGGCTTCAGCGTCGTGCAGGAATACGTGGGACATGGACTGGGACGCCAGTTTCACCAGGATCCATCCATCCCCCACTGCCCCGGTGTGTTTCCTGACCAGGATCGAGTTCGTATTCCAGCAGGTATCTGTTTCACGATCGAGCCGATGATCAATGTCGGTACGCAGCGAGCACGGCTGGACCGTAGCGACAACTGGACCGTGCGAACAGCGGACAGCACCCTGTCTGCTCAGTTCGAACATTCCATCCTGATGACCGAAGAAGGGCCTGAAATCCTCACGACCACCAGGGATGGTCCCCAGGCAGGCCATCAGTTCTAGAGTCCCTCCGCTGCCGCCTGGGACTACTGGCCCCGGGTCGCTGGTGGATGCCGGGCCAGATCGATAATCCGGTAGACCGTGATGTGCGGCGTCTTCAATTCGGGCAGGTAGCTCTTGTAGCCAAACACGCCGACTCGCTTTTTCAGGTAACGGTGCAGATTCAGTCCGGGAGCTGGCGAGGCAAACTCCAGAACCTGGCCGTCGTCATCAAGGATCGCAAACGGTGGAGCCCGGCGTGTACCTGCATGCACTTTCATTAGCCAGCCGGAGACGTCGTAGATCGAACCGGACTGGTTAGCGGAGACGGAGATTCGTTGCTGTTGAAGCTGCTGATACTCACCCAATCGCGCGGCCAGCAGCCGGGCCCGAGTGCGTTGATCGGCAGCCAGGTCGCGGGCCAGTAATTGCTCGAGAGATGCTCGCAGGGCTGCGAACTGGCCAGCACTGCTGTTGGTAGCCATCAGCTGTGCCAGGCGGGCGTCCATCAGCGATAGCTGCCGGCCAGTATCACCGCCAGAGATGGACCGGTTCTCGTCAGCCGGCAGCTTGGCCAGGCGAGCAGGTGGTGACTCATCATGCCGGCTGCGCCAGCCGCTGGCCCGCTGGATTGCCGGCCTGGCCAGATCTGTCAGTGGTTGCTGAAAAGCTGCCCTGCGGACTGGATCGAGTGGCCCTGTTGCGACACCCGGCAGGCGCGGCGAGATGTCACTGGCAGCAATCCAGCGATACTCCCCGGCTGGCGGCGTCACTCTGTAGTACCGCGCCGCAGGGAGGTCGCTGCGAATCTGCAGGTTCTGTTGATCGTGGAGTGTCAGCCGGCTGCCGATTTTCAGCTGGATTTGCCAACGATGATCCCGTGGTGTATTCAATTGGCTGCCGATCCAGCTGACCGAGTTGGGCCGGACAACTTCACCCTGCCCAGCCTGGCGCAGATGGATGTCATCGGCCGCGACCCAGCTGGTGCTGCCGCGTGGTGGCAAGACCGCCAGGAAGCCAGCCTGGTGCGTCGCCAGCACCTCCAGCCTGGTACCAGCAGGCAGACGGCTGCAGGTATAGAAATCGTGGCCCGGACCACAAACCAGCCGGGCTCCCTCCTGGGTCACCGTCGCGAGGTACGGAAGAGCCGGCTGGGCCAGCAGCGTACAGCTGGCTGACAACAGCCAGCAGAGACAGAGCAGGGCCGAGCGCAGTTTCATTTTCTCGTCTCTTCTGGCGCAGGGGCGGCTGTTATGCCCGCCGGATGAAAACAACTCGGCAACTTGTATCCAAACCAGCCGACTGGCTCAAGCGTAAATTCGTGACCGCTGCCAGCCCAGCTTGCCAGCCTCCACTGACTTGCCTCGCTTTGCACAACGTCTGCCGAATCTGGGTAAAGCGCGCAAGCTGGCGATAGTCGCACCATCAGTACAGCAGCATTCCTCCAGGTCAAACTCGAATCCGCTCGCTGACTAAGCCGAAAAGTAAAGGGTGCCCGTTGGGTTCCGGGCACATGAAGCAGAGGGGGACAGGTCGAAAGTGCACAGCCTTATTCGAATTATTCACGCCGCTACCAGCGGTGGTCGTCTCTGCCTGCTGACGCTGCTGCTGTTCTTCAGCAGCTCACTCATCGCAGATGCACAGATCAGGTTGCCGATCCTGACGAGCTCACCGAGCCGACCGTCACTGGTCGATTCCATTCCGCTGACCAAGCTGACAGTGGAGTCCCGACGCCGAATCGAGGCGGTGATTGGGAACAGCAGCGTTGTCTGCCGATTATCGGAGCGGGAGGTGATGTGCAACAAGGAACTGTACCTGCACCTGGTACGGAACCCGGAGATTGCGGTCAACATCTGGCGGCAGATGGGTATAACCCGCATACAGATGCGGCGAGATGGCGACTTTCATTTTCATACGCGTGACGGCAACGGTGCCAGCAGCGAGCTGGAGTTGGTTTACGGCAGTCCCGATTTACACCTGTTCTTTGCCGAGGGGGCTTTCACTGGTCCGATCCTCCAACAGCAATTGAAGGGGCGATGCCTGCTGGTGCTGGCGACCGAATACCGTCAGCAGCAGGGACGCCCGCTGGTCATCCAGCGGATGGAAGTGCACGCCCAGCTGGATGATATCACCAGTGAGTTCTTTGCTCGCACGCTGAAGCCACTTGTGGACAAAGTGGTGGAGCACAACTTCCGCGAGTCGACCCGTTTCGTGGCCCAGGTTTACGAAGCGGCGGAGCAGAATCCGGCGGCACTGGAGCGTTATGTGAATCGCATGACACGGGTCCAGCCAGAGATCAAGCAGCGATTTGTGCAGCTGATCTCCAGCGTTCCTGCCCGTCCGCTGGCTAACCGGTCGAGCGGTAGTGAACCGTTACGACGGTGAGTTGTCGCCATGGTGTTGCATGGCGATATCCTTGATCCCCTTGAGGTCCAGTTTTCCAGTACCGAGCACTGGCAATTCTGCGACTTCGATGAAGCTATTCCGGCTGGGAATGAACAGGTTCGGGAGCCCTTTTTCTTCTGCCAGGGCTGAGCGAATATCATCTACCTCTCGCTTGGTCGGCAGGTGCAGGACGATCAGCCGTTCGCCTTTCTTGGCGTCGGGTACGGATGTTACGGCCGCCAGCAGGTCTTCCTCGTCGCTATCCCCCATCAGGTCATTGATCGCCTCTTCGATCTGGATGTGTGGCACCATCTCTCCACCAATCTTCGAGAAGCGGCTGATCCGACCGGTGATCTTGATAAACCCGTCCTTGTCAATCAGGGCCACATCGCCTGTCTTGTACCAGTCATCGATAATCGACTCGCTGGTCAAGTCGTCGCGTTTGAAGTAGCCCTTCATCACATTGGGACCCTTGACCCAGAGCATGCCGGATTCTTCGGCGCCCAGTTCCTCGCCAGTGTCCAGGTCGGTAACTTTCACCACAACTCCGTCGACCGGACGTCCCACGGTCCCCTCGCGGATTCCCTTGCCCGGCTCAAAAGCTCGACTGGGTGGAATATTGACCGAGACCAGCGGTGAGAGCTCGGTCGTACCGTATCCCTCGACCGGTCGAATTCCAAACCGTTCTTCAAAAGCTTCGGCTAGTTCAACTGGCAGCTTCTCGGCGCCAGTGACGACCACGTCGAGCGTGGCGAACATCTCCGGAGTGATACGGCGGAGGAAGCCACGCAGGAAGGTGGGTGTGGCCAGCAGCACGGTAGCGGAGTAATCCTGGCAGAGCTGCCCGATTTTCTTGGCGTCCAGCGGGCTGCTGTGGAACACCGAGGAGATGTTCAATTTGAGCGCTGCCCAGAGCGTGACGGTGAAACCGAAGGAGTGAAAGAAGGGCAGGAAGCCAACGATGGTGTCGTCGGCATTGAGCCGCACCGCCTTTTCGATCGCTTCCACGTTGGAGCTGATATTGGCATGCGTCAGCTGGACACCCTTCGGTACACCGGTCGACCCCGATGTGAAGATGATCGTGAGCGTGTCGTCCGCCTGGATCTTGTTGATCCCCAGTCGGCGAATCAACACGCCGGCCGGCAGTTTGGCTGTCAACGCGCCGGCCAGCTTGTCCCACAGCGTGATCGATTTACGGAAGTCCTCGAGGAATATCAAGTCGGCATTCAGCTCTTTCAGGTCGAGCCCCATCCGCTTCTTGAATTCCATGTAGGCCAATCGGCTGGTGACAATATGCTTGATCCCAGTCAGCTCAACACAGGCATTCAGGGCCTCGGCGGAGACCGAGTAATTGAGGTTGATGGCGACCCTGCCATCGACGGCCAGGGCGGTGTTGGTAGTTGCTGCGGCGACGGTTGGCGGCACGATCACGCCCACGAACTTTTCATCGTCCGCGAGTTGCTTGCGCAGCAGGCGGCGCAGCACCATCGTGGCTGTCAGCAGCTGCTTGCCGCTTCGTTCGCTGCCACTGGAGTCTGCCAGCTTGCGGCGACCTCCTCGTTTCTTGCACTGGCGAACAAAATCGCGAACGAGATTGGCGTCATCGGCTATTCGTTTCGTCACAGCAATTGCCCCCAGATTTTGAACGGCTTGTCTCAATTGGAAAGCATCCCGCACCTCGGTCATCGGCTGTCCGTAGTGAATCCAGACCGGGTAGGGGATTCGACGTGGCCACTTCCAGAAGAATTTACCACGTTCAAAGCTGAAAATGCTGCCCCAAAGTCCATCCAGGTAGATTGGGATGACCGGTACCTCCGCCTTGTCGAGGATTTCCATGACACCCGGTTTGAATTGCTGCAGCTGGCCACTGCGTGTCAGCTCGCCCTCGGGGAATATGCAGACCAGGTCGCCGTTGTTGGCCGCCTCGGCTGCCTCCTGCAGGCTCTTGACCATGGACTTGGAGCCAGGCTCAATCTGGATCACCCCGAACACCCGACCGAGCAGGCGAAGCAGCCGGGACTTGAAGTGTCCGGCAAACACGATCATGCGTACCGGTCGCGGACTGGTCAGCACCAGCAGGGCACCATCCAGCCAGCTGACATGATTGGGAACCAGTACGGCGCCCCCCTTATCGGGAATATTCTCCATCCCGCTGCTGCGAACACGATAGACCGTGCGACTCAACAGCCAGCCGGTAAAGCGCAACGTTGCCTGGGGAATGATCCAGATCACGTAGAGGAAAACCGGAACGGTCAGCAGGCAGGTGACCAGGAAAACTTGCTTGGCTGACAGCAACGGTTCGCCACCGATCGGCATACGCATCAGGTAATAGAAGCCGCTGATCAGCAGGATGCCGACAAAGTTGAGGAAGTTTGTCATCGCCAGGATCGTGCCACGCGTCTCCACGGGACTGCGATTCTGGACAAAGGAATTAAGTGGAATGCTGAATATGCCGGCACTGAATCCGAGGCCCAGGAGGGAGAAGCCGGCAAACAGGAAGGAGGCATTGAAGGCATTGTCAGGCTGGATGACCTGGCCTTCCACGGTGAACAGCAGGAACGAGAAGATGGCCATGCCCAGCGCACCTGGCATTAACATCCCCAGCTCAACCCGACCCGCTGACCAGATTCCGGCCATCACGCTTCCCAGGCCCATTCCCAGGATCAGGCTGAACAGCAAGGGCAGCTTGTCGGTCTCCTTGTAACCACCACCCTCGGCTACGAACTGGTCAATGTTGGTATTGGCGAGGGCTCCGACAGCCCAGAAAAACGACATTCCCAAGGCCACCCGTAACATCGCACGGTTGGCCGAGAGCACCTTCAAGTCGTGAATCGTCTGCTTGACCACATTCCAGGGAAACACTCGCTGGGGTGCAGCCGCTGGTAAACGGCGAATCATGATGCTGGCCAGCAGGCCGGTGCAGGCGACGGTGAACAGGATCCCCGTGGTCAGCCAGGTGTTGCTGGTGCCGCGTGGGGCGGTGGCGTCACTCAGCCAGTTGCCGATCGCCATGCCGATCACGATCGCGACGATGGTGGTCAAACCGAAGACGGCGTTGGCCGCCGGCACCTTGTCCTCGTTGACCAGTTCCGGGATGGCACCCATCTTGCCTGGTGAAAAGAGTGCACTCTGCAAGCCCATAAAGAACACTGCCAGGAAGAACAGCCAGATCATCTGGCTGACAATGGCGACCAGGCCAAGTCCCATGATCCCGACCTCGGCCCACTTGCAATAGACGATCACATCACGCTTGCTGAAGCGGTCAGAGAAGTATCCAGCTGTGGTGGAAAGCAGGACGTAGGGAAGTGAGAAGCAGGCAATCCCGAGCACCAGGATCAGGCTCTCGTTCTGAGGAAAGTAGTCCTTGCCAATGCCGATTGCCAGCCAGCGGAAGATGTTGTCGTTGGCCGCCGTCAGGAACTGGGTCAGCGTCAAGGCCAGGAAACTGGTGGACTTCAGACTGGCTGGGTTGTCATCCAGCGGAATGCTGCTGTCTTGAGGAACGGCCTGACTCATGCGGACATCCTGGAGAATGCTGACAGTCTGTGAATCAGCCGGATTTGGGAGTTGGTCTGCCCCCCAGATGGCACAACACGAACAACAGTTGTGACTGCCCTGAGGAGCACAATCCTATACCTGCTATCTGCTCTGAAGCCATGGCCGTTGTTGACACGAAGAAAACGATAGCCCCCGGAGGGCCGACCGAGCTCTTATCTGGGCCGAAGAGCTCTCATCTGGGCCGAAGAGCTCTCATCTGGGCAGAAATTGTAGCAGATTCAATCTGCCTTTGAGGCGGAGGACGCCATGTTCAATCGACACCAGCTACTGATGGCCGGCCTGGTTGTCCTCTTGGCCGGTGCCCAGCTGCGTCTGGTCCAGACCTTTGTATTCTCAGAGAGTGCCAGTCCGATCATCGAAGAGATGATGGATCGGCAGCCAACTGGACTGGCCCAGACCGGTTCGAGTGACCTCGATCAGCCGATTCTGGCTACCGTGGAAGCAGCAGCACGGCAATATACCTTGCCAATTCCCGACTGGATGGGTTGGCTGCTACTCTCAATTGGCGGCGCTCTTGTCCTGCATTGCCTGGCCCTGCCCCGTATCGAGGCTCGCCAGGATTGACCCGGCTGCTAGCCGCCCGGTTGACTTGCGAGCTGTACCAGCACCTCGGTCACTCGATCCACAGCAGCGGCATCCAGGATCAAGTACTGGCGGGTGCCATTGGCTTGCAGCGTGAACTGGCTGAAGCCATCATCCTTGATGTCAATTCTGCCGGGCCTGGAGAGACGAAAGTAATTCTTGTCCGGCTCAACTGCATACAACACGCTGGTCAGGTCCCAGCTGGGTCGATTGTGGGGTGGCGGCGAGTAGAGCTTGTAGGCTTCCGCCAGTGGATGATGCTCCACATAGTTGTAGTCCGCAAGAATGCTGCTGCTGGGATAGGGAACCTCGCTGCCAATCTCATAGCCACTCATGACCACCCGCCCGGGCCAGTCGTGAAAGACGCGCCGGGCACTGGGGATGTCCTTGACCACGTTGTATTCACAGAAACGCGCATTCTTGCCGATCGCAGTGAAGGCACCTGCCATGGCAGACAGCAGGCGGACTTTTTTCCTCACCAGTTCGACCCCGTCCAGAGGCGAGTGGTCATCGGCAGGGGAATCCAGCAGCCGGGCGAGGTTGGTTGAAAACCCAACCTGCACGATGACAACAGACTGGTCGGCTTGCCGGCTGAGAACCTGACGCAGTAGCTGGGTGGCTTCGACACTATCTGCTCCGCTGGCAAGATCATGCGGATATCGCTGTTGACCATTATCCAGCTGATCTGCCAGCACGGTGAATTTACTGTCGGCCGGCGTGGGACCCTTGCGGACAACACCGATGGGGATCTCACCGCGGCCATAGAAAGTGTTGACGGCGTCAACAAAGGCAGCTGACTGAGGATGGTCCTTGGTCACGGTGACGGCCAGCAGCTGGCACTTGCCGCGACTCTGCAGGGCGTGCAACATGCCCAGCGCCAGGGCATCGTCGACATCGTTGCCCATGTCCGTGTCAAAAATCACGGCCAGCGGTTCGGCCCGGCAGTCGGCTGCTATCGCCAGCAACCCAGACCAGGCGAGGCAGCAGGTAAGTAATGTCCCCGTTCGATTCATTTGTCAGGTTTCTTGTAGACGATCAACATCTGGCCGGACAGCGTGCCATCGATCTTGCTGGGCCGCTTGCCATCGACCAGGCTGTAACAGATCCGCAGCTTGTTGTCCTGCCAGTCGTAAATCGCCAGGAATGTCTTTCCCTTGTTGGCCCCCTCGACTCCAGTTACATCCATCCAGCGGGGTTTCTTTTCGTCGTTGACTTTGTAGCTGCCGCGGTCGACATTCTCACCGACCTGCGCCTCGTAGCGGCCGCCTCGCATCTTCAATTGCATCATTGTGGTGACTTCAGCCGGCAGAGCATTGCCTTCCACAACCGCGGATTTGACTGCCCAGATACCCTCCAGCGAAGGGCTCTTCTTGTCCGTGCCAGGTTCGTCCTCGCCGAGGGTTGTCAGGCAGATCAGCAATGGCAGGCTACAGGAGAGAACCGACAGCGTCATGGTCTTACATGTTCTCACGGCAGTTGTCTCTCTGAGCGGGATCCTGATGGCTTGACTGGCTGTTGTTTTACGCTGAAAGTGCCTTACTGATCAATCCAAACAAGTCCCCCGACGCGTACAAGCAACTGGCTACTCGCTCCGGATTCTTCAAGGATGACGCCTGGCCGCACCTGGCACTCTCTGGCGGTGCCCTCTATTTGAAAGACCGCAGCGGCGGCCTGGTCTGCGCCTGTCCCTTCGGATTCGAGGCTGTCGCTCGTAACCCGCTTACGGCGTCCGTCCGTCCTCGTCCGCAAGGCACTCTTGAAGTTCTGCTTGTCGCTCCCTGCGGAGCTTCAATTCACCCGGCAGGAAGGGCAGGTAGACGACACAGAAGAGCAGAAAAGCGAACGGTTCCAGAACCAGGATGTACCAGGGCCAGGGAGCAAAGAAGAAGGGTGACTCTCCAGCCGGAATTTCACAGAGGAACATGTAATTTGCACCGAGTGCCAGGTTCACGAAAATCAGCCCGACCGCATAGATATTGGCGATCAGGAAGGAGCGGAGCAGCGAGGAAAAGGTGACTCGCATCTTGAGGCCCCAGCAGGAGACCAGGATGCCAATGATGATCCCGCAATGAGCGATGAAATAGCAGAGCCAGGTGACCGAGGGAAAGCCGACTGTCAGGTCCGGTGTAAGGATGCTCTGGGATGCACCCGCCACGCCCCAGAAATAGACCACCTCGAAGACCCGGTGCTTCCGCCAGAACATCAGCACGATGACCAGGATCACCGAGATATCGCAGAGATGGAGCGGCAGCCAGGTTGTCAGGTAGGTATGCCGGTCCAGTGTCGAGATGTGATAGACCTGGTCCAGCAGCTCGTTGGCCACCATCAGGCTGCCGATCGTCCAGAGGATTCCCTTGCGGACACGCTCGCTGTCAGATCGCCGAATCCAGCTGGCCAGCAGCAGCGGCAGGGTGACGGTCAGGACGATACAGAAGATGTGGGGTGCGTCCATGTAAACGAACGTCGACTCGACGGCGTCCGCCGTTTTGGCCACCACAGTTGGCAGATCATTGGCCATCGTCTGTCCGCACTCCAGGGAGATACTGCGCTGTCCCCTGTTTTTAGGGAGTCGAGGGTAGATAAAGCAAGAGAAGTGTCACCGCCGGGCAGAGCGGATCGCTGGCAGCGGCCCGCGGCTAGCGATCGAGGCAGGCTGCGTTGACGATGGCGCGGAACTCGTTCCTCATGTATTTCCCACCGGGACTCTGGCTCATCACCATGCCAATCACTCGACGCTGCGGATCGACCCAGGTGTAAGTCCCTTCCGATCCTGAGTGCCAGTAGGAGCCATCTGTATTGAGGAACCAGCCGAGCCCGTAATAGGAGGTCCGCGTGGCTTGTTGTTCTTTCGTGTAGGTATCGATTGTGTGGTTCTTTTGT
>CAUZOB010000059.1:0-24541 GCA_963581185.1 Planctomycetota bacterium | reverse complement strand
TGGGAAGAGGCTCAGGGCAAGGTGGTTGAGCAGGAGCAGACATTACGCTCTGAATCCGCTCGGATTGCTACCGAGGAAGAGGTCCAGGTGGCCGAGGAGAACAAGCTGCGACAGATCATCGTGGCAGCCAAGAACAAGGAACGGACGGACAAGGTTGAGACAGAACGTGTCGAGAAGGACCGCGGACTGGAAGCGACCGAGCGAGAAAGGGTCGTCTCGCTGGCCGACATCGACAAGGACAAGGCGATCGAAGTTGAGAAGCGGAACATCCAGGAAGTCATCCGTGAACGAGTGATCGTCGAGCGGAGCGTGGTGGAAGAGCAGGAAAACATCAAGAACACCGAGGAGTTCATGACTGCGGACCGGGCCAAGAAGGTGGCCGTCACATTGGCGGAAAAGGATGCCCAGGAAGCTCTCGTCAAGATGGTGACTGCGGCAGACGCTGAGAAGCAGTCAGCCACGTACGAGGCTGATAAGGTTGTGATCGAGGCGGAAGCCGAACGAGCGGCCGCTGAAAAGGAAACAGCCGCCGTCAAGATGCTGGCCGAGGCCAAGCAGGCGGACCAGGCGGCCAGCGGTTTGGCTGATGCCCAGGTCCAGGAAGCCAAGGCTGGAGCGCTGGAGAAAGAGGGTACCGCTGAAGCCAACGTGCTGGAGAAGAAAGCTGTTGCCGAGGCCAGGGGTATGGAAGCCAAGGCGGTGGGCGTGGAGAAGCACGGTACTGCCGAGGCTGAAGTGATGAAGCTGAAGTTCCTCAGCGAGGCGAATGGTATCGAGGAAAAAGCGCATGCCATGAAGTTGTTCAACGATGCTGGCAAGGAACATGAAGAGTTCAAGCTGCAGCTGAACAAGGACAAGGAAATCGAAGTAGCAGCGATCGACGCCCAGCGTCAGGTTGCCGAGGCCCATTCGCATATCGTCAGTGCAGGTCTCAAGGAAGCTCGAATCGACATTGTCGGTGGTGAGTCGGAATTCTTCGAGAAGATCGTCTCCGCCGTGCAGGGTGGCAAGGTGATCGACCGCTTTGTCTACAACAGCCAGGTCGCAACCGATGTCAAGGAAACCTTCTTCACGGGTGACCCGGAGTACTTCAGTCAGAAGCTGATGAAGCTGATTGAGGACTACAACCTGAGTACCGATGACGTCAAGGATCTCTCCATTGCGGCCCTGATTACCCGCATGCTGGGAATGGGTGGCACGAACGAGATTCGTAGCGAACTTTACCGCTTGCTGGGAGTTGCCCACAGCACGGGCCTCTCGAAATCCAAGTCGTCGTCTCTGCTGGCGTCCAGTTCACCGGCTGCCGAGGCCAGCGATTCGGGTAGCTCATCGTAAACCGAGCAGGTCCCGCGGTGCGGATGTTGTCTTGGCTGTTTGCAGCTGAATGACGCCCGCCGGCGGGCCAGTCAGGGCAGCTGACTCGCAAGCGAGTCCTGTCCCACAGGGAGAATTGCCACGATGGCCGAGGCGCCCAGCACTCCGACCCCCCAGTCCGATCCGCCAACAGCGGAGATGGAGCTGTCCAGCGGTACGTATGAGATCATACGGAATCGACTGCTGGGATTCAGCAGCGAGCTGCGCGAGCGACTGGGCAAGCTGAACGAGGGTCGCAAGCAGGTGTTTGGTGCCATCGAGACCACTCTGCAGGGTACCGAGCGGGTCAGCACCGAACATAACTGCGTTCCCCGTGACATGGTGGCGATCGGTGAGCAGTTCATCTTTGGCTATAACATCCACTTCGGTCTCAAGAATGAGACCCATCTTGAAGATGTCTTCTCGGTCTATGAATTTCGCGAGGGAACTTTCCACAAGGGGTCGATGGAGTTGCTTGGGGACGAGCAGTTTCAGCGGGACTTTGCCGAGATCTATCGGTTCTACAAGAACACGCAATTCAGCAAGTTCTTTGTGATCGGGCCGCACCTCTACATGAGCTTCCAGGTCGGCAAGATGGAGACCGACGTGAAGACTCTCAAGTGGCTGATCGAGGGCAGCTCGCTGCGTTACATCGACAATCGCAGCGATCACGAGGCAGTGTTTCCAGGCCAGCACGGTTTCAGCTGGACTCGCACACACCGCGACTTGCACCAGGAAGGCAAGCATCCGCACATCTCGATAGATGATCGCATCTTCGTGGAGACGATCGAGGGTGACCTGACGATCAAGATCGAGAACAACACCGATTCGGGGGCCGGCATTTACAGCGAGCCGGTTGATAACCCGGATCAGACACTGGACGATGCCGAGATCTTCTACGCGGTTGTCGGTAACATCGTGCTGCTCAAGATCCGACCTTACCAGGAAGAGCACTTCCGCTATTTCCTCTACAACGGCAAGGTCCAGCGTGCCTGGCGCGTTGATACGCTGGCCGACTCCTGCGTGCTGTTGCCAGACGACCACGGTGTGATCTTCGCCAATGGCTACTCGCTGCAGACCGGCGAGCACAAGGTTTTCGAAAGCAACCTGCAGGGCATGTCTTTTGAAAGGTCGCTGGAAGCTCCCAATGGAGAGGACTTTCTGTATGTCTTCTACAATCGGGCCACCGGAACATATGCCCTCTTGCGATACAACTTGATCCAGCAGCAGGTGGACACGCCGACACATTGCCATGGTGCCAGCTTCTTTCCCGGCGGCCAGATGGTCTGTTTTCGGGCAGAGCAGGAGCCCCAGAAGCACCACGCACTGCAGATCTGGCAGACACCCTATGTGAGTCAGGACCACATCCCCAGCACCCAGACCGATTCCTTCCTCTATAAGGTGGGCAACAAGGAAATCGTGCGAGGCATGGCCGAGTGCTACGAGGTTATCCAGCTGGTTGAAAAGGACGACACTTACGCGGACCTTTATATAGACCTGGTCCGCAAGAGCGGCGATATCGTTGATACCTACTTTTGGCTCAGTGAGCCCGATTGCTTTGAACTGTCTGGCCCGCTGGCTGAAATCCGCAGCGCTGCCACCTCCGCGGTCGATGAATTCGACAAGGTAGTACGGGTCAAGCAGAACACCGTCCAGCAGACCAGTGATGTGAAGGACCGGGCCGCTGAGATCCTGCGAATCGCCACACACGATCGTTTCGAGACGATTGATGAATTCGTCAAGTCACTCGGATCGCTGCGTGCCGTTCGCGGCGAGATTATCTCGCTCAAGGAGTTGCGATATGTCGACGGCGAAATGATCAAGCAGCTGGAAGCTGAAATCAGTGAAACATCCTCACGGCTAGCTAACCGCTGTGTCGAATTTCTGCTGCGTGACGACGCGCTTGAGCCCTACCAGGCCAGAATTGAAGCGGATGCGCTGCAGGTGGACGAGGTTGAAAAAGTGGCCGAGGCCCGCGATCTGGAAGAACAGATCGCCGAGGGCGCAGCGGAGCTGGAGTTGTTGATCGACATCGTCAGCAACCTCGATATCGAGGATGCCACGCACCGTACCCAGATCATCGACAACATCTCTGTGATCTTCGGCAGCGTGAATGCTGCCCGGGCTGCCCTCAAGTCACGCATCAAGGACCTGATGACGGTGGAGGGTGCTGCCGAGTTCAGCTCGCAGATGAAGCTCATCAACCAGTCCGTGGTCAACTATCTGGATATTTGCAATACGCCGGAGAAGTGTGAGGAGTTTCTGACTCGTGTGATGATCCAGCTGGAGGAACTGGAAGGCCGCTTTGCGGAATTCGACGAGTTCGTGATCCAGTTGACCGAGAAACGCGAGGAAATCTACAACGCCTTCGAGACTCGCAAACTGTCGCTGGTCGAGGCCCGCAACAAGCGAGCTAACACGCTGATGGCGGCGGCCGACCGGATTCTCAAGGGTATTAAGGCCCGCGTCGAGAGCCTCGACTCGGTTAACGAAATTAACGCCTACTTTGCCTCCGACCTGATGATCGACAAGGTTCGGGACCTGGTGGACGAGCTGGACAGCCTCGACGACTCGGTCAAGGTCGACGATGTCCAGAGTCGACTCAAGTCGATTCGCGAGGATACCGTTCGCCAGTTGAAGGACCGGCAGGAGCTGTTTGTCGGGGGCGATAATGTCATCAAGCTGGGCAACCATCACTTCAACGTCAACGTGCAGGCGATGGAGCTGACGACGGTGCTGCGTGACGACGAAATGAACCTGCACCTGGCCGGCACCAACTTTTTTGAGCCAATCATTGACGATACCCTGCTGGCGACACGCGACAGCTGGGACCAGGAAGTTGTTTCGGAGAATCGTCACGTCTATCGCGGTGAATACCTGGCCTGGAAGATGCTCCAGCAGCTGGGCAGCGGTGAGGGCCTCAGCCCGACCGACTTTGCCGCTCTCGAAGACGACCAGCGGCTGGAGCTGGTACAGCAATTCATGGGTCCCCGTTATACCGAGGCATACGCCAAGGGTGTTCATGACAGCGATGGACTGAAGATGCTGGATGTCCTGGTGGACATGGAGTTGTCGATTCAGTTGCTGCGTTACCACACCCGCGCCCGCGCCATGGGCCGGCTGTTCTGGCAGCACTCGGGTGATGCCACCGTCAAGAGTCTGCTGCAGGCCCGATTACAGGGGGTCGGGACTATTGGCGAGTTATTCCCTGACAGCTGCGAGCGAGAACAGTACGTCGCTATCCTGCGGCCTTTGCTGGCAGAACAACTTGAGCAGCACTCCTATTTCCCGGACCACTTGCTGGACCAGGCGGCAGCCTACCTGTTTGAAGAACTGACTGCCGGTCCTGGATTTGTTTACAGCCAGCTGGCTGGCGATCTCTGGCAGCGATTCCATGACCACCTCCGGCACGCCGGTTTTGAACAGCGATTCAAGACTTCGGTGGCGGCCGTCCAGGCGGATCCGCTGGCTCAGTTTGTGTTGCTTCGTGACTGGGTCGAAGCCTTCCTGGCCAGCTTGAAGGATGGAGCGGAACTGCAGGAGTACACCGACGAGCTGGCAGTCCTGTTGATGGAAGAGCGTCTCGATCCAAACCACAGTCTGGCGGCCGATGTGAGTCGACCAGTCGAGGGCATGATTGGTTCTCACAGCGTGATCCAGAGTGGCGTTTACCAGCTGAATTACAACGAGTTCACGACCCGCCTGGGACGATTCGACTCCGAGGTGGTGCCACGCTATCGGGACTATATCGAGATCAAGTCACAGCTTGTGGAGCTGGCCCGTGAGGACTTGCGGCTGGAGGAATTCAAGCCTCGCGTGCTGACCTCGTTCGTGCGAAACCGGCTTATCGACAGCGTCTACTTGCCACTCATCGGTGACAATCTTGCCAAGCAAATCGGCGTCGCCGGTGAAGACAAGCGGACCGACCTGATGGGCCTGCTGCTGCTGGTCTCGCCGCCCGGTTACGGTAAGACGACCCTGATGGAATATGTCGCCAACCGGCTGGGTGTGATCTTCATGAAGATTAATGGCCCGGCCATTGGTCACCAGGTGACCTCGCTGGACCCGGTCGAGGCTCCCAATGCCAGCGCCCGAGAGGAAGTTGAAAAGCTTAACCTGGCGCTGGAGATGGGCGACAACGTGATGATCTATCTCGATGATATTCAGCACTGCAATCCCGAGTTCCTGCAGAAGTTTATCTCGCTCTGCGATGCGACGCGTCGTATCGAGGGTGTCTACAAGGGACGCACACGTACCTATGACCTGCGCGGCCGTAAGGTCAGCGTGGTGATGGCAGGTAATCCATATACCGAAAGTGGTGAGAAGTTCCAGATCCCGGACATGCTGGCAAACCGGGCAGACATTTATAACCTCGGTGAGATCATTGGTGATTCGGCCAACGCTTTTGAGCTGAGTTACCTCGAGAACTCGCTGACGTCGAACCCCGCCCTCAATCGGCTTGCGACCGGTAGCCAGCAGGATATCTACGGCGTCATCAAGATGGCCCAGAATGACAGCCGCGAGGGAGTGGAGCTGGAAGGCAATTACTCACTCGAGGAACTCAACGAGATGGTCTCGGTGGTGCAGAAGATGATTCGCATCAGGGACGTGATTCTGAGTGTCAACCGCGAGTACATTCGCTCGGCCGCTCAGGCAGATGAGTACCGCACCGAGCCCCCGTTCAAGCTGCAGGGATCGTACCGGAATATGAACCGGATCTCTGAAAAGGTCGTGGCGATCATGAATGATGATGAGCTGGAAGGCCTGATCATGACCAGCTATGAAAACGATGCCCAGACCCTGACCAGCGATACCGAGTCGAACCTCTTGAAGCTGAAAGAGTTGCTCGACACGCTCACGCCCGAAGAAGCCAAACGCTGGGAAGATATTAAGTATGCCTACGTGCAGGGTGTCAAGCTGAAGGGCGTCGGCAGCGACGACAAGGTGGGGCAGGTGATCATGCAACTGAGTACCTTCCGTGACGGGCTGAACGAGATTCGCCAGACAATCGCCAGTGGCATCGATTCGATGATCGAAGCGGATGAGCAGCAGGCGGTGGCAGCGGTAGCGACAGCTGAGCTGGAAGACGTTGCCGAACCAGTCGCCCCGCTTGCCAGCGGTGAGGTCGGTTCGGATGCGGCTGACGCACTGATCAAGCTGAGCGAAGAGCTGCGTCGCTATACCACTGGCATGGTGCCGGTTGACGAGAGCAAGCCGGTGCAGCGTGTATCAGTCATGCACAAGGTGCCCCGTTCGATCCTCAATGTGCTGGAGAACCAGTTCCAGATCATGAATGACTGGATGAAGCCGATACTGGAAACCAGCCAGGCAAATGCTGACGGTATGCAGCAGCTGCAACAGTCCGTCGATAGTTGCCTGACCAGCTACAATGCCCTGATTGGCGATCTGGAAAGTGCCGAAGACGATCAGCCGACTCCGACTCCACCTCCACCGCCCCCTCCACCTGTGAAACCGCGCAAGCCGGCGTCCAAGAGGAAGAAGAAGGGCGAAGGCTAGTCTGGCCAGAGGCTAGACATTCAGCCAGCGGTCGCGTGAGGCGACTGGCCAGGCGTCGACCAGTGCTCCCTGCTGGATCACATAGGCCTGCTTGTGCAAGGCTGAGGTTGGGCAGACGTGGCCCGGAATGGCAAGCAGCTCATCTCCTGGCTGGAATTCTGCAGCCCGTTCGGTTTCCAGCACGAGGTGCTCTTCGTTCTGCAGGACCGGAGTCGCATCGGGGAGATCGGGGAAGATCACGCGCCGCTCCATCGGTGGATCAGACGCACATGCCTTGTAGCCCAGGTCGAGCGTGATCCGGCCCTCGCTGGGCAGGCTGATCACACGAGTCAGGATGCGGGCCGCCGGCGTGTATGCCAGGTCGGGAAAAAGTCGACCGTAGCCGTCGTCAAACATCACGTTCGTGCCGGGACTTAGTTCCAGCGCCGCGTCATCAATTGCTGCGTAGACGGGGAAAGAGCCAGTGCCACCCGCCACGATACGCGGAACCGGATGGCCGGCCGCTTCCAGCTGATCTCGAAAGTCGGATGTCTGTTGCCAGCATTGCTGGACTGCCTGCTGCCGCTCAGTAAAGTCCGTCTGGTGGTTCTGCCCGTCGTAGAGATGCAGCCCGCCAGCGACCAGGCCAGCGGCCTCGTCAATCTGCTGGTAGAGCTGCTGGGCCTGCGAGCCCACCATGACCCCGGTTCGATGTTGACCACTGTCGATGTCCAGCAGCACATCAATCTGCAGGTTGGCCATCTGCATCGCCCGGTCCAGTTGATCGATGGGAGCGGCGTGGTCGGCGGTCACCGAGAGCGTCACGCTGGGATAGGCTTGCAGGAACTTGATCGCCCGCTGGATGTTGGCACCGACCATGTTGTAGGCCAGGAAAATATCGCTCACACCCGCTTCGGCCAGCATCTCGGCTTCGGCGAATGTAGCACACTTGTGTTTCTGGATACCGAGTTCGATTTCCAGCTGGACGACCTCCAGCATCTTGTGGGTCTTGCAGTGCGGTCGCAGCCGAGCTGGTTGTCCTGCCACCCGGATCATCTCGGCCAGATTGCTCTCCATGACTTCGCGGAAAACCACCAGGGCGGGAGTGATAATCGAGCTCGAGTCAGCGATTGTGAAAGCGGTACCAGTGTCGGACATGCTTCGCTTCTCCTGCTCAAAGAGTGCTTCTATCCTTCTGAACAGCTTACCAGCGTCAGGGTTGAGAGGTTAGAGGTTGAGGGGTTACAGCTGAGGGGTTGATGATCGAGTCCAACCCTTAACTTGTAACCGTTCACGTCTCTGTGGACCCTCTTGCTGATGCTTGCTAGAATCGATATGCCCGCACTGGGACAGAACAAGCGGTGCGGTTTGTGGCAGGAATTCCCTCCGGACACGATTTCAGACTACGAGGACTCACCATGTTTTCGAATCGATCAATACTGTCTCTCCTGATCGCATCTGCGATCGTGCTGACTGGCACGTTTGCTTCGGCAGATAAAATCCAGGGCGTCTACATGGAAACGCGGACCTGCCAGGTCTACACTGGCCCCTGTTTTGCCAACGCGGAAATTGGCCTGGCGGGGAAGAATGCGATCATGGCCTGGAAGATCCAGCAGGGATCGATCAGCATGGCGGACGAGGGCATTGTGGACCTCTCTGGCCTGAGCGTGGTGCTCGTGATGAGGGCCTCACACACACTCGCTTTTCGCGGCGTCAATGACCCCAAGTCGATCAAGTCGATCATCCTGGTAGACCAGCGAGCCAATCCAGTACAGCGACAGGCGTTGATACAGTTTGCCCGTAAGCACGCTGGCCGGGCTGGCCAGGATATTGTCCGAATTGCCTCGGTTCCGATCCAGATGGAGCTGGATTTACTTGACTTGCGCGGCCAGTTGATCGCCGGCAAGGAAGTCACCATCAAGACTCGCAAGGCACGGCCGGAAGACTGTATCTGCATGAACGAGTCGGCTTACTACCCACCGCTGGCTAAGGTCGAGAACTTTGCTCCGGGCGTCACGATTGAAGGCAAGTTCAATGGCCGTGGCCTTGGCACTCGCTGGACCACTCCTGGCGACCGCAGTGCCTACATGGCAACCTTTAACTACTAGCATCCCTGGCAGGTCCGCCGCTTGGTGGAGTCTGCCCTGCTGGCCTTCCCGATAAATTGAAAGAGACCTGGCAACCATGATCCGCTTGCGTACCCACCTGCTACTGCTGGCCCTGCTACTGGCAGTAACCAGCCTGCCTGCCGCCGAGCACCGACTTGAAAAGGCCGAAGGGGCTGCTCCGGCCGATGCAGTTTCTCCTCAGATTGCCAGCGTGCTGTCTGCCAGCGGTATTTCTGTTTTCCGTGGCGAGACTCGCAAGGTCTGCGACATCTGGCTCTGCAAGGAGTGGCAGTTGAAGGATCTCAAGCCGAAAGGGGATGTGAGTTATCCCTTCCAGCCGGGCCAGCTGATTGGCGTGGTGCGGTTCGCCCGTCGCAGCAGTGATTTTCGCGACCAGGAGATTGAAGCTGGCGTCTACACGTTGCGTTATGGCCAGCAACCGGTCGACGGTGCCCACATCGGCACCTCGCTGACACGCGACTTCTTGCTGCTTGTCAGCGTCAAGCATGATAAGGCGGTCGCCCCGCTGGACTACAAAAAGCTGGTCGAATCGAGTTCCGAGGTGGCGGCAGAAAGCCATCCAGCCCTGCTCTCACTGCAGAGGATTCGGGGTGAGGTTGCTACAGTGCCAGTGATTCGCAACAACGCCGAGAAGGACTGGTGGAGCGTGCGGATGCAAAGTAAGGCCAAGGTTGGCGAGGAGCTCAAGAACCTGACACTGGAACTGGTCGTGGTGGGTGTAGCGAGCGAGTGATTGCAACCGGAGCGGCCCAGCCTGCTGGAGAAGTCCCGATGCGTTACCCCCCCCTGATCGCGGCCTGCCTGCTAACCATCCTGGCTGCCGGACTATGTTCCCCAGCCGTTCTGTCTGCCAAGCGGTCTGACAAACAACCTGCTCGGCGGGCTGTTGCTACTCAGCCGACTAATGAAAAACCTGCTCAGCGGGCTGTTGCTACTCAGCCGACTAATGAAAAACCTGCTCGGCGGGCTGTTGCTACTCAGCCGACTAATGAAAAACCTGCTCGGCGGGCTGTTGCTACTCAGCCGACTAATGAAAAACCTGCTCGGCGGGCTGCTGCTACTCAGCCGACTAATGAAAAACCTGCTCGGCGGGCTGTTGCTACTCAGCCGACTAATGAAAAACCTGCTCAGCGGGCTGTTGCTGCCAGGGCCTTCCAGTTGGTCTATCTGCGTGGCCGAGTGGTTTTTCTCTCGGCAGCTCTCAAGCAGAAGTACGGGATCAAGCAAGTTCCTGAGTCGAAAGAGCGAGTGCTGGCACTCCAGACGGCGGATGGAATGCTGCTGCCGCTGGTCGAGGACTTGCGCGGCCGGTCATTCCGCCGTGACAAGCGACTGCGTGAGATGGAAGTTGTCTTGATGGTCCGACGTTACGAGGGCCTGCCGATGTTGCAGGTAATCCGCGTCTACCGGATCCAGCAGGAGCGGACTTTTGAAGTCGACTACTGGTGCGAGATCTGCGCCATCGCGATGTACGAGTTGAAGGCCTGCGATTGCTGCCAGGGCGAGATTGAGTTGCGGCAGCGTCTCCGACCGCTGCCGGCCGGAGCACTTCGCTGAGCCATCAGGCTGCAGCCATCGCCGCCGTCCTGCTTGTCGCAGTTGCTCCTTTTTTGCGACAGTAGATTGAAACCCCAAATGCAGGTCGTATAATCAGTCTCGCCGTACCATCGGTGAGGGGCCATTGTGGAATCTCGTCAGGGTCGGTCTTCCCCACGCGTCGGGGAAACGTGCTCCCACGAGGATGAGCTCTCTTTTTGATTCAACAAGACGATTAGGTGACTTGATGTCTGACTCACACAACACCCCTATCGATCAAGATGGACTCGATCGTCGATCGTTCCTGAAGGGATCCGGCGCAGTTGCCGCGGCCACTGCGGTCCATGCCGGCACGGCCGCCGCCGCAGGCGAAGCGACTGGAGAAGTGGAAAAGGGCTGGAAGCCAATCCAGCTTAACGTCAACGGCGAGCAGGTGACTGTCAAAGTGGAGCCACGCACCACGCTGCTGGAGGTACTGCGATACCAGCTCGACCTGACTGGTGCCAAGCCGGTCAGCTCGGATGGCAGTAGCGGTGCCAGCACGGTGATTATCAACGGCAAGCCACATGTCGCGTCGACCACGTTGGCGATCAGCTGTCGTCGCAAGAAGATTGAGACGGTGGAGAGCCTCGGCGGTGAGAATCCCGACGCGGTGCCGCTGGCCTTTGTCGAGCACGACGCACAACAGTGTGGTTTCTGCACACCCGGATTTGTCGTGGCTGTGCGAGCTTTTTTGAACAAGAACCCCGAGGCGACTGAAGATCAGATTCGCGCTGGCCTGAACGGCAATGTCTGCCGTTGTGGTACCTACGCGGGCATCCTCGCCGCCGCGGTTTCCGTAGTGAAAGGAGGCAACTGATGGCTTTCCTGCAGGATGAAAAGAAACCCGAAGGGGGCCCTTACAATTGGCCCGCTCGTGGTGAAACCAGTGTTATTGGTAAGGATCATAACCGTCTCGAGGGCCTGGCGAAGGCCACCGGTGCTGCCAAGTACACCTACGATGTGAACCTCAAGAACCAGCTTGTTGCCAGAGCCCTGGGTTGCCCCCACGCGCACTGCAAGATTGGTGGTATCGATACCTCGGCAGCCGAGAAGGTGCCGGGGGTGGTTCACGTGCACATACTTGAACATGCTCAGCCTGGCGCCGAGATCAACTGGCAGGGTGAACTGCTGGCGATTGTGGCTGCCGAGACGGAGGGAGCTGCTGCCGAGGGCGTGGCGGCACTCAAGGTCGACTACGAGCTACTGGAGTCCTTTACCAGTGACCATGACCTGGCAGCTGCTGAGGCCGCCGGTCGGGCTGCCAGGGGCGGCGGCAAGGTCCAGACCACGAACGAGCCGGGGGATGACGAAGACGAAGATGAATTCGTCGACAAGGAAATCGCCCGCCTGTTGGACGAGGCCAAGTACGTGGTTGAGGGACATTATGGCATCGACGCCATCACTCACTGCTGCCTGGAACCGCACGGCTCCACGGTGGAGTGGCAGGGTGACAAGTTGAATGCCTATCTCTCCACCCAGAATGTCTCTGGTACGGATGATGGCTTCGCCAATTCGCTGGGAATTTCAGCCGACAGCGTGGACGTCACTTGCAACTATATCGGTGGTGGTTTTGGCAGCAAGTTCGCTGCGGATTACTGGGGCATCGCTGCTGCCAGGATCTCCAAGGAGACTGGCCGGCCGGTCAAGCTGATGCTCAGCCGCGACCAGGAACTGAAGATTGGCGGCAATCGACCGAGTGGCTATATCGATGTCAAACTCGGTGCCGATGAGAATGGACTGATCACGGTCTGGGATTCGCATCACTGGGGATCTTCCGGGATTTCCGGCGGTGGCGTCAGCCACACTGTGGTGCCCTACGTGCTGGTACCTGACAATTTCCGCCGCAAGTCGACGTCGATCAAGATCAACATGGTTCGCGCCCGTGCCTGGCGAGCTCCCAACCATCCGCAAGCCTGTGCGATCACGCAGACGGCCGTGGATGACGTGGCAGCTGCGATGGGCAAGGACAGCTATGACGTCTTCATGACCAACCTGGCAAATGCCACGAACGGCAAGGCAGATGTCTATGCCGAGGAAATGAAGATCGGTGCCAAGGCGATCGACTGGAAGGCCAACTGGCATCCCCACGGTAAGGGGAAGGCCAAGGGGTCGGTGGTCGAGGGTCTCGGCATGGCACTGCACACCTGGGGTGGCGTTGCCAATACCTCGGATTGTACGGTCAAGATTTACCCCGATGGCGGAGTTGAGTCGTTCTGTGGCACCCAGGAACTGGGTACCGGAACACTGACCGTCTGTGTGATGGTGCTGGCCGAGACATTTGGCCTCACCGTCGATGATGTCAAAGTCAACATAGGTAGCTCCACTTACCCCTTCAGCGGGGCTTCGGGTGGTAGCACCACGGTCGGCGCGGTTTCTGAATCGCACCGGCGAGCCAGTCAGGATGCCCTGCGGGCCCTGCTGGACCTGGCCGCCACCAAGCTTGGTGTCGAGGCTGGTCAGCTGGAAGCTCGCGGTGGCAAGATCCAGGTTCAGGGCGACGGCACCAAGTCGCTCTCCTGGAACCAGGCCTGCCAGTTGCTCGGCATGAAGCCGCTGGAAGTGACTCGCGGTCACGTCCGTGGCGATGAGAGCCCGTTATCGAGTAGCGGCGTGGGTGGAGTGCAGATGGCTCATGTGGCCGTCGACATCGACACCGGCGTTGTCAAAGTGAAGAGATTTGTAGCGGTTCAGGACCAGGGACTGGTGATTAATCCCCAGACCTGTAAGAGCCAGATTTATGGTGGAGTCATCATGGGAATCGCAGCCAGCCTGTTTGAGCAGCGGATTGCGGATCCCAAGAGCGGTGCCTTTGTGAATGCCGAGCTGGGTTCCTACCAGCTGGCTCGCATCGGCGACGTCGGCGATATCATGGTCGAGCTTTATGAGCCGGATAGTGAACGTGAACGTGGCGTGATAGGCAACGGTGAACCGCCGGCAATCAGCCCGATGGCTGCGATCTCCAATGCGATCGCAAATGCTATCGGTGTGCGTGTCCCGGTAGCACCGTTTACGCCGAAACGAGTTCTGGAAGCCTTGAGCACCGCGGGGAGGTCCTAGACCATGAAAGCCTTTGATTACGCAGAACCTCGGACCGAGGCAGAAGTTGTCTCGCTGCTTGAGCAGCATGCCGGCCGTGCAGAAGTGCTGGCTGGTGGTACCGACCTGGTGGGACTGATGAAAAAGATGATCGCCACACCCGACCTGGTGGTGAACATCATGGAAGTCCCTTCGCTCCAGACGATTGAGGCGACAGCGGATGGCGGAGTTGCCATCGGTGCCGCGCTGACTCTGGATGAGATCCTGGCACACCCCTACCTGGAAGGTTATGGGGCAGTCAGTGACGCTATCCTGGGAATCAACAGCATGCAGCTGCAGGCGCAGGGGACGCTGGGCGGAGAAATCTGCCAGCGACCACGCTGCTGGTTCTATCGTGATGGCAAGGGTCTGCTCGACCACGACGGACAGGTGCGAGACGGTGATAACCGTTTCCATGCTATCCTCGGTAATGTCGGTCCGGCCAAGTACGTTGCCAGTTCGCGAATTGCTCCGGCCCTGATCGCCCTCGATGCCCGACTGCGGGTCATCGGACCGGCAGGTGAGGAGCAGCTGTTGAGGATTGCCGACTTCTTCGTCACGCCGCATCAGGATGGCCAGCGTGAAACGGTGTTGGCCCCCTCGCAACTGTTAACCCATGTCGTTCTGCCGCCGGCGGCAGGACAATTGAATGCGACCTACGAGGTGCGGCATGGTGAGGGCCCCGAGCCTCCGCTGGCATCCGCCGCCGTCTCGCTTCAGTTGGATGATAGCGGCCGAGTTGAAGATGCCATGGTGGTGATGGGCCAGGTTGCCCCCACGCCCTGGATCTCTGCCGAATCCGCTCATCTGCTGATCGGCTCGACGATCAGTGAGGACCTGGCTGACGAAGCTGGCCTGGCGGCCGTTTCCAAGGCCACACCGCTGTCAGAAAACGAGTACAAGGTGCAACTGGCACGAGTGGCCGTCAAGCGAGCCATTCTGCGGGCTGCCGGATATGAAACGGGAGGATTCTAACCATGGTATTCGAAAAGCACTACGGTCTGCCGCAACTGACTGAAACGTCACCCTGCGCGATGTTACGCAGTAAGGCGATCTACGTGACCGGTAGCCTGGTCAACCCGGATCATCCCGATGAAGAAGGTGCCAAGTACTGCTGGTGTAATATGACCCAGCATATTCTTGGCCCTGATCAAAAGGACGTGAACCAGAGCGATTGTGCTCCAGGTCGTCACTGCTATCGCGAACTGGCTTAACCCGCCCTGATTCGCCTGCGGCGAACCCGATGGTTCTATCACTCGGCAAGAACCCGATGGTTATTCTCCGCAGGCGAAAACCACGGGGCCTGAATCGCGCGGGTCCCTGTACGCCGATTCTTATGCCGGTCCTTCGGACTTGGCTGATCCAGCTCTCATATTGCCTCTGCGCTCTCGGCGTCTCTGCGGTGAGCTTCTTTGGATTCACCCGTGAATGGTCTGGCCTCTAGCGGCTTCGCTTTTGCACCATCCAGATGCCCAGCGCCACCAGCAGGGCGGAGAGCAGCAGCCAGGGCGAGAGCGTGTCGCTACGTAACAGCGAGGCGGCAGCCAGCCCAAACAGCGGTGTGCTGAAGCTGAATATCGATATTTGCGAGGCGATGTGTTTCTTCAGCAACATCGCCTGGACTGCGAAACAGAAGCCTGCCACGACGAAGCCCTGGTAAAGCAGGCCCAGGATGGCGGGCTGGGTAAAGTCGGCCAGCTCGATGTCGTGCATTTCCCATCCCAGGCTGGCGACCAGGAATAGCAGCACAGCAACCAGGTCGTGCCAGAGAATCAGCGTCCCCGCGGGTACTTTCTTGAGTCCCTGTTGCACGTAAATGATCTTGATCGCCAGCACCAGGCCGCTCCCCAGCAACATCAGGTCGCCCACGATCGAGGCCTGGTCGGAGGGGTCGACCTGTTTGTCACCAGCTGCCACCGGCAACAACGTGACCAGCGTGGCTCCGGCTCCGGCAATTAACAGGCCGGTCAGCTTGCTGCGATTCAGTAGATGCGTGCGTGTAACAAAGTGCTCGAAAACCACGACCCAGAAAACGTAGGTGTTGATCAGCAGCGTGGTGTGCGACGAATTGGAGTACTCAACGCCAAACGTGAACAGCGAGATCTGAACGAACAGCAGCAGGCCGGACACGATGCCATACTTCCACTGCTCGCCGACCGGCACCAGGCGGCTCTTCTCGACCATGCACCAGCCGACCATGAAGAGTGCGGCCAGGCCGAAGCGAATTCCCGAAACAGTGAAGGAGGGCAGGCTGTCGAGGCTGAAACTTGCCGCCACCGGCGTGGCTCCCCACAAGGCCGCTGTCAACAACACCAGGAACAGACCACTGCTGGTCAAGGGTTGGGAGGCGAATTCGGGTGGTTTACAATCGGCGGAGCCGTTTGTCATCGTTTTTGGTCGTTGTCAGGTTATGGAAAACGGCATCGTAATGGACCAACCTGACGGGGGCCAGACGAGCCAGACGAGCCAGACGAGCGATCAGGAGACAGCTAGATGAGCCAGCACGATGATACTCTTCCATCCCCAGCCGACCAGCTGGTCGCCGCTGCGCTCGACCAGTACGGCGTACAGTGCACTCAGCTTGTCGACCACGCGCTCCAGCAACGGCAACAGGTGGAACAGGCCGCCAGCTGGTTCGCCGACTCAATCCAGGCCGGACGGCTGGTCCACATGTTCGGTTCGGGGCATAGCCGCATGCTGGTCGAAGAGATGTGGCCACGCTATGCCTCGTTTCCCGGCTTTCATCCCATCGTCGAGCTGTCGCTGACCTACCACAACCAGGTGGTGGGGGCCAACGGCCAGCGGCAGGCGATGTTCCTGGAGTCCCAGTCGGGGTTGGCTGAGCGGATTATGCGCAACTTCCAGCTAAACCCAGCAGATTCGGCCCTCGTCGTCTCCTCCAGTGGCTGCAACACTGTGCCGGTGGAAATGGCACAGTGTTTCCGGCAGCAGGGAATTCGAGTTGTTGCGTTGGTCGGGCTGGCCCATTGCCAGGCCAGTACCGCTGCAACGCCCAATGGTGACAAGTTGACGGATCACGCCGACCTGGTGCTCGACACAGGCATACCGGCCGGCGATGCACTGGTCTCTCTGCCTGGTGAGGAATCGCCGGTCGGGACAGGATCGACGATTGGCGGCGCCATCATCATCAACGCGATCAAGGTCGCCACGGCGGCACGCCTGGCTGCTGGCAAGGCATTGCCTGCCGTCCTGACTGCAGCCTGCCTGGTCGGCTCAGAGCGGTCCAGCGAGTTGTTTGAAGCTGCTTATGATGAACATGCCCGGCGGCTGGCAAAGCTGTTTGCCGAGCTGGGTCAGGATATCGAGAAGTAATTCCCTAGCGAGCTGAATTTAGATGACCCAACCGCATCCCCTGCGAACGACTGTGATCGGCAGTTATCCTTTTCCTGGCTGGCTGGAATTGGCAGCCACTCGTCCGCACGAGTGTGGTCCCGACGACCTGGATGAGCTGGCGACGGATGCTGTCACCGTGGCTGTCCAGGATCAGCTGCATGCCGGGCTGGATGTGATCACCGATGGTGAGCAGGGTCGCTTTGACTTTAACCTCTCCTTTTATGGCTGCCTGACAGGGATCGAGCAGCAGGTTGAGGCCTCACGACGGCTGGGACAGCCGGCGCATGACCAGCGAGGACAACACCTGATCAGCGGCGAACTCGCTGCGCCCCAGGGACTCGGAGCGGTTGTGGAATTCGAGCGGCTCAGGAGCACGGCGAAGAGGGCGGACGTGGCACTCAAGGTCAGCCTACCCGGGCCCTACACGCTGGCAGGTCGCCTGCTACCCAACGACCAGTACCCCGACCGATACGCGGTCACCGAAGCGCTTCTGCCGATCGTGCGGAGAGAACTCGAGTCACTTGTCGAGGCAGGCTGCCAGGAGATTACGCTCGATGAGCCTTCCATGAGTTGCTATGCCTGGCGCGAGGATACCATCCGGCTGGTCGATATTTTCAACCGCACGGTCGAGCCAGTTGCCGGTCGCTGCCGACTCTCCACGCATCTCTGTTTCGGTAACTACCGTGGCCGAGCGGTGGCCCGTCGCCAGTACGCGCCCATGTTCCCCGACTTTCTGGACTTGCATGTCGATGAAATTCATCTGGAGATGGCGAGTCGTGAATTCTCCGAGCTGGAGTTGATCGGCCAGATCGCCGAGCGGAAAGATGTCGCGGTCGGGATCGTGGACGTCAAGAACTACTATATCGAGACGCCCGAGGACATTGCCGAGCGAGTGCAGCGGTGTCTTCAATTCGTGCAGCCGGACCAGCTGGCGCTGGCTCCCGACTGCGGCCTCAGCCAGACTGCTCGCTGGGCAGCGGGGCAGAAACTTGTCAACATGGTGGCCGGTGTCCGCCATGTTCGAGAACAATTGGGAGCCTGATTGGATGATCATCCCCTGGCAAAAAGATGATGCCCTGCTGGCGGATATCGAGACAGCTCGCCAACAGGATGGATTCCATCTCTGGTGGCTGGGACAGAGTGGTTTCCTGGTCGCCTGGCAGGGCCAGTGCCTGCTGCTTGACCCCTACCTCTCCGATTCGCTCAGCGATAAATATGTCAGCACCGACAAGCCCCACATTCGCATGACGGAGCAGGTTATCGATCCTGCCCGGCTGGACTTTGTTGACCTGGTTACATCCAGCCATAGTCACACCGACCACCTCGATGCGGCAACGCTGCAGCCGCTGCTGCAGGCCAACCCGGATATGGAGATTGTCGTACCCGCCAGCCAGCAGCAGTTTGCGGCCGAACGCCTGCAGTTGGACGCCGGGCGTTTACAATCGCTCGACGCCGGACAGCAGCTGACGCTGGGTCACTTCACGCTGCACGCCGTACCAGCCGCCCACGACGAGCTTGAGCGGGATGATCAGGGGCGCTACGAGTTTCTCGGATACGTGGTGACGTTTGCTGACTGGTCGATTTATCATAGCGGCGACACGCTGCTTTATGATGGCTTGCTGGATGCACTCCGTCCCTTCGACCTGGACCTGGCGATGCTACCAATCAATGGCAGGGCAGCCGAGCGTCGGGTCGCCGGCAACCTCTGGGGTCGCGAAGCGGCCTGGCTGGCCGAGCGGGCGGATATCGACATGCTGGTCCCCTGCCACTATGACATGTTTACGTTCAACACGGAGACACCGGACGAGTTGCTTCGTGAAGCAGCTGCGCTGGGGCGTGCCGTGACAGTCCTTGAGTGCGGCCAGCGGTATTCCAGCAGCCAGTCGGGAGTGACAAGACGATGAAGCGATCTTTCGTACCTGTTCTCTACTTTTCTCTCGCCGCGATATCGTCGCTGGCTCTGTCCGCCGAACCACCGTCGGCAGCCTCCCCGCTCAGCCCGGCTGAATCGCTCAAGCATTTTGATGTCGCTGCCGGCTTGCGGCTTGAGCTGGCAGCTGCGGAACCGCACGTGATCGATCCGGTAGCGGTTCGATTTGACGAGCAGGGTCGCATGTGGGTGGTCGAGATGCGTGACTATCCCAACGGCCCTGCCGAGGGAGAGCCACCCCTTTCGGTGATCCGCCTGCTTGAGGATCTGGATGGCGACGGCTACTTCGAACATTCCCGCGTGTTTGCTGACAAGCTCCTGTTTGCCACCGGTCTGCAGCCCTGGCGGGGTGGTGTGATCGTCACACTGGCCGGTAGCGTGGTTTATATGAAGGATCAGGATGGTGATGGAGCTGTCGATCTTCAGCAGGAGTGGTACCGGGGTTTTGCCGAGGACAATCCACAGCTGCGGGCGAATCATCCCCGGCTGGGATTGGATAACCAGGTCTATGTTGCCAACGGGCTTCGTGGCGGCATGGTGGTGGACGCTCGCCTGGCGGATGCCAAGCCGCTTTCGATCAGCGGCATGGATTTTCGCTTTGACCCCTTCAGCATGGAATACAGCGCAGTCTCGGGGGTCGGCCAGTTTGGCCTGACCTTCGATGAGCAGGGAAATCGTTTTGTCTGCAGTAACCGCAACCCATTCAAGCAGATCATCCTCGAGAACAAGTACCTGGAGCAGGCCAGGGGGGTCGCTGTGGCCGCCGTCAGCCATGACGTAGCCCAGTTTGGCGAGCAATCGAAGATCTACCCGATCAGCCGCGCCTGGACGACATCCACGCTGCACGCCGGTCAATTCACGGCGGCCTGTGGCTTGCTGGTCTACCGTGGCACGGGATTGCCAGGCTCGCTGCATGGGGCCGGTTTGACCTGTGACCCGACCGGCAGCCTGGTTCATGCCGAGCAACTTGTCGATCGTGGTGTGACGTTTCGCGGCCAGCCGCTGTACCCGGAGGATGAGGTATTGCGTTCCACGGACGAGTGGTTTCGGCCGGTCAACCTTGAACTGGGGCCGGATGGTGGGCTCTACATCGTTGATATTCACCGGGCTGTGATTGAACATCCCAACTGGGTGCCGGCAGAACTCAAGGACCGGCTGGATAACCGCTATGGCGACGACCGTGGTCGGATTTATCGGCTGGTGGCGGATACCTGGAAGCGTCCAACTCGCCACCAGCAGCTTGATCAGCTCAACACAGCCAGGCTGGCCGGCATGCTGTCACATCCCAATGCCTGGCAACGCGACACGGCCGCTCGCTTGTTGCTGGAACAGGCCGATCCCGGAACTGCGGATCTCCTCAAGCGTGTGCTTGAGCGAGATGCATCGCCGCTGGCCAGTATGCATGCACTCTGGCTGTTACACAGTCAGGGCCAGCTCCAGCAGGACCAGCTCGTGGCTGGCCTCGGGAACAAGGACGCTATGGTCCGGCGACAGTCACTCAGGCTTGCCGAGTTGTATCGTGAACAATGGCCGCAGCTGGCGACTGCCATGCTCAAGCGAGCGAACGACGACGATATCCGCGTCCGTTTCCAGTTTTTGCTGTCGACGACCTTTGAGTCGCCCCAGCCAGTGCAGCCGATTGTCCAGATTGCCATTCGAGATGCCGGCGACGAGTGGGTGCGGCAGGCGGTTCGCATGGCCGCCGGCTCGCGTGCCGGCGAGGTGCTGGTCGGCGTGCTGTCTGCACCGCTGCCGGGTCTGGAAGCACCGCGACAGATTCGAATGGAGTTGGTCGCCGAGCTGGCTTCGGCAAGTGGCCGTATCCTGCCAGCCGATCAGCTCGCCGATGTGCTGGCCGCCCTGTTGAAGATTGACAGTCATGACGTGCAATGGCGAGGCATCGATGCGCTGCTGCGGGCCAGTCGAGCGAGGCGGATTGCACTTGATCAGCTGGCAGCACTGCTGTCTGCTGCAGATAAGATGTCACTGCAGGAATCGCTGCTCGCTTCACACAAGGTGCTGAGAAAAGGAAGTACCACGGCGACACCCTTCATGGTCTGTCTGAGGTTGCTGGCATTCACGGCTGCTCCCGATGCGGAGATTCTCGATCGCGTGCTTGAGCAGCCACAGGCGGAGACGCGGACGGAGTTGATCCGCAGCCTGGCTATGCGGCCAGAAGATACCAGCTGGCCGATGCTGATCGAACGATTCGGACGTGAGACACCGCGTGTGCGGCGTGAGATTCTCGATGGCTTGCTGGCCAATTCAGCGCGCACCCGACTGTTGCTGGCGGCGATTGAGTCGAACGAGATCAAGCCAACAGAAATTGATGCGATTCGGACCAGACGGCTGGTGGATCATGGCAACAAGGAAATCCAGCAACAGGCCCGGACGCTGCTCGCCCGCTCGGTGCCGGGTGATCGCCAGGCAGTGCTGGCCGCTTATCAGCCGGTGCTTAAGCTGACTGGACAGCCAGGCCAGGGGGAGCTTGTCTTTCGCAAGAACTGCGCCACCTGCCACCGTGTTGGATCGATCGGCGTCAATGTTGCCCCCGATATCGCTGATTCGCGAACACGTCAGCCGGTTCAGCTGCTGACCGATATTCTGCAACCGAACCGGGCCATCGACAGTAACTATGTCAGCTACTCGGTGGTCACAACGGACGGCCGCATCGTGGAGGGAATTCTGGCAACCGAGTCGACTGTCTCGATCACGCTCAAACAACCAGAGGGGAAGACAGTGACCCTGTTGCGGACTGAGATTGACCAGCTGCGCAGCAATGGGAAATCGTTGATGCCGGTCGGGCTGGAGAAGAACATCAACCAGCAACAGATGGCCGATTTGATTTCTTTCATCAAGAACTGGCGATACCTGGACGGTAAAACGCCGCTCGCCCGGCCCCTGCCGGACGACGATAAATAGCGAGCTGACGCTGCCAGGTAATCGAGGGATGTTCGATGGACGCGCTGCAACCTGCCGATCGATCCGAGCGAGTGTCACTTTCCTGGCGACGCAAGCTGCTGTTTACCTGCCTGCTGCTGGTCGTGACCTGGCTGCTGGCCGAAGTCGCCTTGCGAATTGTCGGTTATGATTTCGCCGATCCGCAGAGAGCACTTCAGCAGGTGCCACCCTTCTACCGGCAGCCCACCGAAGCCTTGGCAGAATTCACTTATATGCGGCCAGGCGATATTCGCTGGCAGGGACAACCCCTCCAGCAACAGCTTCGCAATCAGGGTTTCAACGATACCGATTACGATCACGAACCTGTTCGAGACTTCCACTACGATGGCGACGGCTTCCGTAATCCAGCGGGTCTCGTTGACTGGGATATTGTCGTGGTCGGTGACTCCTTTACGGAGTTGGGCTATCTGCCGGTAGAAGATCTGTTTACCTCGGTGCTGGCCAGGCAATTGAACTGCTCGGTTAAGAATCTGGGCGTCTCCCATACCGGCCCGCTCACGCACCTTGTCTACCTGGAGGAATTTGGCCTGGCAGAATCCACTCGGGCAGCGGTGCTGGTGTTCTTCGAGGGCAACGACCTGGATGACCTGCAACTGGAAGAGATGCGTCGGCAGCGGTCCCGACAGCCCGGCTACCGGCACCGGGGCCTGCTGTTGGAACAGCACCAGCCCCAGCGTTCACTTAGCCTCGCGCTGCTGGACTGGTTTTCGTCCGGCTCGCCGCAGGCGGTCGGTTCTGCAGCCAACGCGACTTTTCGGGCAGCGGGGATTCAGCAGCGAGTGACGGTGAACTATGCGCCAGATCCTCTGGTTGAGGATGGCCAGCGTCACCAGTTGCTGACTGCGGCGCTCGATCGCTGGGGAGCTCTTTGTCGGCAGCATCAGCTGGATGTTTGGCTACTCTATATGCCATGCAAGCATCGAGTACTGGCTGACTTTCTTCAGCTGGATGGCAACGCCCACCCGCTGCTGCGAGCCTGGCGTCCAAACAATCTGCGAGGCCAACTTCGCGATCTCTGCCTGGATCGTGATATCAACTTTATCGATCCAACGGTTCATCTGAGTGAGATGGCAGCCCAGGGTGAGAGTCCCTTTAACACGGTTTACGACACACACTTGAACCAGGCTGGATCAGCGGCTGTTGGTCAGCTGCTGGCTGAAGAGTTGGCTCCCTAGCTGGTGGTGTCCGCGTCAGGTAGGTAATCACCCGGCGTCAGATTCAAACGGCCCGCTGTCGCTTGCCGCCTACAGGTTTTCTGTTTTACGGCTGAGAAGCGGTGGCTCAGAGGGTCTGCTTAGGCCGGAATACGGCCCCTGCCAGGCAATCAGGAAGTATTAGTGTTTGCCGCGAGAGCAAGTGTAAGCTAACATTGCCATAGAGACCGTGGTGGCGTTATCTGCTGCCATTTGAGTCATACGTGGTGACACGTGTTATTGGCCAGATTATGCCGGTCACAACGAACAGTAGAGGGTGGATTATGAACAGGGAAAGACGCATGCAAGGTCGATATCGGCGGCTGGCGGCTGAACAATTGGAACGACGTCTTTTGCTTGCTGCAGATGCGTTGCTTTTCCAGAACCCGGTCTATCAACTTGATGTCAATAACGACGCTCATGTCAGCCCTTCCGATGCCCTGACAATCATTGACCAGCTGAATGGCCAGCGGAACGATTCGCGTAGTTTTTCCGATACCAACGGTGACACTGTACTGTCGCCGATCGATGCCCTGCAGGTCATCACCCAGATCAATGATCCGAACGATCCGGCCGCAAGTTCCGTGGGGCAATTTGAATTGCTGGCAGATAACATCTCCAGTTTTCCGGAACAGATTGCCGATCACTGGTCCAGCGTGTCGACAGAGATCACCGCAGCGCTGACGGATTACCGCCAGATTGAAAGCTCATTGCAGCAGCAGCTGGACGAATTCCTGGCGTTTGAGTCCAACAACATGGTCGCGCTCCAGCTTCGATTGGAGGAGATCGGTGAGGGCCATGATGCAAACGAGCTGTATCTGAAACAGCAGATCGTCGACCTTGGCATTCAAGTCTGGGAGTGCGGCGTGCCGAACGATCCGACCGATCCGACGGACCCGACGGACCCGACGGACCCGACCGATGGTGACGGCGGCTCAGTTGATCCGATTGACCCAGGTGATGGTGAAACGGTGGATCCAACCGATCCGACCGATCCGACAGATCCCACGACCCCGATCGATCCAATTGATGTCGATTACTACACCGATGTTGATTGGGGCAATTTGACCGATGCAGGAGTTGGCTTTGATCAGCTGATGGATCGGATTGAGCTGGTCGGTAGCGAAGTGGAATTGCCGAGTGGCGGCGAGGTAGATTTCGATGTGGACCTGCTGGTCGATGCGTTTGACGCCCACATTGGTGACCTGGTCGACTTTGTTACAGAGACAGTCGGTTCCAGCTCCGTCGAGGAGTGGTACCTGAATGAGGGCGATGTCGGTGGACTGGTTGATTCTCTGGATGACGGAGTTGCCCAGGCCTCCGAGGAATTCCTCGATATGGTGGATCAGTATTTCGAAGATGAGCAGGCATTCGTTGAGTACGTTGAGGAAATTACAGGTGATCTGGTGATTGGTGATCTGGTCATTGACCATGGCACTTCGGGCGATGGCGAGGATGTGCTGCCGACCGTT
>CAUZOB010000058.1:0-24643 GCA_963581185.1 Planctomycetota bacterium | reverse complement strand
AATGGGTCGGAAAAGAACGCATCCGTTTTAAACAGGGCGCATCGGACAATAAATGACCTGCAGTTGGCTGTCTTGCCTTGGCCGTGACAATCGGGGTATCGAAATTCCCTCCAAGGGCCAGGTTCACAAGGACCGTCGACTCTGGGTCTACGACATGCTCGCCACGATCTACCGGCACCTGGAAATACCGAGCAGTCACCAATTCAATAACCCGGCCGGCAGGCCGAATCCGATCCTGGTCAGGAGTACGCCAATTCGAGAATTGCTTTGACCTTGAATTCCGATTCGGCCGAATGAGCGAGTAATTGACTTCCGCTGCCGGCTCCTGGAGCCAGCCAAACAGCCAGCCCTCACTTGCCAGGTTCATACCCAGTCTGCCATGACAGCCCACGACGGCGGCGATGTGCTTATACTGACATTCCACTTCTGCTGATTAACTGAAGGCGGAATTCGACCGGATGAATAACATACCCTCAGAGCAGCCCTCGGTTCACGAATCGACCCGCCAGGTATTTGAGCTGGCCTGGTCAAACGGCTCACCGTTGCCGATCGAATCGGTACTGCCCAACCTGGACGATCCTTCCAATCTCCTCACGCTGCTCCAGCTGATCCACATCGAGCTGCAATACTCATGGTCCGCTTCGCAACAGGAAGGCACAAACTCGCCACCTAAGCTGGAAGAGTACCTGGAGCGATTTCGCGTGCTCCGTACGCCGGAGTGCCTAGCTGAATTACTGCAGGCCGAATTAGACGCACGCCGCAAACTGGGAATGCAGCCAACGATCGACGACTACTGCCAGCGATTCTCCCTCTTGATCACCGATACCGAATTGGCCGAGTTGATCGCGACGCCGGCTGCGGAGACGGATCGGGGCCTCCAGGCCGGGGAGACTCGTCCCCAGTTGCCACCGCCAGAGAGTGAAACCAGCGGCCAGGACATGCAGACCATCATGCCGACTGAGGAGGAGCCGATGATCATCCTCGGCCCGCCAGATGCCGTCGAGGACACCAGTTCGGCGAAGGAGATGGCCACAATCGCGCCCGGTTCTCAGCATCCATCCAACTCTTCGGGCAGCCAGGGAGGCACCGTGTCGTCAGAAATGGCTGGCATGGAGTCGATTGTGATTGGCGGCCAGACGCTTCCCGGCTACGACATTCTCGGCGAACTGGGGCGGGGCGGCATGGGCGTGGTCTACAAGGCACACGAACGCAAGCTCAAACGAATCGTGGCGGTCAAGATGATCCTCAGCGGCATACACGCTTCCGAGGAGGACATGAACCGCTTTCAGATTGAAGCCGAGGCGGTCGCTCAGTTGCAACATCCCGGAATTGTGCAGATCTATGACGTCGGCAACCACGGCGACAAGCCATACATCACACTGGAATTTGTTGACGGCGGCAACCTGGACGACCTGACCGGTGGCGATCCGTTAGCCGCTGACCACGCAGCCGGGCTGGTCATCAAGATGTGTGACGCAATCCAGGCGGCCCATGACCAGCAAATCATTCATCGCGATCTCAAACCCGCCAATATCCTGATAACAGCCGACGGCGACCCTAAGATCACAGATTTCGGGCTCGCCAAACGGCTCGATGACGATAGCCAGCAAACCAAGAGTGGCTCGGTGATGGGAACCCCCAGCTACATGGCACCAGAACAAGCTGGCTCAAAACAGGGGAGTATCGGTCCCACCACGGATGTTTACGCCCTCGGTGCGATCCTCTACCGACTGTTAACCGGCAGGCCCCCGTTCCAGGCAGAGACAGCCGTCGACACGCTGATACAGGTTGTCTCCGAAGATCCATTTCCTCCTCGCCGACTGAATCCCAAAGTGCCGCTCGACGTGGAGACAATCTGTCTGAAAGCACTGCAAAAGGAATCGGATCGGCGTTACGCAACGGCAGCAGAACTGGCTGAAGACCTGCGGCGATACAGCGATGGCAAGCCAATCCAGGCGCGGCCTGTGTCGGCCTGGGAACGGACCCGCAAATGGGCCCGGCGAAGACCGGCCCTGGCAGGCATGATCGCCGTCAGTGGATGTGCATTGTTGTTTATCTTGATTTGGGGATCGCTCAAGAATGCCACCTTGCGAACCGCTTTAGGCGATGCCGAAACCCAACGCCAGCTGGCGGAAATTCAAACACAATCTGCCACGGCCTCGAAAGAAAAAGCGGAAGCGGCACTCACCACGGCAGAAGCCAGCCAGCGACGTGTGACACAAGTCCTCTCGGACATGTTGCAGCAACGCAGCCCGGTCGACGCCATCCCCTGGCTTGCCAATGAGCTGCGCAACAAGCAGGACACAGCCGGAACGGGCTGGTCGATGTCACAACAGTCCTGGGAGATTCTCATTCAGAATACCCCCCAGCCGACATTTCACCTCCCGATTCCCGCCTCGCGGGTCAGCGGAATCCGCTTGACTCCGGACGCTCAGATGCTGCTAGCTTTCGGAACCAGCAGCCGTCTTTACTTCTGGAATCCTGAAGACGGGCAACCGCTGATGGACCCGATCAATACCGGGATGAGTCCCAGCCTGGTTGAACTGTCGCCCAACGGCCAGCAGCTGATCGTGGTGCAAAATGTCGAGCAAACCGCAGAAGCGAGACGAGCAGTGATGGATCAGGGAATGATTGTCGAAAGGCTGCTCTTCCGCCTCAACGGTCTGATCCGCGCCTGGGATCTCAGCAGTCGGCAAAAACTCGATTGGAAAATCGAGCATGCTGGCCCGATCAGGTCTGTCGAATACAGTCCTGATGGAACGATGATCCTGACCGCCAGCCAGGACAGCACGGCCCGCCTCTGGGATGCCGCCACGGGTCAGCAGGTCGGCCCCGCCATGGAACATAACGATCCTGTCAGCAAGGCGGTATTTAGCCCCGACGGTAGCCGGATTGCCAGTGGAACGGACACCGGTCAGATTTACCTTTGGGACGGCCAGACACATCAGCGTATTGGTAGCCCGATGTCCCATCGATCGTTCATCCAGGATCTGAAATTCAGCCCGGACGGGACAATTCTGGCTTCCGCGTCCTTTGATGACACCGCCCGGCTCTGGGATGGAAATACCGGACGTCCACTCGGGGAACCACTACCGCATGAGGGAAACGTACTCGGTATCAAGTTCAATCACAGGGGCAGCCAGCTGGCAACGATATCGCGAGACTGGCGTGTACGGCTATGGGATACCACAACCGGAGCATTGCTTTTCGCCCCTTTACAGCACAAGGCCATTCCCAGCGAGGCAGCCTTCAGCCCCGACGACTCATTGCTGGCGACCAGCAGCTATGACCGGACCGTCCAGGTCTGGGATACGACAACCGGCAGACCTGTCGGCCAACCACTCTGGCACCATGGTCCGGTAATGGCATGTCGATTTCATCCGGACGGTCGCCGCATCCTGACCGGTACGGGTGTCAGAATCAAACAACCAACTGGCGGCGCCGTTCGGATCTGGGACCTGGCAAGTGACCAACTGAATCCGGTCGTGACGGAAACCTCGCCCGAAATAGCCAGAGCTGATATGGCACCCGATGGGAAGCACCTGGTCACCTATTCAGCCAGTGGCATTGTAAGACGACGGCTGACGGACGGCAGCGTGGTGGACCGCTTCGATATTCCCGACCTGCGGGAGAACCTCATCCACATCGAATGGAATCCGGATCGCACGGTGATGATTGCTGCATCTGACAAACAGCTTTTCGGCTGGGATTTTTCGGCTGACCCACCCCGCCCAATTCGCCTGAATGATCCGGCTGGTTTTGCTACTTTCAACCTCAAGGAGAACACTCAGCGAATTGGCCAGCTGCGGTTTTCGTCCGTGAAGGACAGCCTGCTGGTCACCTCAACCGACGGCTGGATTGATATCTGGGACCTGCGTTCTCAGAAAATCGTCTTCCAAAAGCACACCGCTCTGGAAACTTTTGTGCGGGCCGAAATGACGAAAACGAAGGCGGGCCAGCGGGTATTCTACGTTTTCCAGAGCGTAGCTCCCTATATCACTGTTGGCGTCGACACCTCGGGCGTTGACTTGGAGAATCATCCCGGCATCGATCCTGGCACAACCTCCATCGGCACGGAAGTCCAGAATCACGGCCCGTTGATTAACCCCAGCCAACGTCTCGGCGCTCCAAAGGACATGCGACTGGTGGGGAGAATCGACGAAGAAGAACGTATGCTGGTCCTCTTCGACCACAACAGGAAAGGGAGTTTCTTGCTCACGCTTGAAGCTGGCCCACCCGGCGGCGCCAAAGTCCTCTCCGACGAAATGGCACACAAGGAGACGATCCACTTTTTTTGCGCCAACCACGACGGTACGCGATTACTGACGGCCAGCGCCGACAATACTGCCCGCTGCTGGAACCTGCTGAGCGGGAAACCGATCACGCCGCCACTCCAGCACCAGGGAGATGTCCGGCATGCCTGCTTCAGCCGCTCAGGCAACCTCCTGGCCACCGCCAGCCATACGCCATCCGGGGGAGCCGCACGCATCTGGGATTCCAGTACCGGAATTCCGCTCACGCCACCACTCGAACATGACGAGGCAGCGGTCGTTTTTGTCGACTTCTCACCCGACAGTTCGCACCTGGTCAGCGTTGACGCTTCGGGAGTGACCAAGATCTGGCAACTGCGCGGCACACGATCGCTTGAGACAGACGACGATGTACTGGCCGCAGCCGGCCTCGCCACCAGTTCCAGGATCGATGACAGCGGTGCCCTCGTACCGATCCCGGCAGCGGAACTGGAGACATTGCTGGCGAAGCGCCAAACGGAAACGACAACGGAGCGGCGTTTCGCCTGGTACCGGACCCAGGCCACCCGCTGCCGCTCCAGCGAACTGTGGCCCGATGTGATCCGCCATGCGGAACAGATGGGCAGACTGTTGCCCGAGAGCCCCGAACCACATTCGCTCACCGCCCATGCGCTGGCATCGATGGGGCAGATGGAAGAGGCAGCTGCAGCACTGCTAATGGCAACCGAAAAGGGCGCCGCGAATTCTGTGGTTTGGCAAGACGCTGCCCTGGCACTCTTGGAAAGTGAAAACGCCGCCGGCTTTGTCAAACTCTGCCGACAGATGGCCGAGCAATTCAGTCTCAAAGACGCCGCCCGCCGAACCGCCTGGACCCTCTGCCTCTCACCACTCACCCAGCAACTTCTACAAACCCGGGTAGACGCCGAAAGCTTTCCTCTGCTGCTGAATGAACCGG
This sequence comes from Planctomycetota bacterium, assembly GCA_963581185.1. Lineage (GTDB taxonomy): Bacteria > Planctomycetota > Planctomycetia > Pirellulales > Pirellulaceae > SAT2750. Next base: position 19,438 of record CAUZOB010000058.1, on the reverse strand, counting down.
CAGAGACAAGCGACAACGAGGACTTCAAGAGAGTAGACGAAGATACTGAAGAACCAGCTCTGTCATTGGCCGCAGCTCGTCAACACGGCGGTGTGCTGTATCGATTAGGCCATTACGAGTCTGCCATTCACGTGCTTCGCGCAACACTAGCCAAGCCGGAGGAATACGAGGAGCAACCTCGCTCCCTTGCCGATTACCGACCGCGCTCGAACCTGGAAATTCACTGCTGGGGGCTGCTGGCCCTCAGCGAGGCTCGCCAAGGGGATTCCGCAGCACTCACCTTTTTTGCCGCTTGGGCTCGCGCCAAACAGCAGCAGGTTGCCTGGCAAGAAGTTCCATGGCAAGACCGCGTGGTGCTGGATACACTACTTACAGAAGCTGAGTCCCTGCTGTCATCTGAAGCAGCCGAGTCCGACTAGCGCTCACATGGTGCCGTATCGCGGAGTGACCTAATGAAGAACCTTGTCCTGATTTGTTCTGTCTGCCTGGCAACCGTCATGACAGGATGCCAATCGGAAGAACCGGACGATCGATTCCCTCAGGTCGACAAGGGCATCCCGTCGGGAACTTCCAGTAATGGACAATCCGGTCAGGAAGGGGTTTCCTTCCACTACAACTTTAACGCAGGGGACGTCTTTACCGAAACTCGCCGGACGACCCAGACAATCAAGACGCCGGACGGCCAGGAATTAATTATCAACGCGGATGTTTTCCTCGACTGGAAAGTCCTCGAAGCGAGTGGCACGGGATACACGATTCAGATCACTGGCCAGAGATACGAAATCCGGGCCCGCGATGGTGATGGCGAGGTGGACGTCGAATATGACAGCGAGGAAGGGGGCAGCATTGACAACCCCTTTATTAGTGGCACGCTCAAGCCTCGCATGGACGCCTGGAAAGCGACCGAGATGACCGTGACGATGACGCGACAGGGAAAGCTGACCGACGTGCAGCTTGGGGAGAAGTTTGAAAAAATGCTGGCAGATGATCCAATCATGCAGGCGGGTGTACCTTCTGACGCTGGCGGTCAGCAGGGAATCGGTTTTCCCTTCTTCGAATTACCCGAACAGGAAATCGTGGCCGGCGATGAGTGGGACCAGGTTTATGAATGGAAACCTAACCCTGAAAGAGACCGCGTCGCGGAAATTTCGAACGTTGTCCAGTACAAGGGAACCGAAGAAGTTGACGGTCGTGAATTACATCGGTTCGAATATGACGCAATGGTGTTTCTCAAGCAGGATCCCGACGAGGTTTCCGGGGCTCCTGATCCCATTGCAACATGGTCGCGAGTGATATTGATTGACCAAGAAGCGGGCAAGCTGTTTCGCACGATCATGATTGAAGTGATTGACCTGGGAGGAACCCAAGTGCATTCCGAACATGTCACGACGGTCGAATAGTTTCTGCCGGACCGTGGTAGCTGGTGCCAACTGAACCTGCCTCGGCCTTGTGGCCAACAGCTAGCGGCACAGTGCTGCCACGAATACTACTGCCCACCTGTACGACTCCATAAAGCCACATTCAATACCCAGATCACTCATGCGCCATCTACACTTCCAGTCCGCATTCCCGCTAGCACTCTGGCTGGCCTGCGTCATGAGCGTCCCAAACGCCCAGGCACAGTCGAATACCGATTTCTTCGAATCCACAATTCGCCCACTCCTGATAACTCACTGCCTGAAATGCCACGGCGCTGAGAAACAGGAATCTGAACTCAGGCTCGATTCACCGGAGCACTGGGGAAAAGGTGGCCTTGGCGGCCCCGTGATCACCCCCGGCAAACCGGAGAGCAGCTCTCTCCTGCGGGCCGTCAGAAAGACCGATCCTGACCTGCAAATGCCACCCGGCAGGAAGAAACTAAGTCCACAAGAAATTCTCGCCCTTGAAAAGTGGATCAAAGCCGGGGCCAACGCTCCACCCCAGACCACCATCACATCTCTCGCAAAATTGACACTGGAGCAGGCGGACACATTCTGGTCTTTCCAGCCGGCAACGCGGCCCACGCCGCCAACGTCAAAGTCAATTGCACGTTGGAGTTGGACACCTGTCGACCACTTCATTCTCTCCCGGCTCAATTCGGAAGGATTGTCTCCGGTAGCAGTTGCAGACAAGCGAACACTCATTCGACGCGCCACGTTTGACCTCACTGGCCTGCCGCCGACCCCCGAGGACATCCACGCCTTTCTTAACGACGGTGAGGCGAATGCCTTCCACAAAGTCATCGATCGACTGCTTGAATCGCAAGCCTACGGAGAACGCTGGGGGCGCCATTGGCTGGACGTCGCGCGCTACGCAGACACGGCCGGTGACGGTGCCGATTACCCGGTTCGGGAGGCCGTCAAGTACCGTGACTGGGTCATCAACGCCTTTAACGCCGACCAGCCCTACGATGAGTTCCTGCGTGAACAAATTGCCGGCGACATTATCGCAACAACGGGCCCGAAAACACTTTATGCGTCACGTGTCACCGCAACCGGTTTCCTGGCGATTGGCAAACGCTATGGATACAAGCCATCACCAGACTACCAGCACCTGGATTTTGCCGACGCGATTGATTCGTTAGGTCGTTCACTGCTAGGACTTTCGATTGGATGCGCCCGCTGTCATGACCACAAGTATGACCCGATATCCACCGAGGATTATTACGCGCTGTACGGGATCATGCAGAGCACCATCTGGGCTTTCCCTGGTGGTGAAGAACAAAAACGCCCCTCCCAGTTCCCGGCACTTGTGCCTCCCGAAGAAGCCAGGCAGCTTGAGGCCAGCAGAAAAGCGGAACTGGCTTCTCTCAGCAGGCAAAGCGCCCTGCTTCAACTGGAACGTGGGGAAACAGACGATAACCGGGTCGCCGGTGCATTCGACCTCGGAATGGAAGCACAAGAACTCAGCGCGCCATTGAAATCCCCGTGGGTTTGTGCGGGCCCGGTGGAAGTTCGGGAAGAGTCGCAAAGCCCCTATCGAAATGTGCACCCCAAGGGGACACGCGGTGTTCACTTGGGCAGTGGACTAAACACTGACGGCATTCGTTACGTCTTCCCAAATCGACTCAAGGCCGTCAGCAATAAAACGATCTCCTTCAACATCGACTTTCGCACCCAGGCTGGAGCCACTCAAAAAGGGGCCTACCGCTTTTACCTGGGGCAGGGCGTGGTACAGTCGCTGGCCGTCGAATTCAGCGTGACACCAACGCACTTTGCTATTCGAAATGGCGCCAAATGGGAAAACCTTCGCCTGCTCGAAACCGGGAAATGGTACACGCTCCAGGTCGTCATCAACCCCAAGGAGAAGACCTATGCGGGAGTCGTCGGAGCACCCGGTGACCTGACTCACTTCACCCACAAAAAGACGGCACCTAACTGGAATGGCATTGCTGATTGCTTTATCTGCGATGGAACCGGGCACGTGTCAGGCCCGGCAAGTGCTCGGGATCTCGACAACATTGGCCTTCTGGAAACACCTTTCGCTCCACCTGACAGCCCTGAGGTCATGGCGCGAGTGCAAACAGAGGCCGACAAGAGACGCATTCTTGAAATCGATGCCCAGTTGGCCCAGTTGAAGAAACAAGAAACAACGTTGTCGGAAACTCCACCCTACGAAGTCGCCTACGGCGTGCATGAGGGCGAGCCGGTTGACGCTCACATTCAACTACGCGGTGAACCTGACAAACTGGGAAACCAGGTGCCACGACGTTTTCTGGAGGTCCTTGGCGCGGACCAGTTACCGGCTGAAGACAAGGGGAGCGGTCGACTACAACTTGCCGACTGGATAACAAGACCCGAGAAACCGCTGGCCGCACGTGTCCTCGTCAACCGGGTCTGGCAATGGCATTTCGGCCGTGGAATCGTCTCTACCCCAAGTGACTTTGGATTCCGCGGAGCCAGGCCGACACATCCGGAACTGCTCGATTGGCTGACTGCAGAGTTCATCGCAGCCAACTGGTCCATCAAACATTTGCACCGTGTCATGATGCGGTCACGCGTCTACCAGCTTTCCAGCGTCAACCAATCGGAATCATTACAAATTGATCCCGATAACAGTCTCCTTTCGAGATATACGCGACGTGCGTTGGATGCCGAATCCATGCGAGATGCCATGTTGGCGGTAAGTGGAAATCTCGACCATAGCAAACCGGGACCTCATCCTTTCCCCGATGTAAACACATGGGGATTTACGATTCATCATCCCTTTCACGCGGTTTATCAGTCAAACCAGCGTAGCGTCTATTTAATGCAACAGCGGAATCGACGTAATCCCTACCTTGAGCTGTTCGATTCCGCAGACCCAAATGTGAGCATTGGCAAACGTCAACCGACTGTCACGCCAACCCAGGCACTCTTCCTGATGAACTCCAAATTCGTTCACGATCAAGCGGACGGCCTGGCAAAGCGAATCGTCACCGCAGAAAAAACGACCGAACAACGTGTACGCCTGGCATTTGAATTAGGGCACGGCAGACAGCCAAGCAAGTCAGATTTCGATACGGCCGTAGACTTCGTGACGACGTACAGCCAGAAGTTTTCCGACCACAATCAGCCCGTCTCCGAAGATCAGGCCTGGTCGGGTTTAGCCCGCGTAATTCTAACTAGCAATAGTTTTCTGTTTGTCGATTAGCCACATACGAATTCATCATGACGCTTCCATTTAGCAGCGATCGCCGACAATTCCTGAAAAGTGCCTCCGGTGGCTTTGCCATGACAGCATTCGCCGGCATGTGTGGAAACCTGCAGGCCCAGGCGGTAGATCCACTCGCATCCCGGCCCGCGCATTTTCCCTCGGCAGCTGATTGCGTGATCTTTATCTATGCGACCGGAGGCGTCTCCCATGTCGACACCTTCGATTACAAACCCCAGTTAACGAAAGATCATGGCAAGTCTATCGTTGCCTCGCGCTGGCTCAACAAGTCAGGTGAGTTTACCCGGCACTTGATTAAGTCACGCTGGAACTTCGAACAATATGGCAAGAACGGAATCTGGGTCAGCGATCTCTTCCCCCATATTGGAGAGGTCATTGACGACATCTGTGTACTCAATGCCATGCACTGTGATAGCGACGGACATGACAAGGGGACACTTGCCGCCCATACCGGCTCAGCACAGTTTGCGCGCCCCAGTGTTGGTTCATGGGTTAGTTATGGTCTGGGTACGGAAAACCAGAACCTGCCCTCTTTCATGGTGCTGGCACCTGCTGCTCCCTACGCCGGTGCGCAGACCTGGGGCAGTTGTTTCCTGCCAGGATGTCATCAAGGCACCCATGTCATGCCGGGGAAAGACCCCATCCCCAACGTCACTCCCAGGGTTGCGTCCCGTCGACAACAACAAATGGAATTGGGGCTACTGAGACGCCTTAATCGCAGTCACCAGCAAAGCCGATCCGTCGACTTGGCGATCAATGCCCGGATACAGTCGTTCGAGACCGCTTTTGGGATGCAGCAGGCAGCTCCGGAAGCGTTTGACCTGTCTGGCGAGACCCAGAAGACGCTGCAAATGTACGGCATGGAACGTGCCGACACGTCAGGATTTGGCTGGCAATGTCTGATGGCACGAAGGTTAGCAGAGCGCGGCGTACGGTTTATTGAGCTGATCGATGTCGGCTCAAACAGTAACTGGGATTCGCACGGCAACATGGCAGACCACGCCCGGCTGGCAAAAAACATTGACAAGCCGCTTGCGGGACTCATACGTGACTTGAAACAGCGTGGCATGCTTGAGAGGACACTGCTGGTCTGGACCTCGGAGTTCGGCCGCACACCATTTAATACCAATGCGAATCACGCCGGCAGGGAACACCACAATTTATGTTTCACTTCATGGATGGCCGGTGGCGGGGTGAAAGGCGGCATGGTCTACGGCAGATCCGATGAATACGGCATCATGGCAGCAGAGAACTCTGCCCACACGCACGATCTGCATGCGACAATACTACACCAGGTAGGCCTGGATCATGAACGATTAACGTACCGTCATGCGGGCCGCGATTTCCGCTTGACCGATGTCCGTGGAGAAGTACTTCATGACATACTCGTCGCTCAGCAAGCAGACAGCTAACTGTTGCAAGTACGGGCGCGACGGCTTTTGGGTGTTTCTTAAGGAGGACTTCTATGCGTGATCACATACCTCGAATTTGTGCGGGAGTCGTCGTGCTCGCCTTTTTCCTCCCCTGGGTCAAGGCAGACCTGGGACCCATGGGCGACGTGGTAGAACGGCTGGCCGAACTGACAGGTGAAGAAATGCCGGACCTGTCACTTTCTGGATACGATTGGGCAACCGACACGGAGAACGGTTCCTCGTTCTTGTTCGCCCTCCTTGCAAGTGTGATTGCAGCCGGGCTTCTTCATCAGAAACGCAACTATGTGGCTCTTGGAATTCTCGCCGGCGCATCATTGATAGCTGGCCCCATGCCCGCAAGTGACGCAATGAGCTTCAGTTACGGGTTCTTTCTGACCATCATCGGCATCCTGGCCATGATAGTCTCGGGCGTTATCTTCGTAGAAGAAGACTGAGTGAATTAACTATCGCACTCGCTTGATTACAGAGATGGCGACAGCAGAATACGGTTGCTGCTGTCGCCAGCATCAAACCGATGCAAGAACCTACGATTCCCTGCGGCTTACACCGTGGCTGTCGAAGGTTAGTGGGCCTCGTGTTGGTGGGGCGCATGGTGCTCGTTGTGGTCTACGTCGCGACTCCCTTGTTGCCACTTTCCAAGTGCAAATAACAAGACTGCTGTGACCAGGCAGACATAAAACGTGACATACGAATACTTGCGGTCGGGGTCATAACACTAATGGCTTTTGACGGCCGGCACTTCATCCATACCAGTCCACTCGCATCCATGTTCGGCGTGAAGTTCTCGCAGTTTCTCTCTACTCATAAACTGTTCGGCCCACGCATTAAAATCAGTCTCCGAATCACGATAGACCGGTTGGTGAGGATGTGCTTCTGCCTCCCTGGCCAATTCAGATGGAGTTTTCATTGCCTGCTTAAAACGCCAGGCTTTCCACTTCCTTAATTCAAGGCCCATCCAAAAGCCGAGCGCGCCAAAGAAAACACCCAATCCGATCGAACAGGGGATCAGACCGTCGACCCCAAAGTCAAACTGCAAATCCATCAGGGGCACCAGAACAACGGCGAACAATCCAAATCCGAGCAAGCCATGAGGCCATCTCACCACGACTCGCGGGCAGAACATGCGGCCGCCGCACTCATGACAGCGATAGTTTTCAGTGCTCGTTCGGGTCCCGGTAGAATCCGTACTTTGGCTGCAGGTGATCTCAAACTGGCTATGACATTCACAGGCACTACACCAGTAAGCACTCTTATTGGGAGTGCAGTGATTGACCCTATCCACTAGCAGCATGCTCATTCATTCTGCTTTCAGTCTTAGGATATTCCCGAAGCGTCGCGCTGCGTTAAGCTCGCATCAGGGTCTACGGACAAATCCCTTGCCGCTTAGGTTATACTCTCCCAGACAGCGTATGTACGGGCATCGGAGAAGAGCATGAAGACTGTAAACCGCCGTGATCTCCTGAAAACGGCCAGCGCCAGCACCGCTTTGTTGGCCCTGGCACCGCTTGATACGTTTTCAAGCCTCGCTCTCGGCGCCGCGTCGCCGGGCGATTCGCTCTCAATGCAACTCTACAAGAACCTCAGCGATGAGCAACGACAGAAGATCTGCCTACCCCGCGATCACCAGCGCCGCCAGTACATCAGCAACTGGTGGTACATCCATCCTGAACATCGAATCCCCACGACTTTCAACGCCGACCAGCGTCAGCTGATCCAGGCCATCTTCGACTCCCTGCACACTCCCGAGCATCGGGACGCGGTCAACAAGCAGGTCAAAGGTGACCAGTATGGTGACAAAAAGAACGCCCCGTCGGTGGGCTTCTTTGGAACGCCCGAGGACGAGGATTTTGAGTTCATCTACACGGGCCATCACGTGACTCGCCGCTGCAACGTGCATAGCGACAAGGGACTCGGTTTTGGCGGGGCACCGATTTTCTACGGCCACTTCCCCGAGGATTTCAACGAAACGAAAGATCATCCGGGCAACGCCTACTGGTACCAGGGGAAAATCTTTAACGAGTTTGTCCAGGGCCTCGATGGAACACAACAAAAACAGGCCCTGGCATCTACCGAGCCTCGCGCTGAAAAACCGACCACCGTGATCACGAAGAAGAAAACCGGGCTTCCCGGCCTCAGCTGTTCCGAGCTCAGCCAGGATCAACAGGACTTACTACTCACAACCATGGGCAAAATGATGGCCATGTTCCGTCAAGGAGATGTATCGGCCACGCTCGATACGATCCGAAACAAGAAGTTGATCGACCAACTCCATGTCTCCTATTACGATGGCAAATACGACGTCGGATCCGACAAGGTCTGGGATACCTGGCAAATCGAAGGCCCGGAGATGGTTTGGTATTTTCGCGGACAGCCTCACATCCACAGCTATTTTCACCTCAAAGCCTGATCTCTAACGGGCCAACAGTAAGTGTGAGACACAATGCACCGCATAATTCCAACGGTGGCACAGGCTGTCACCTATCTTCTCTGTCTCTCCAGCCTCTCGTCCGCGCCGGGCCAAGAACCAGCCAGCGTCTTGCTTGGCCACCAGGGAACGACGATCAGCGTGGCCTGGAACCACGATGGCACAAGGCTCGCCAGTGGAGGGATAGACAAAACGACCAGGATCTGGGATCCAGCGACCGGGAAGACCATACGCACTCTCTCAGGCCATACAAATTATGTCTATTGCGTCGACTGGAGCCACGACGGTGCCCGGATTGCCACTTCAAGTTATGACGGGACCGTGAAAGTCTGGGACGCCAGGACAGGGGCCTTGATTGCCACGCTCAAGGGGCATGTCAATGCGGTGATGGGGGTCGACTGGAGTCCGGACGACTCCAAGCTGGTCACCGGCAGCCAGGACAAGATGGTCAAGGTCTGGGACGCCGACGACGGCACACTGCTCAGGACCTACAAGGGGCACACCGACCTGGTCATTAGCGTGCAGTGGAGTCCTGACGGGAAATACCTGGCGAGTGGCGGATTTGACAACATCCTTCGCATCTGGAATGCCAATCAGAGTTCACCCTCTCGAGAATTCGCCGGGCACACCGAGGCGATCGAGAGTGTGGGCTGGGGGTCCAACAGTAACCAGCTTGCAAGTGCTGGCCGCGACAACACGGCAATCACCTGGTCTCTCGAGACGGGAAAGCCGCTCCGCACTTTCAAGGGCCATACCAAGCGGATTGAATGCGTTGTCTGGAGTCCTGATGCAAGCACACTTGCCACCGGGAGTCAGGACAAGACAGCGAAAGTCTGGAATGCGGCGACCGGCCAGGCCCTCTCCACCTTTCGTGGATACACTCATCCGGTGAGAGGCGTTGCCTGGAGTCCCGACGGCTTGTCCCTGGCAACTGGCAGCGACGACAATTCCGTCTGGATCTGGAAGGTCGAACGTTAAACGCGTGTTTCTCTTGCCAGTTGAAAACTACGCTATAATCCCTACCACAGCTACCGAAAATCAACACCCTCACGTGACGTCTGTGATGAAACGCCTGCTATTACTCCTTCTCGTTGCCGCAGCCACTGGCTATCTCGATAGACCTGCTGCGGCGCAGGACATTTTCCCAGTCGTCGTGCGGCCGCTGCTTGCCACCCACTGCATCAAGTGCCACGGCAAACGCAAGAACGTCGAGGGCAAGACCAACCTCTACCGCCTTTCCAGCTCCCGAGACCTGCTACGTAATCCCGCTTTACTGCAGACGATCATCAAGGTGCTCGAGGATGGCGACATGCCACCGGAAGGCGAACCTCAACTTGAACCCGCCACCCGCCAGTCCATGCTCTCCCACCTGAAGGCGATCAGCAGGCAGGCCGCCCAGAGTGACGGTTTCACCCATACGCCGATCCGTCGGATGAACCGCTTCCAGTACAACAATGCTGTCGTGGACCTGCTGGAACTGGACAGGGACATCTTTGCTCTGCCCGAAAAGCTGATGCGGCGCTACACGGATTACTTTCAGCCTGCCACTGGATCGATGCCGGCAGAGGTGCTCGTGCAGAACCGGCCACTTGGCAAGGACGTCGATAACGCGCGGGCCGAGGGTTTTATCGGAGTCGGGCCATTCCCGCAGGATCTACGGGCCGAACATGGCTATGACAATCGCGCCGATCACTTGACACTCTCGCCACTCTTGATGGAGTCCTTTCTACAACTCAGTCACTCGATAGTTGAAAGTCGGGATCTGAAGCCGGAAGAGTGTCGCAGCTGGGAAAGTTTTTTCACACTGCCCGCCGAAACGGACGGTGATCAACTCAGTGTCAGGGCCCAGGTCCAGATTATTCGTGAAAGGTTGCAGCCTTTCCTGCGGCGAGCCTTTCGCATGCCGGTCAACCCGACCACGCTGAGCCGATTCCTTGCCTTCGCAGAAGGGGAGCTACAAGCCGGGGCCAGCTTTACGGAGACCATGAAGACCCTGACAGGCGCGACAATCGCATCCCCCGAGTTCCTTTACCTCTACAACACGCCGGTCGCAGACGAAGCCGGCTCAGCGGATTCCGGCCGCAATCACAGCTTCGACCTCGCCTCGCGACTTTCGTTTTTCTTCTGGGGCAGCATACCGGACGACATCCTGCTGGACCTGGCAGAAGAGGGCAGGCTGAGTGACCCTGCGGTCCTCAGTGAACAAATTGACCGCATGCTGACTGACCCAAAGACGATCCGTTTTTGTGACACGTTCCCGGGTCAGTGGCTGCAATTGGATCGCCTGATCTCCTCGATTCCCGACAAGCAGAAGTTCCCCTACTTCTATTTCCAGAGTGCCTATCGAGCCAGCATGCACATGATGCTCGAACCCCTGCTGTTATTCGAAACGGTTTACGTGGAAGATCGCTCGGTCATGGACCTGCTCAACCCCGACTTCAGCTGGCAAAGCAACGTCCTGCAAAATGCCTACCTGGGCAAAGTCAGCGGCCGGGGAGTCCAGGTTCTTACCTTCAAGAGGATTCCTCTCACCGACCCGCGCTGGGGCGGCGTGGTCACCAATGCTGCGGTGCTGACGATGACCTCCTCGCCACTGCGCACCAAGCCGATTACACGAGGGGCCTGGCTCAACGCGGTGATTTTCAACGACCCGCCCGAGCCGCCGCCCGCGGATGTGCCACCGCTGCCGGAAGCAGACGAAGAGACGCTGGCAAAAATGACCTTGCGAGAGCGTTTCGAGCAACATCGCACCCGTGCGGACTGCGCGGCCTGCCACCGCACGATTGATCCACTCGGCTTCGCCCTGGAGAACTACGGCCCGACCGGATTGTGGCGGGACAAGTACGAGAACGGCAGGGCAGTCGATCCCTCGGGGACGCTGTTCAACCGCCATGAATTCAGCACCGCGCTCGAATTCAAACAGATCCTGCTGAAGGAAAAGAGTCGATTCCTGCGTGGCTTTGCCGCTCACCTGCTATCCTACTCCCTGGGTCGTGAACTGGACGCTGCCGATGCTCCAACACTCAACAAAATAGCTGCCCGAGCGATGGCCGGTGAAGACGGTCTTCGTGACCTGTTGAAGATGATCGCCCTGAGTGATCCGTTCCGAACGGTTGGAGTTGAATAGATCGACCATGTCAAACAACGCGATAACACAAGGGACAACGCGCCGCAGCTTCTTGACTGGGCTGGGCGGCGCTGCCTTGAGCCTTCCCTGGCTTGAGAGCGTGGCCCGGGGCGGTGTCGGTGGCAAGCCGGCAGTCCGTTTGGCGTTTTTCTACCTGCCTAACGGCCTGATCCGTAAAGGATTTTTCCCTGGCGAATCGGACCGGGAACTGCCAAAGTTCGCAAACCAGTTCAATGTCTGGCGCTTCGACGGTACCTCAGCACCGGTCGGCAGCCATCCACTCACGATCACACAGACGCTGGCGCCACTGCACCCGATGCGAGAGAAATTCTCCCTGATCACCGGCCTGGACAGGACTTTCCAGAACGGAACCGATTCTCACGCCCAGGCTGCCTCCTGCTACCTGACCAGCTCTGCGCCTTACACGCTACCGAATTCCGCCTATCCGCTGTCCCGCACCCTGGATCATGTGGCTGCGGACACGATCGGTAGGAAGACTCCATTCGCCACGCTCGAATTGAGCTGCAACGACGCCAAGGACAATATCGAGTCGATCTACTTTGACAACATGTCATGGTATGGCCCAGGCCACGTGGCACCGTCGATGCGGAATCCACGGCAGGTTTATGACCGCCTCTTCAGCACCAGTTCCAACAGTCGTTACCGCAACATTACCGACCTTGTGCTGGGCAACGCCAAGAGTCTTCAGAAGACGCTGGGCAAGATCGATCGTCAGAAATTCGCCGAGTACTTTGACTCAATTCGTTCGATCGAAACACGCATGGACAGGATGGACAGGCTGCGAACGGATATTGCCAGCTTCAAGCCCGCCCGCCCAAGCGAGCATTTCCCTCGCAACGAGTACATTCACATCATGGGCGATTTGATGATCATCGCCCTGCAATCAGGACTCACTAACGTCAGCACCTTGATGATCGCGCCCGAGCGATGGACGACGACCAACAAGTACGAGGGCATCCTGGACCAGCCGCGCAGCCACCATGCGATGACCCATGACCAGTCGACCTTCGTCGATGACCTATTGAAACTGGATCAGTTCCACGTCGGTGCCTATGCCCGCCTGCTGGCGAAGATGGATAGCATCGAGGAGTCCCATGGAACGACACTGCTGGACAACACGATCTTCACCTTAGGCGCGGGACTCGGTGACGGTGCAACCCATCAATACAACGATCTGCCGGTCATCGTCGCCGGAGGTGGTGGCGGCAAACTCAAATTGGGCCAACATGTCCAATGCGAACAGGGTACTCCACTTGCTAATCTCTGGCTTACCCAGCTGCAGGCACTGGGCGTTAACACGACCGAGTATGCGGATGGCACCAGCACAATGTCCTCCATCCTGGCCTAGCGATTGGCCTGCCTTCCCCATTCAGCTGAGTCTGGCAGCTCAGCAGCTCACGAGTCGCCCAGGGAGATCTCGATGAAACGACTTCTTGCATTCGCAGCCACGTTGCTGCTGACGGTGACGGCCAATGCCCAAACGGCTCGTCCTCATATCCTGATTGTGACCGTGGACGACATGAATGCGGACTCGATGGGAAGTTACGGCTGTCGGCTGAAGGGGATCACGCCGAACATGGATGCCCTGGTCCGTTCCGGCCTGCGTTTTCACTACGCCCATGTGCAGGTTGGAAACTGCATGCCTGGCCGAAACGTGATGTGGTCCGGCCGCTATCCACACAACAACGGTGTGGAAGGCTTCTACCAGGTCAAGGACGCCGACCACCCTCACCTGGTTGACGTTATGAAAGCGGCGGGATACTTCACCGCCATTCGCGGCAAGACAAGTCACTCAACTCCTTACAACCCGTATGCCTGGGATGCCGTGCTGGATACCGATGCCGAGGGAAAGCGTTATCACATCAAGGATGCAGCATCTTACGGCGAGGCAACGCGGCGCGGAATTGCGGCTGCCGACAAGGCGGGCAAGCCATTCTGCTTGATGGTCAATATCTCTGACCCACACAAGCCGTTCTATTCCCAGGTCCGGGGCAACTCGAATGCCAAGGATCCCCATGTTCCGTCACGAATCTACACCGCTGACGAAGTCCCCATACCGGGCTTCCTGTTTGAAGATCCAGTCGTCCGGCAGGAACTGAGTCTCTACTATTCGTCAGTCCGTCGTGCCGACGACTGCCTGCAGGAAGTCATGCAGGCGCTGGCCGCTTCCGGCAAGGAAGACCAGACTGTAGTCGTCTTCCTCTCCGACCATGGCATGCCGCTGCCATTTGCCAAAACGCAGCTCTATCACCATAGCACCCGCACGCCGCTGGCGGTCCGTTGGCCAGGCGTGACCAACGAGGGTACGCTCGACCGGGAGCATATGGTTTCCGCAGTCGACCTCTTGCCAACTGTGCTGGATATCGCCGGAATCGAGCACCCGCCCGGTTTCGATGGCCGTTCTTTCGTATCGGTATTAAAAGGGCAGCGCCAGTCGAAGCGGGAATACGTGGTCAAAGAGTACAACGAAAACGCGGGCCGCTCACGCGATCCGATGCGGGCCATCGAGACCAAACGCTATCTCTACATCTTCAACCCCTGGTCCAATGGCACACGGGTCTTTGCCACGGCCACAACTGGCACGAACACCTATCGCCAACTGGCAAAGCTGGCGGCCGACAACCAGAGTCTGGCTGAGCGATTGGAGACTTATCAGCACCGCGTGGTGGAAGAATTCTTCGACGTCCTGAACGACCCCGATTGCACGGTCAACCTGATCGATAGCCCCGACCATGCAGAGCTGATCCAGCAGCAACGTGACCGACTGCTGGCCTGGATGCAGGAGACCGGCGATCCGATGCTGGCCATGTACCGCCAACGCGAGCAGGCGGATGTGCGGGAGGCCTTTGTGCAGAAACAGGAAGCCGAGGCTGAAGCCCGCCGGCCCAGAAAACCACCAGCGGCTCCCAAGAAGCAGAAGATATTCTCCGTCACGCTTCCCATGACCGTTGTGCCGGGCGGTGTGGCCAAGCTGACGATCAAGTACAAGCTACCGGCAACACTTGGAAGCCAGAAAATGCATGTCACGCTGATTCAGGGCAAACAGTCGGCCAGGGTTGAGCGGCAGCTACATAATGTCCGGGGCGAGGGCACGCTTGTCGTCGAATTCAAGGTGCCGGAGACGGTCACCGACGGCGTTGTACGTTTCGCCGCTTTTGCCGGTACTGACTTCAAGACGCACATCCAGCACTTCAAGACCGACTTTATCAAGGTCGACTAGCGGCATAAGTCTGCCGGCCTGGCCGCATCAATCCAGCACTTTCAGCTTCACGTCCCGGAAGTGCACGATCATGCCGGGATCATGCAATTGCAGCTGAATCATTCCTTTGCCGAGCCGTTTGCCGGGCTCAATATTCTCGGTGAATTCCGACGATAATTTGCCGTTGACGTACAGCTTGAAGTTGTTGTCCAGAGCAAGAACTCGGACATGGTTCCAGTCGCCCTGCTTGATGTCAGCCGTCGTCAGGCCATCCTTGATTGGTGTGATATGCGGCTGGTCATTCTTGTCGATCACCAGGCTGTCGCCACGAAAGCAACGGTGCTCCGTCCGCCCCGGCGTGTGAAAGTCCCATGCTCCCATCACGTTCTTGCCGATCCCGAGATGGCCGAGGTCGGCATGGTAACTCTGGAAGTCTCGCTTGCCAGTCTTGTCGACAATGCCGCGGATACTGACGCCGCTGTTTCCCTTGCCCGGAAACCGGTAGCTGAAAACAAGTTCCAGGTTGGCGATCTTCTTATTGTCGCTGTAGGTAAGGTAGCCGCGACCTTTATCTCCGACGCCGACGATCATGCCGTCCTTGACTGACCAGGCATCCTTACTGTTGGGCGGCGTGACTTCCCAGCCTGACAGGTTATTGCCGTTAAAGATTGAGACGAACTCTGGTTCAGGCTTCAATTCTCCACTTTTCGCAGTCGCCGGACAGGCGCAGAAAAGAATCGTCGCCAGCACGCAGGTCACCAACAAGGAAATAGATTTCGAAATTCTGGTCAACCGACTCTCCTCACCAGGAATGGCCATTTGGCATACAGCACGATGAATTCATGATAGCGTCAGCCGGGTTGGCAGCAAAGAAAGTTGCCTGGCGGCCGCAGCTATTCGCCTGGGTGATAGGATCGCACGGCGTTCGCTCGTACATCGTCCGGGTAGAACCAGGCCGGCTTCAGTTTTCGCTCTGAAAAGAGCTGCGTCTGGTCAGCAAAATGCTTTGACCGCGGGTTGCCACTGGAGCCAAACTGCACCGCGCTGGAAGCCTGCACCCGCTCGCCAAACTCCACCACACTGACATAGCACGACCCGACGATGGCATATCGCGCTGGCCGTATGAATCGTATTGCCGGGATGGAATAGACGGTGTAGACGACCCCCAGTGGCCCCGGCACACCTGCACAGGGCACGCTCGGGAAGAGGCCATTAAACGACTGCGCCGCCTGCATCACATCCGGCTTGTTGGGCACGCGTTGAATACGATGCACCTTGCCCCAGGGCACGCGCCAGTCACCGTGCATCACTTTCAGCTGCCCCGCGACTTCGACAAGTGCATCGAGCTGGCGCTCGGGGCTGTCCGTGTACTTCGTCTTCAGCGTCTCACCAGGATAGGCGCCCTCGTGCAGCTCCTCGTACCAGTGGACACAGAGTGTCGTTTGAGTTGACTCAATCGTGGCCCGGCAGTTCCAGTCCAGCAGGTGATCCAGCAGTGGCTTGATGATGGCAGCTTTGTCGGGATCGGCCACAGCATACTTCTCAAGGGCCGGTTCAAAGCCGGCAAGTTCTGTCAGCGGCCAATACAAGCGAGTATCAAAGGCGAGTTCATTCAGTTGCTGGAAGGTCAGCTGTTCGATTTCCCGCAGGATCATGCGGGAGAGCTGAGCACGCCGCTTGCGGTAATCCGCGTCCTCGAACATGTACGCGGGGAAGCGATCTCGCTGAGGGTTCTCGTCATGCGTGGTCAGGAACGGGCTGGTATTGCAGTTCTGCACGTAACCACATTTCGGGTTCAGCAACTGGGGCAGGTCCTTAAGCGGATGAATACCGCGCCAGTCGGTCTTCGAGGTTGTTCCGTCAACCGCTTCGGTCCAGTTGTATGAAGGATCGCGAATTGGAATCGAGCCGTTGTACAAGTAGAGAATGTTGCCCTCTCGGTCCGCATAGGCGACGTTGAACATTGGCAGAGCGCAGTGCCCGATCGCTTTCTTCCATTCAGCCAGGTTCCTGGCGCGGACCATCCCGAGGGCCTGCTGCAGTCGGTTCGGGTCAAAAATCCCTGCGACGTTGGCCGCCAGGAAGCTCTTCTCATCGAGCCGCCGGACGAGTGGTCCCTGATGGGTACGGCGAAACGTGACTTCCCGCTGCTGGATGTTTCCGCCCGTCTTGATGGCGATCGATTCTGTCCACTCAATCGCCTGGCGATGGCCATCGTCAAAACGATAAGCCAACGGATCCTCAGGCTTATCGAAGACAACTTTCCAGGCATCCGCGTTGTCCGGTGCGTTGACGGTGTAGGTCCAGCCTAGGTTTCCGTTGTGACCAATGGTCGGTACCGGCGTCCCGAAGAAACATGCCCCGGACATCCGGATCGTCTCGTCACTATGCAAATGCGCCTCGTAGAACTGTCCCCAGCCATACCACGGCTGATGGGGGTTAATCATCAACATGGCCGTGCCATCCGCCGTTTTGGACGGACCGATGGCCCACTCGTTGGATCCAACCGCATTGTTGGCCGCCTGCTCCAGTTGACTGATGGCTGCTTCTTTCCGACCTGGCTGGATGGCCCCAAACAGCTCTCGTGGTCGGCCTGCGTGGGTATGGCCATAGCTGAAAGAGAGCAGCATCTGGCGATCGATGGCGACAATCATCCACGGCTGCCACTCTGTGAGCAATCGAAGCGGCGCCTGCGGATGGTGCTGCAGGTACCAGTTGATACCGCTTGTATAAGAGAGGATCAGCCCCTGAAACTCCGGGTTGAGCTTCTCAAAGTCCTGTCTCGACCGCTCCACCACCCGAAATGCCCGGTTCAGGAGGTCGCCACCCAGCTCCGTTTCGCCGGCAACTTCGGCATAACGGCCCAGCGCGCGAATAGTGGTATCTTCGAGTTGCCAGAGATTATCCTCGGCCTGGGCATAACCCATACCGAACAGAACGGACTCGTCTGTCGGGCCAAGGATGTGCGGCACACCCCATGCGTCACGGTGAATCGTGACCGAATGGGCCAGCTCTTTCGAACTGCCAGGCGACGTGTCGTCGGCCGCGAGCGGCAGGCCGTACAACAGGCAGCACGATGCAAGCACTAGCCAATGCCTGGAAAACAGTTTGAGAAAAGGATCAAGGGCCATCGGACTCGGAAGACTGGTTTTACTGCCGCAAGAGTTACTCGATCTCATATCGAATGGTCCATGGCTGAAGCACATCTCAACGATGGCTGGGCGGCTTGGGCGTCGTCTCTAATGTCCAGCCAATGATGCCAATCGTGACTGCCATTGCCACGATAAGGTACAGGCCGATCCCAATGCCAACGAAGGGATTGTTGAGGGAGGTAATTTTCCAGAATGCCACGAGGCCGGCAAGGCCGGCACAAATAACGGCTGCCAGCCTCTCACCCCCCACCATCGGCAGGTGCCGTGGCGCCTTTACAGCGAGCACAATGGCGGGTGCAAACAGGCCCATGCTAAGCCACCCGTCCGGACCTTGTACACCAATCGCCGTGACAATACCGGACACCCAGGGAAGAAAGCTGGAAAACGCACCGAGCGAGGCCGCCACCAGCATCAACAGTTTCTGCTTGTGGAATGTATTCGCAAAACCGGAAATGGAATTCTGGATGTCCCTGGCTCCCATTCCAACGTCCGGAAACGAAGGCTCACCCCCGGCAGGCCGGCCCTCTACCACTGGCGGTGGCGGCGGTGATGGTGAGGTCGGTGATGGTGGCAGAGGTGGAGGTGATGGTGAGGTCGGTGATGGTGGCGGAGGTGGAGGTGATGGTGAGGTCGGTGATGGTGGCGGAGGTGGCGGACCGACGACCGACGGTTGCACTGGTCGAGCGATCTTTACACCGTTTCCGCACGCCGGGCAATTGATGACCTGGCCTACAAGCGAGGCAGGTAACGGTATTTCGTTCCCGCATGAAGGGCAGGTGACGTTGATTATCTCGTTCATTTGGCTGGCGCTCTTGTTTTATGGCAGGCAGGAACCGGCAAACAGATTCTAACGATTTTCTGGTCAACCGTGTGCCTCTCTAACATGCCCGGCAGCAGCCAGCTGGCGTGTGACCATTGGGACTGAAAAAGCATGCCCACCAACCACTACCGGTCGCTCCGTTTGAGCAGGCATACAACAAGTCCTCATCGCACAATCGGTAATTCCTAGTCACCCTCGCTCAGTTCTAGCCAGCGTTGCTCGGCCTGATCAAGCTGAGCGGTCAGTTCCGTGATCTGTTGGTGAAGTTTCACCGCCGCATCGGTGTCGGTCGTCTCCAGCAGCTGCTGGTTGCAGGCTTCTTTTTCATCGCCCCACACAGCGATCTTCTTCTCCAGGTTCTTGATTTCCTTCTGACGTTTGCGCTGCCGTTTTCTCGCATCGCCATCTACCGGCAGCTTCTCCCCTGTCGGGCTGAACCTGCCACCTCTCCCCTCACTCCGTTCACCCTCACTGATCTCCTGATTCACCGAGTAGAGGTAGGATTCGTAATCACCCATGTAGTTTTTGGCCGATCCCCTGCGCACTTCAACGACGTTCGTCGCCACCCGACTCATGAAATGGCGATCATGGCTGGTAAACAGGATGGTTCCCTTGTAGGCCAGCAGCGC
>CAUZOB010000057.1:0-24692 GCA_963581185.1 Planctomycetota bacterium | reverse complement strand
AGAGCTCTTCACCCGTCTGCAGATTCAGAGCCACTGCAACTCGAACATCCAGCTTCTTTAGCTCCTCCTCCTTCCGCTTGGCTTCCTCCGGACCGAGGTCCTTGAGTGCTGCCTTGTCTTCCCGCAGCAGCGCATCTCGCTGCTCGCGGGTAATCGAGCTATCGATAAAGTGGACCCGGCCCTCCGATAGGGCGATCGTCACATGCAGGACATTCTTGCCACGGTATTTCCACTTCAGCTTGCCCGTCTCCATATCAAAGGCGAACAGCGTGTCGGTTTCGTTTTCGACGGTATGCCCACGGCGACGCAGCGATGCGGCAAGTTCCTTGCGAATCGTGCTGGTGCCCAGCAGCAGGCCATCGGAGTGTCCGATATAGCCCCAGACGCGTGGAATCTCGTCCGTCGATTGCGGTGCCTGAAATTCGTTCAGCACGTCTCCCGTGGCGGCCTCGTACATCGTGCACTTGTCGTCGACCGCTATGAACAGGGCATCGTCGGTGGCGACCATGTTGTTCGTCTCTTCGTTATTGAAGACTCCCGTCCTCAATGCGCCCGGATTGTCTCGCTGCCAGAGAAAGAGCCCGTTGTAGGCGTCGTAACACATCACGTTATCGGTACCCTGGATGAACATCCGGCCATTGGTCGAGAGCGGCGCCGAGGCGCCCTCGTGCCGGTTGATCATCTGGGTGGGACCGGGATCTCCGTACCAGAGTACTCCCAGGCCACCCTTGACCCGAAAATCTTCACTGGTCGAGGTATTCGCCGCGTTGCCATACTGGTGGGACCAATCGCCGGCACCTGGCAGCTTGCCTCGCTGCAATGTGGCAACCAGCACATCGTTTCCGAGAAACTGCTTCAACTCGGTCTGCACGGCATCCATACCAATCTTGGCCAGGCCAACTGTCATCTTCTCACGCGTCAGCCCGATCTTTTCGGCAGCCGTGGAAGGCACAGCAAAACAGACCAGGCCACCACAGGGCTTTACCACGCGTGTCCAGTCGTCGTCCTGGACCGGCAGCGCTCCTGTGAGAATCAGAGTGTCGGAGACGACCAGGTTGGCAAAGTAATTCGAGAGCGGCAGGTCATTGGGGTCAGCGTGCAGGATCGTCACACGTGATCCATGCAGGCCGGCGCGATCAAGAGCCTGCCGGGAAGCGGCAGCTTTTTCCTCATCCGATTCGATCCCATAGACCTGCAACGTGCTTTGCCGAGCCAGTTCAAACGCCAGCCGGCCGGTTTCGCTTCCCAGCACCAGGCAGAAGCCACGATCCTGTTTTGTACTGCTGAGAATCGCTTCCGCAGCCTGTTTGTAGACGGCCGTCAGTTCATCCTTTGGGTAGGGGTCATCGACATAGGTAGCCAGCAACTGGGCAGCATTTTGACCAACTGCGTCGCTGCCAGCGAATGCGTAGATTCGGCCCTTGTCGGTACTGACCAGCAAGACACCATCTGAGGAGGCCAATCCGAGTACTTCACCCTCCACGTCGGCCTTCCAGACCTGTCGGCCATCTTCCACGTCAAAGGCCGCTACCTGGTCAAGGCCTCCAGCCACCACCAGGTTCTGGGTGGCGATCAATGAAGAATCCAGCGTACTTTCGGTCTGCCAGAGTGTCCCCACCTGTCCGAATTGTTCGATCTGCTTTTCCAATTCGCTGACCTTTGTGGCGTACTCGTCAGGATCCAGCTCCTTCCGTTTTCGCTTGAGGTTGTAGAGCTCGAGATTCAGCTTCTGTCTTTGCATCGTGGCTTCGGCATGCTTGAGCCGATCCAGGGCTGTCACGCCGGTCGGTCCGGAGACAAATCCCCGCTCGCCCGAGACCACCAATTGCCGTCCGTCAATCCAGGCAAAGCCGACGGAACCGGTTGCCTGGTCGAGTGCCAGGAAGTGATGCGGACCGGATGAGTAGAGCTGGCCGTCAGCCAGCAGTGCTTTGTAGCCGCCGACAACGCCACCCGCCGCGGATCGCCAGCTGTGTGAACGATGATGCACCTGCTCGCCTGTCAGCCGGTCAAAGGCGGCCGGTAGCGAGCGGCCGGAGGGGACAAACACGTACTTGTCGTTGACCAGCAGGTAGCCCTGCGGCGAGAGTGGATTTCGTCCGGCATCCTGCTGGCTGATACGGTCATTGCGCCAGACCACCGTGCCAGTGGTCGCATCGCGGGCAACCAGGTAGACCGTCTCGTGCGGGAAAACGCCAGCGCCGTAATAGGCAATCCCGTCGTGGATCACGACGCCTGTTCGCACTGGCCAGCGCGAGATCATCTTGCCGCGAGCCAGCAGGCGCTCGTCGCGCGGCCCCTCGCGATGCTTCCAGATCACCGAACCATCCTTGGCAGCCAGGCAATAGACATAGCCATCATCTGCTCCAAAGTAAACTCGATCCTGCCAGATCGTGGGAGCCAGCCGGACTGGCCCTTCCGTCTGAAAAACCCAGTTACGTTTACCGCTGAGCCCATCGATGCAGTACACGTTGTGATCGACAGATGAGCCGAAATAGACGCGACCATCCACCATCACCGGCTGCAGGGCACCATCGAAATCGATCCGGTGCCGCATCTGCTTGCCCTCGATCGGGTCAAGTCGCGGTCCGGCGAAAGCTCTCTGGGGCGATGCTGGCGCGTTGTAGACCCAGGCTGGAGCCAGCTCGACCGGCAAGCTGTCCGTCGTCGCGCCGGTCCTGGCATTGCCATGCAGGAAAGAAGGCCAGTCGGCCTGCAGGGAGGATGTTGCCAAGATGAAGATCAGTGTCCAGCTGGCAGCCAGTAACCTGTTCATAAGATCTGCCTTTCGGTGTCTCGTGACGTCGTGCTGAGTCGTTGCCCTGGCACACGCATGCGGGGCTGCGATCACCCGCCATGATAACCGAAGTTACAGGCCAGGGGTTACAGGTTAGGGGCTATCCAGCGGCCTGAGTGGATGATCGGAGTAGGTTGTCATCTCGCCAATAGCGGACGGGGTGAGTGATCGGTGTGGGTTGATACCGGGCGGGCCAGAAATACAATAGAACCTCTGAACCGCAGTACGACCCAGTCCGTTGAATACGAGCGGGAGCGGTCCGGTTCTCACGTCCTTGTCCTGCTGGCAGATCGTCCATGGCCACAATTCTTGTTACCGGCGGAGCTGGGTTTATTGGCAGCTGCCTGGTGCGTCAGCTGATTCACGAGACCAGCGACATCGTTGTGTTGCTCGACAAGCTGACCTATGCCGGCAATCTGCACTCGTTGACCGATTGCGCCAACGACGAACGCCTGGTCTTTGTCGAGGGCGACATCTGCGATGAACAGCTGGTTGCTGACACACTTGCCCAGCATCAACCGTCAGCCATCATGAACCTGGCAGCGGAATCCCATGTCGACCGCAGCATCGACGGGCCGGCCGCTTTCCTGGAAACAAACGTCGGTGGCACCTTCACATTGCTTGAACAAAGCCTGGCCTACTGGCGCCAGCTCGATGATCCCAGCCGCTTTCGTTTCCTGCATGTCTCGACCGACGAGGTCTACGGCAGCCTGGGGGCCGAAGGGCTGTTTTCTGAATCGAGTCCCTACCAGCCCAACTCGCCCTATTCCGCTTCCAAGGCCGCGGCCGATCATTTCGTGCGCGCCTTTCACCACACCTACGGCCTGCCCACGCTGACGACGAATTGCTCCAACAACTATGGCCCTTACCAATTCCCTGAAAAGCTGATCCCGGTGATGATTTTGAACGGGCTGGAGGGCAAGCCACTGCCGATTTACGGAGACGGCAAAAACGTTCGCGACTGGCTTTACGTGGAGGATCATTGCCGTGCACTGCGACTGGTTCTCGACGCTGGCCGGGCGGGTGAGGTTTACAACATCGGTGGAGACTGCGAACGGACGAACCTCGAGGTTGTGGAAGCCATCTGCAACTCGCTCGAAAAGCTCAAACCGGACCTGCCTCACGCACCGCTCAAACAGCTGATCACTTTTGTCGAGGATCGACCGGGGCACGATCGACGCTATGCTGTCGATACAAGGAAGATCCGGGAAGAACTTGGCTGGCAGCCGCTGAATGACTTCGAAGCGGGGTTACACGAGACGGTGCGCTGGTACCTGGAGAACGAAAACTGGGTCGCTAACGTACAGAGTGGTGACTACCGGCGGCTGAGACTTGGACTCGGTAGTCTCCCCCCGCAGGCCGACCAGCAGGAATCCTGAACATGCAACGTCCATCCTACTTCCAGAAGGGCATTATCCTGGCCGGCGGATCCGGCAGCAGGCTCTATCCGCTGACACATGTGACCAGCAAGCAGCTGTTGCCGATTTACGACAAGCCGATGGTCTACTATCCGCTTTCGACGCTCATGCTGGCTGGCATTCGCCAGATCCTGCTGATCAGTACGCCACACGATATCGAGTCCTATCGACAGTTACTTGGCGATGGCACGCGGCTGGGACTGCAGATTGAATATGCAATTCAGCCGGAGCCCAAGGGGTTGGCCCAGGCATTCCTGCTGGGCAAGGAGTTCATTGGCGACGACCACGTGGCCCTGGTACTGGGTGACAACGTGTTTTACGGCCAGGGTTTTCAGACCATGCTGGCCATCGCAGCAGCTCGAGAGCAGGGAGCGACGGTCTTCGGATACCCGGTCAAGGACCCGGAGCGTTACGGCGTGGTTGAGTTTGACGAGTCGGGTCTGGCGGTCAGCCTGGAGGAAAAGCCGGCGGAACCTCGTTCACAGTATGCCATCCCGGGCCTTTACTTTTACGACAACCAGGTTGTCGACATATCCGAGAATCTCGCCCCATCGGAACGTGGTGAGCTTGAGATTACCGACGTCAATCGTGTCTACCTGGAACAGGGGCAGCTGCATGTGGATCGATTCACACGGGGCTTCGCCTGGCTCGATACCGGCACGCATCAGGCGCTGCTGCAGGCTGGTGAGTTCGTTCGGACGATTGAGCAGCGGCAGGGGCTAAAAATCGCCTGCCTCGAGGAAGTCGCCTACCGCAAGGGATTCATTGATGGCGAGCAGCTGAAATCGCTGGCTGGTGAACTCAATAACGAGTACGGCCAGTACTTGCTGGAGCTGCTGGAACGCCGCGATTGACGAATCGGCAGCCGCTGTCTCACTCCGACGGTGGTCGACGCTCGTTCAGCCAATCGGTGTGAAACGTCCCCTCCTGGTCAACTCGCTGGTAGGTGTGGGCCCCAAAATAGTCGCGCTGGGCCTGCAGCAAGTTGGCCGGCAACTGCTGACGTCGATACCCATCATAGTATGCCAGCGCGGTGCCGAAGGCAGGCACCGGAATACCCAGCTCGGTCGCAGCAATCACGACTCGTCGCCAATCCTGCTGGGCACGCTCCACGGCAGCGGTGAAGTAGGGAGCCAGCAGAAGGTTCTCCAGTGCAGGGTCAGCATCGAATGCTTCCTTGATTCGATCCAGGAATTGCGCTCGAATAATACAACCACCTCGCCAGAGCAGGGCACAGTCCCCGTAATCGAGGTCCCAGTCGTGTTCCGCGGACGCCGCTTGAAGCTGCACGAATCCCTGGGCATAGCTACAGATCTTGGAGGCGTAGAGAGCCTGTCGAACCGACTCAATCCAGCCCGCCTGCTGATCCGCTGCCAGTTCCAGTGATCCGCCGGGTCCCGGCAGCAGCTGGCTGGCGCGAACGCGGGCCTGCTTCGCCGCTGACAGGCTACGAGCATAGACTGCCGCGGTCACCAGCGTGCTGGGCACGCCCAGGTCGAGTGCCAGCTGGCTCATCCACTTGCCAGTCCCCTTGGCACCCGCCACATCGAGGATCTTGTCGACCAGGAAGCCGTCACCGTTGTCGTCCGCGACGCTGAAAATATCGCGGGTGATCTCAATCAAGTAACTCTGAAGTTCACCGAGGTTCCATTCGGCAAAGACATCGTACAGCTGGTCGTTCGAGAGTCCGACGGCGTCGCGCAAGAACTGATAGGCTTCGCAGATCAGCTGCATGTCACCATATTCGATGCCGTTGTGGACCATTTTCACATAGTGTCCGGCACCTCGAGCACCGACCCACTCGCAGCAGGGAATGTCGCCAGCGGGACCGACTTTGGCCGACACTGCCTGGAAGATCGGCTTGATTTCTTCCCAGGCCGCGGCACTTCCACCGGGCATCATGCTGGGGCCCTTGAGTGCTCCCTCTTCACCGCCGGAGATGCCGGTGCCGATGAACAGTAAACCCTGCTCTTCGACGTACCTTGTTCGCCGTTCGGTATCGGCAAAGTGGGTATTGCCTGAGTCGATGATGATATCGCCGGCATCGAGCAGCGGAACCAGCTGGTCAATCAGAGCATCAACTGCCGGTCCGGCTTTAACCAGGATGATAATTTTCCTGGGGCTGGCCAGGTTCTCGACCAGCTCTTCCACCGTATGGCAGCCAATCATATTCTTGCCAGCAGCTCGTCCCTCGAGTAGACGGTCAATCTTCTCGGTGGTCCGATTCGAGACGGCTACCCGATAGCCACGGCTTTCAATATTGAGGGCCAGGTTCTCGCCCATCACTGCCAGGCCGATGAGGCCAATATCTGCAAGTTCAGTCATTGTCATCCGTCATGTCTGTTTGGTGTGAATTGAATGGTAGTTCGCCATAGACCAATTGGCCCGCCAGGATAGTCGCCTGAACGTGCAGTTCCCCCGCTTCCAGCTGGAACAGGACCAGATCAGCAACCGCGCCCTCCTCTAGTTCGACCGGTTCCAGTCCAATCAGCCGCGCCGGGCGACTGCTCGCCATGGTGACCGCTTCAGCCAGGCTGAGTCCAGCAAACTCCATCACCCTGGCAACGCCCACGCCGATCGGCAAGGCCGCTCCAGCCAGCAACTGTCGTTGGCCTGGAATCACCAATCGCCCGTCCTCGAGTACTTCCACGCTACCGAGATTGGAATTCTCATACAGTCCCGGGGGCATACCTGCCATGCCGGTGATATCGCTGACCAGGACGCAGCGCTCGAGCTGCTTGGCACGGATAAATGATTTGACGACCGAGCGGGGCAGGTGATGGCCATCGACGATCAGGCTGGCGACCAGCCCGTCTTCCGCTAGCTGGTCCCAGATATAGTTTGGATGGCGGCGAATCTCGCCATGGGCGCCGTTCCCCAGGTGGGTACTCATCGAAGCCCCGGCATCAACCGCCGCCCTGATTTGATCGCTGCTTGCACTGGTATGTCCAATCGCCACCACCACGCCACTTTCGGCAACTCGGCGAATGACGTCCGCTGCGTTGTCGTATTCCGGTGAAATCGTGAGGATGCCGATGCGGCCTGCGGCAGCCTCCTGCAGTCGCTGGAATTCATCCCAATCGGGCGGACGACAGTGTTCCAGCGGATGTGCCCCACGGGGGCCATCCTGCCGCGATAGAAAAGGCCCCTCGAGGTGGATACAGGCAACGCGGGCGGCCACGGCGGGGTCCTGCTGGCAGGCAGCATCGATGGTCTGAAAGGCGTGCTGGAGCAGCTCGAAGGACTGCGTCGTGGCGGTTGGACAGTAACGGGTCACACCATGCGAATCGATCGCTCTGCTGAGACCTGCCACCTTCTCCACGTCGAGCTCAAAGTCATTGAATTCCTGGCCGCCATAGCCATTGATTTGCAGATCGACAAAGCCTGGAGCCAGCCAGGGGAGATCAGCACCATTGGCCTCAGCCGGCTCGATGGAAGCCAGCCGGTCTGCTGCGATCGTGACGGCTACCGTCTGCTGGTTGTCGTATCGACGGGCAAGAAGCTGCATGGCATGAGCCGGGCGTGGAGAAGGCGTCTGGAATCAGTCGGGAAAGCGCACAACGCCAAGTTTCCTGGCACCCAACGGGGGAAAAGAGGCGCCGCCGGGATTCGAACCCGGGATGGCGGATTTGCAATCCGCTGCCTTAGCCGCTTGGCTACGGCGCCAGCGGAGGTCCAACGTAGGTCATGCATTAGATCTGGTCAAGCGGGATAGAAAAGCGGTAACACCCCTTCCGATTGTAACGACAACGGTCCAACTGACTGCTAACAGCCGGTAGTACAGCTTACCCATTTGGACTACATGGAGTCCCCTGACAGAAGCTGGAGAGAGACCCTCGATTTGTTCGATTCGAATTAAGCAGCCCCCCCTAGATGTCGGCCTGCTGCAGTTTGGTCAGTTTTACTTCACAGCCGCCGACATTTGCCTGGTAAAGGACGGATCCATGTGGCTTTTGAATGTGGTTCAGCAACTCTGGCAATCAGATAACCTTCACGAGATTGCCACACAGACCGCCGACCGTTGCTCGGGCGACATTTGGGAGCGAGTCAGCCGTCGCCTGACAACCATGGATGTCGACGAGGCACGCGGTTACATCCGCAGCCGGGCTGCACTCCTGATAGCACGCGAGCTGTCGGAAAACCCCCTCTGC
The DNA here is from genome assembly GCA_963581185.1 of Planctomycetota bacterium. Classification (GTDB taxonomy): domain Bacteria; phylum Planctomycetota; class Planctomycetia; order Pirellulales; family Pirellulaceae; genus SAT2750. The sequence continues at coordinate 16,326 of CAUZOB010000057.1, read as the reverse complement.
AAGCGACTCAGCGACCACCAGCAGCACCAGCTCAAGCAGCTGGCCCTGGACATATCGATTGATATCGCTCTGGTCCGCAAGCAAACGCTGGTCATTCAGCCGATGGTCGTGCGACGCGCAGCCTGACGCAGTGACTACGCTGCCCGGTTGCCCCGCTGGGGGGACACAATCACCTGCTCCGAGTTGCTTGTCATCGCCAGCAGGGCTCACTACGATGACCAGACTTCCAGCTTCCCCTCCGCTTCTCATTGGTTGGGACATTCTCGATGGCAAAACCGACTGACATCCGTATCCTCAACGTCGAGACGTCCCTTCAGCAGATTGACTATCGCACGCCGATCAAGTTTGGCGGCCGAGTGGTCAAGGATGTCACGCTGCTGAACGTGGACGTGGAAGTTGAGACGCGCGACGGAAAAACTGGTCGAGGCTTCGGATCCACACCTGTCGGCAATGCCTGGGGCTGGCCCAGCCAGCAGGTGGATGGCGAGCTGACGCTGGCTGCCATGATCCAGCTGGGTGAGCGGGTCGCCCGCTTGCTGGCAGATTATCAGGGCCAGGCACATCCGCTGGAAATCATGCACGACCTGACTGGAGAGTATCAGCGGCTGGCCGATGAAGTGACCCAGGCTGGCTCGCTCGGCGAGTCGATGCCGCGGCTTGCCCAGCTGGTCTCTGCCAGCCCGATCGACGCAGCTGTCCATGATGCGATGGGCAAGGCACTGGAAGCGAACAGCTATGACCTACTGGGCGCTGAGTTCGTCAACAGGGACCTGGGGCATTACCTCGGGGACGAGTTCTCCGGCACCTACCTGGACCAGCATACGCTGCGAACGCCACAGCAGAGCATGCCGCTGTATCACCTTGTCGGTGCACTGGACCCGCTAAGCGAAGGCGAGTTGGAAAACCGCCTGGATGACGGCGGCCCCGAGACGCTCGGTGAGTGGATCACTGCCGATGGGCTGACGCACATGAAAATCAAGTTGTCCGGTGAAGACCTCGACTGGGATGTGGCCCGTGTCGTGGCGGTGGAACAGGCCGCCGCCGAAGCACAGCAAGCCCGAGGTTGCCAGCAATGGCATTACTCGCTGGACTTCAACGAGAAATGCGCCAATGTGCAATACGTGCTCGATTTCCTCGGCCAGCTGACTGAGCAATCGTCCGAGGCGCTCTCGAGGGTCCAATACATTGAGCAGCCAACACACCGGGACCTGCGCAGCAACCCCGAGAACACGATGCACGAGGCGGCAGCAATCAAGCCGGTGGTGATCGATGAGTCACTTGTTGACCTCGAGTCGCTGCTGCTGTCGCGCGAGCTGGGATACTCGGGTGTGGCACTTAAGGCCTGCAAGGGGCATGGCGAGGCGTTGATGATGGGAGCGGCTGCCCGCCACTTCGGACTCTTTCTCTGCGTCCAGGATTTGACCTGCGTGGGTGCTTCGTTCCTGCATTCAGCCAGCATTGCCGCGCGAATCCCGGGCATCGCGGCGATCGAGGGCAACGGCCGCCAGTATTGCCCACTGGGAAACAAGGACTGGGATCTGAAATACCCTGAGATGTTCGAGATTACTTCAGGCAGCGTCGGCACAGCGGTACTGACTGAAAACGGATTGGGTTTCAGCGCGCCAGAATAACCCTCGCTGCCTCGCTCAACTTCTTACACCAGCCCGCTGCGAACGGCCCAGACGGCAGCCTGCGTACGGTCACTGACACCCACTTTGCTGAGCACGTGCTGGACATGCTCCTTGACGGTCTCGTAGCTGATCCCCAGGACCTGCGCGATTTCCTTGTTGGTCAGCCCGAGCGCCATCTGCTGGATCACATCGTTCTCTCGCTGAGTCAGCGGAACTTCAACGTCGGCGTTGACCCTGGGAGTCGCCAGCGCGCCGGTCATCCGGCGCAGCACCTCGCGTGTCCAGGCTGTCTCACCAGCCGCCACATTGCGGATTGCCTCGATCATCTCCTCCAGCGGGCAGCTCTTGAGCAGGTAGCCGGCGGCGCCAAGCGCCACAGCGCGTGCGACATAGGTAGGATTGTCGAACGTCGAAACCATCAGTACCGGCAGGCCGGGGTTGTCCAGCTTCAAGCGACCCAGGCAGGTCAGGCCGTCTCCCTGGGATAACCGCACATCAAGCAGAACAATGTCCGGACGATAGACGGTCACAGCCGACAATGTCTCATCGCCGCCACTTGTCTCGGCAACAATCTCAAGATCATCGTGCCGGCCAAAGAGCGTACGGAATCCAAGCTTCACTAGCTCATGGTCATCGGCAACGAGGATTCGGATTGCCATAGCGTGTGATCTGCTCGGGGGGCAAGCAAGGGAGGGAGGCGGGAGGATACTGACGCAACACGCGGACACAAGTATTACATGGCCACGCTCAGAATTCCAGCCAATCCTGGCCGCAGCCAGGTGATGCCCGCAGTTGTGACCGGACAGTCCAGATCCTAGTGAGCTGGCTTGCGCCAGTTGGGGGTCGGTGACTCCCCTTTGCCGCTGAAATCCAAGGGCGACTTGGTGATCGTGAAGATCGAGATATCAAACGCCGGCAGTGCAATTGAGGGACTTTCGTGATCAGAGATCGACACGCGAACGGGTACGGCGGCTGGCGACGGAGCGGTGTCATCGGCAATCGAGACGCTGACCGGCTCAGCAACCCGTGCTGGGGCAGCGGCAATCGAGACGCTAACCGGCTCAGCAACCGGTGCTGGGGCAGCGGCAATCGAGACGCTAACCGGCTCAGCAACCGGTGCTGGGGCAGCGGCAATCGAGACGCTGACCGGCTCAGCAACCGGCGTTGGGGCAGGGGCGTCGGCAATCGAGACGCTGACCGGCTCAGCAACCGGCGTTGGGGCAGGGGCGTCGGCAATCGAGACGCTGACCGGCTCAGCAACCGGCGTTGGGGCAGGGGCGTCGGCAATCGAGACGCTGACCGGCTCAGCAACCGGCGTTGGGGCAGGGGCGTCGGCAATCGTGGTTTGAACTGGCGCCACAATGTCGCTGGGCGACCTGGCAACACTCTCGGCCTCTATGACGGCAACCGGCTCGCCAACTTTGATCTGGCTCCTCAGGGCATCTTCCAATCGCTGCCGCTTGCCCGAGTCAAGATCGGACTGTCGGTCAACCGGCGTATTGCTGGCAGGTGGTGCGCTGACCTGTTGGCCAGCCAGGTCGAAATCGAGGGGGAGGGGAGGGCCATCGAGGCTCTCGACCGGCAACAGCTCCTCCACGCTGGGTGTCTCGACGAGGGGCTCCAGAATCGCTTCAAATGTTGTTGCGTCATCCGACAGGCTGATACGGACCGATGTTGTTTGAGTTTCCTGGCTTGCATCCTCGGTCGTTTCCGTCACTGGCTGATGAGCTGCAACGTAGACAACCAGGGCCAGCAGGGGCAACAGCAGCGAGGCGATGGTAACGGCAGATTTAGCTGGCGAAACACCTGCCCGCGACGATGAGTGAATACGAACGTTGACCATTTTTGGCTCCTCGACCTCAGCGAATGGGAAACCCGGGCAACCGGCTGGGGGGGGTTATGTTCTGCGCCGGCTGGTCGCAATTTCTGCGCAAAGCGGCGCTGCCCCTCTCAATTTCTTCGGCGAGCCGGATTGATCTGCTGAAACCGGTTTTACCGGTTTTACGAGTTATTACTGTTCCAGCCGGAGTCGGGGCGGGTATTCCGCGGCCTGGCGTACAGGATCCTGGTAATAATCGAGCTGGGCCGTCACCCAGCGAGAGAGCAGCGTGGCAAGTTGCCGTGCTCGATCAGGATTCTGGCTGGCAACCTCATGCTTCTCGGCTGGGTCGTTTTCCAGGTCATACAGGTAGAAGCGTTCGTAATCCAGGTCGTAGAAAAGCTTCCAGCCGTCATAGACGACCGCCACCTGGTTTGAGAGTGTGGTCTGGGCCACGAGGAAGCGAGGCGGATCGGCACCTACCGTTCGGCCGTCCCGAAATTCCCGTCCCTGGAAGCCTGGATGGGGGGGCAAACGTAGCAGCGACAGAACCAGCGGCGGCAGATCCACGTGCTGCAGAGAATCGTTGCATTGCCCTGGCTCAACGCCTGGGTAACTGACCACCAGCGGCACTTGCAGGACCTCATTATAGAGTTGATTGGCATGTGCGCAGAAACCATGTTCGTTGAAGGCCTGTCCGGTGTCACCGGAGATCAGCAGCACGGTGGAATCGGCCTTGCCATGCTGACGAATCCCGTCGAGCAGCACTCCCAGTTGAGCGTCAAGATAATTGAGGCTGTCCCAGTATCGACCACGAGCCAACTCGGTCTTGTCTCGCGGGTAGCGACCGAGGCGAATGTCGAAGCCCAGTTCCCTGGGAGCGAATTGCAGCGGATGTTGTGGCGGCACCAGGTACGGCACATGGCTACTCTGCAAGTTGACGTACATGAAGAATGGAGCCGTCTGCCTGCCGATCCAATCGACCGCTTCGATGGCAGTCAGGCGATCGTCAATCTTTCCCGAGTACTTCAACTGGCGATTCCCGCGGCGTTGCCCATCCGCTTCGACCCTGGGAAAGTAGAGCCCGGAAAACTCACCGGCATGAAAGAAGCGATCGAACGTCGCCGGCTTGAGCACGTTGTTCATGGCTCCCCAGCTCTCATCCTGGGAGCTGAAGACCGAGCTGACATAACCAACCTCGGCCAGAATCTGATGCAGAAATGTGCTCGGATAAGGGGGGTGCGCCGGATAGAAATACTCCAGTTCGGACCGCAGCGGGAACTGGGAATTCAACGGACAGAGGTCCGCATAATTGGAATGGCTAGCCTGGGTGTAGACATCACGATAAACCAGCGACCGGGCCGCAAGTTCATCCAGGTGGGGCATGATCGGCGGACCCTGCTCGGTTGCCAAGACCACGTCTGTCCGTAGTGATTCGACCAGCACCACAATCACATTCCACTGGCGAGGCCTCGTCTCCTGCGCTCGCTGAGCATAATCTCCGGCTACCAGCTGTCGCGGCCGATCGATGGGCTGTTCCGGGGAGGAGAGTTTTCGCAGCCGTGCAAAAGCACGCCGCTGGCCACTGGCATATGCCAGGTCGGCAACAAAGGCTGGGAACGGCGCCAGGTGGTCATCGCGATAGTACCGCCATCGCTGAGCCACCGTGCTGATCACGCCGGTATCCTCGTTCCTGGGCAACGGCTCGGCTGAGGAGCTCAGTAGCAGCTGGGATGCCGTGGCGCCAGCCACGGTGGCAGCCAGCAGGCAGGCAGCGGATGCATGGATCAAACCAGCAGCCATTCGCCGCCTGGCAAGCCAGCCAGCAGCCCGTGGCACCCAGCAGATCATCAGCAGGGAGCTGAGCAGAAAGACGCCCACCACAATCACGATCCTGACCGAGTCCAGCTGGATGGCATGGTCCACAGTCGCCACTGGAAAGGTGAGCGAGAATCGCAAACCCTGCAGATCGGCAAACGACCCCGCTGTGTCGTAACTGGACCAGCTGGCAACCAGATTAAACAACGTGCCAATCACCAGTCCGTAGGCGAGTGTCTTACCGAGCCAGGCCAGACGCATGCGAAACAGACTTCTGCACAAGACGGCAGATCCTGCCACCAGCAAGACGGCAGCTGCGTCGATGACTGCCAGTTGGCAGAGCAGGCCAAGCAGCATGAATGGCGTCAGCGCCGGGTCCGTGTAAATACCAGTGTGATACTGGTGCGCGAAAAACAGGTCCGTGCCCAACCAACTCAACCAGGCCAGCGTGACTATCATCCAGGCGGGGCTGGATGTGAGTGGCTGGCCTGTCGTCTGGCTGTCATCGGCGATAGCGTTCACTGCAGGGCTCCCGGCACAACACCAGCATGTTGCGGCGTACGATCAGGCGCACCGTTGGTCACTCTCAGTGGTCTAAAAGAGTGCATAGATGAACGGTGCCCCACCTGTCGAGGTGAGGATGACCAGACCGGCAATCAAGCCCAGAACAACCAGGATCGGCGTCAGCCACCATTTTTTGTTGAACCGCAGGAACTCGACGAATTCCGCCACCAGTCCCTGCTGGGGGGCATCCGCCTCGGCGAGGAAGTCCGTTTTATCCTTCGCTCTGGCGTGATCCGGATCACTGCTTTCCATCTGGTCTTTGTTCTGGTTCATCACTTCCCTCGATGTGGATTCAGTGCCACAACAGAACTCAACTAGAACTGCCGAAAATACCGCTTCGCTTCCGGCCGGCCCGTCCGCACAATCCAGTAACTCGTTGCCTCTCGATCGATCGTCCGATTGAGGGCATCACGCCCGGTGAGTCGCAAGATCAAACCAATCGGGGTGATACAGGCATAGTATACAAAAGCGACAAGCAGATGGCTGACAACCAGGCCAATCGGGAAGACTGCAATCAGCAGGCCCGCATAGACCGGAACCAGGTAACGGGGTGCCAGGGCACCCAGTGCAAAGCCAACCAGTCCGGCAACAGCAGCACAGCTGGCCACCAACTGGCTGTCAAAACGGACCGCAGCAATCGTACCTATCAACAGGCAGAGGGCGGGAAACCAGGCCAGGCCAAACCAGCGCAGCTGATCATCGGGAGGTCGTAATTCAAGGTCAAGTAACGCCATGAGTGACCCTAGTCGAGCGGAAACTGGTTGATATAGTCATCGATCTCGTGCGGCGGAGCGTCGGGCTGTTGATCTTTGAGCAGGACAAAGCCGTCGATCACAAGCACGTCCATGTTGGTTGCCAGGAAGCAGCGGTGGGCATCCTGCGGTGTGCAGACGATCGGCTCGCCGCGGATATTGAAGCTGGTGTTGACCGCGACCGGGCAGCCGGTCTTCTGGTGGAAGGCCGCCAGCAGAGGATAGAGCAGGGGGGCATGCAGGCGGTCGACCGTCTGAACGCGGGCCGAGTTATCAACGTGAGTGATGGCGGGCACATGCGATCGACTCACTTGCAACTTGTCCAGCCCTTTTCGCTGGCTGTCTTCGCTGGAAAGCTGATGAAGCTGCTCTGAGTTCAGGTCGGCCACCAGCAGCATGTAGGGGCTCTGCTGGCCTTCGTCCATATCAAAGAACTCGTGCACATGGTCCAGCAGGACGACAGGGGCAAAGGGCCGAAACGACTCGCGGAACTTGATCTTGCGATTCATCACCGATTGCATTTCCCGGCTACGGGCATCGCCAAGAATGCTCCGTCCGCCCAGCGCTCGCGGGCCGAATTCCATGCGACCCTGCATCCAGCCGATCACCTTCTGGTCTGCCATCAGGCCTGCCACTCGATCGGCGAGCAGGTCCATGTCGGCGTGGTACTCGTAGACTGCTCCCTGGTCGTCGAGATACGCTCGCACCTGATCGGCGTCGAACGATGGCCCCAGCAACGAGCCTCGCTGGCTGTCCTGCGGGCCGGCCTGGCGGGGATTATCGAGTAGCTGGTGCCAGATCAGCAGCGCCACGCCGAGAGCTCCTCCGGCGTCACCCGCCGCAGGTTGAATCCAGATTTGATCGAAGGGCGATTCCCGCAGGATCCGTCCGTTGCCAACACAGTTGAGGGCAACGCCGCCGGCCAAGCAGAGATTGGAAAGGCCGGTCTGCTGGTGGGCCGTCGTGACGGTCCTGAGCATGATCTCCTCGGTCACCTGCTGGACCGAGGCGGCCAGGTCCATCTCGCGCTGAGTCAGCGGTCCCTCGGCCTGGCGTGGGGGTCCGTCAAAGAGCTGATGGAAACGCGGGCCGGTCATGGTCAGGCCCTGGCAATAGTTGAAGTAGGACATGTCCATGCGGAAGGAACCGTCCTGCTTGAGGTCGACAAGGTGTTCGAGGATTCGCTCGGCAAAGCGAGGTTCGCCGTAAGGGGCCAGGCCCATCAACTTGTATTCACCGGAATTCACACGAAAGCCGCAGTAGTAGGTAAAAGCGGAATAGAGCAGTCCGAGTGAATGGGGGAAGTGCATCTCGTGTGTCAATTCCACGCGATTGCCACGTCCAACTCCCATCGATGCCGTCGTCCACTCGCCCACTCCATCAAGCGTGACAACCGCCGCTTCCTCGAAAGGGGAGGGGAAAAAGGCGCTGGCCGCGTGCGATTCGTGATGCTCCGGAAAGACGATCCTGCGACTGTAGGCTCCACCCAGCCCACGACGTATTTCCTTCGGCAAATGCAGCTTCTGCTTCAACCACAGCGGCAGTGCCTTGAGGAAGGATCTAAATCCGCGTGGAGCGTAAGCCAGGTACGTTTCCAGTAGCCGGTCGAACTTGAGCAGCGGCTTCTCATAGAAACCGACAAGGTCCAGCTGGTCAGCCGTCAGACCCGCTTCGCTGAGGCAGTATTCAATAGCGTGCTGTGGAAACCCCTCGTCGTGCTTCTTGCGGGTAAACCGCTCTTCCTGCGCAGCAGCAACCAGCTCGCCATCAACTACAAGTGCAGCGGCGGAGTCGTGGTAGAACGCGGATATTCCAAGGATCGCTGTCATCAACTCTCTTATATCAACAGAAACGCAGAGGGAAAAAGCTGCTTTACAAGGAGAATCGACCAGTCGACTGGCGGGCGTGCAGGACAATCAAGAGCCGCCTGCGGGATGCCGCCAGGCTGTGACATCTGAATGCGTTGTACCGGTTGTGAGCAGGCCCACGTGAATTCAGTAGCCAGTCGTCCCTGGCACGTGGCGATCATGACCGCTGTGCACAGCCTCTGGCGATGGGGCACAGTGAGAGGCCGAGACAAGGGAGAGCAGGGTTGGCAGCACGCGAGCTGTATCAACCTTCAGAGGCTAACCCAACACCGGCTGGCGAATCAGGCGATCCAAGGACCGCACGCCACGGCCACCGATCAAGACGTACAGCGTGTCACCAGTCTGCCAGGCCCCCAGCGACCACTGGCCGCTGCTGGTCAAACGGCGGAGCGGCATTTCAGGGAGCGAATATCGCTCACTTGGCCTCAGTACAACCAGGTAAACTTCACCATCGCGGCGAGACGAGAGGTCCCAGACGACTGCCTGTTTATCCAGTCCCGTGGAAAACATCCGCCATGAACGAGCGGCTGGAATAACCTGTCGATCAGCGAGATAGCCCGCGGAGGGCTCAACGGCAGCCTGCTGCCAGCCAGCCAGATCGGAGATTGCATTTTCCAGGCGAGGTAACCACTGGGCCACACGCCCTGCCAATTCGCTGGCAGGGTAAGGAGCAGTCTCGGTGCTGGTCGGCCGCATCACGATCGCCAGGACTACTGCAGCAACTGCGGCCATAACGAACCCGGCAATCGCAGTCCGTCGTCGACTGGATTCGCCCGGCTCGATCGCCCCGACTGCCACATCAGCCTGTGGGCCACTCGCATCGGTCTGCAGCACATCCTGCAGCGACTGTTCTGACAAAGGTCCCTGCTCGTGACGGCCCTGGCCATCGAGCGGCAACTCAGACAGGCTGGTCAGCAAGCGATCTTCCAGTCCCGGCGGAATCTCGACATCCGCCAAGGCGTCAGCCATCATCTGGTCCAGCGCATGCGACCGTGTTGCCAGCTCCGCCAGGTCATGCTCAGCAATCAGCTGCTCGGCTTCAGGATCCCCCGGCCGGCAACTATCGATCAGCTGGTTCCGTTGTTGTTCATTCATTGTCATGGTGCTGCACTATCCTGTTGAAACTGGTCGTCGGCTCGCTGACGACTCAACAACTTGTATCTCAATTGCCCTTTGGCACGTGACAGCCGGCTCATGACTGTCCCCATCGCAATCTGCAGCTGATCGGCAATTTCGCGGTAGGACATATCCTCGAAATAGTACATCAGCAGCACGGTTCGATAATCCTCGAGCATCTCGGCCAGGGCTAGTTGAATTTGTTCTTCGTCAATGTCCTCGCGCTGGATCGACTCCGGTACCTGGTTGACTTCCAACTGCATGCTTGTACTGTCCACCGGCCGCTGACGCCGACGCGTTTTGAGAAACTGGTTCCTGGTGATCGACAACAGCCAACTACGTGCTCGCTGCAGATCCCGCAGCTGCCCGATATGCTGGTGAGCGGCCAGGAAAACCTGTTGGCTCAAATCCTCGGCGTCCGCCGCATTACCGCTGAGGCGAAAGCCATATCGGTAAACGTCGGCATGAAACTGATGGATCAACCGTTCAATGAAACCGTCGTCACCCGGCTGACATTCACCATCCAAAGGCAGGTCGGTCGACGTGCCCTGGGCAGTACTCTTCGTCACTTGTACGGGGGATGTCTGGGACACCGCTGGAGACTCCATCAATCCACGGCTACTAGTAGGAACCCGATCTGGGCGGGAATATTCCCGCCGAATCAGTAGAAAGCATTGTAGGCAATGCTAACAGCACCTGCATTTGCCGCCCACGAATGGACTGCCGCTAACCAGTTCGGCGTCGGAGGTCCTGTTTTTGGTAGAAACGCCGCTCACATCGGCCAGCATCCATACGGGGCAGCTGGCCAGATCGTTCGCTGAATGGTTGCTACGGTGGCGACCTCTGGCCTCTGGCCACTAACGCTTTGGCCGCGGGACGCGAGTGCCGCTCTTCTTCCGACGCCGTCCAGATCGTTGCTGTGTGCTGAACTCCACGTCCTCCAGCTTTTCACCCAGCGAATCCTGCAGCTGGCGGATTCGGTCACGAATGGCCGCGGCCCGTTCAAACTCCAGTTGCTCGGCCGCCTCCATCATTTCTACTTCCAGCTCCTGGATATACTCAGCGGTGACGTACTGTTCTTCCTGATCGCGGCCAACCGCCTCGTTCGCCTTGCGATGGGCGGCAGCGTCACTTTCAATGCCAGCTCGAATGTTCTTCTTGACCGTTTCCGGCGTGATGCCATGCTGCTCGTTGTACTCCCGCTGAATCAAGCGACGACGATCCGTTTCGTCAATCGCCCGCTGCATTGAATTAGTCACCTTGTCGGCATAGAGGATCACACGGGCATTCACGTTTCGTGCTGCGCGGCCAATGGTCTGTATTAATGAAGTCTCGCTACGCAAGAATCCTTCCTTGTCCGCATCCAGGATGGCCACCATGGAGACTTCGGGAAGGTCCAGACCCTCGCGCAACAGATTCACGCCGACCAGCGCCTCGAAGCGGCCGGACCGCAATTCTCGCAGTAACTCGACCCTCTCAAAGGCATCCAGTTCACTGTGCAGCCATTCGCAGGCAACACCCTGTTCTGACAAGTAGGCGGCCAGGTCCTCCGACAGCCGCTTTGTCAGGGTTGTCACCAGGACTCGCTCATCCACAGCAGCTCGCTCACGAATCTGCTCCAGCACGTGCTGTACCTGGCCCTGCGCAGGAACAACGTCAATTTCAGGATCGAGCAACCCGGTTGGGCGAATCATCTGTTCGACAATTTCCCCGTCTGTCTGTTCCAGCTCAAAATCGCCCGGAGTTGCCGAGACGTAGACCACACGCTTGTTCTTCTTGTGCCATTCATCAAAAGTCAACGGACGGTTATCGAGGGCGCTGGGCAAGCGGAAGCCGTGATCCACCAGGGTCGTCTTGCGGCTACGATCGCCAGCATACATGGCCCGCACCTGGGGTACCGTGGCGTGGGATTCATCGACAAACAGCAAGAAGTCGTCGGGAAAGAAATCGTACAGTGTGTGCGGAGGCTCACCCGGTTTACGGCCTGACAGTGCTCGACTGTAATTCTCCACCCCCGGGCAGTAACCAACTTCCTGCAGCATCTCAAGGTCGAAACGGGTGCGGGCACTGAGTCGCTGAGCTTCCAGTAATTTCCCTTGCTCGCGAAATGTCTCCAGTTGTTCCTCCAGCTCGGCGCGAATATCCGCCAGCGCCGCTGCGATCCGCTCCTCCGGCATGACAAAGTGCTTGGCGGGATAAATGAACAGCTGCTGCTGCTGGCTGATCGTCTCACCGGTCAAGGGATTGATAATCGCCAGCTGTTCTACTTCATCACCCCAGAATTCGATCCGGAAAGCAAATTCTTCGTAGGAGGGCCAGACTTCGACACAGTCGCCACGGACCCGAAACCTGGAGCGCTCAAAGGCTACATCATTTCGCTCGTACTGGATGTCAATCAGCTTCATCAACACTTCATCCCGGTCAAAGTGCTGGCCAACAGACAGCCCAACCATCATCTTGCGATAGTCTTCCGGCGACCCCAGCCCGTAGATGCTCGAGACACTGGCAACGATCACCACGTCTTTTCTACTTACCAGTGAACTGGTGGAGGCCAACCGCAGGCGGTCAATCTCCTGATTGATCGATGCATCTTTCTCGATGTAGATGTCCCGCTGCGGAATGTAAGCTTCGGGCTGGTAGTAATCGTAGTAGCTGACGAAATAGTGAACCGAGTTGTGCGGAAAGAAGTCTTTGAACTCGCCGTACAACTGGGCTGCCAGCGTTTTGTTGTGCGAGATCACAAGGGTCGGTAATTGCAACTGCTGGATCACGTTGGCCATCGTGAAAGTCTTGCCAGAACCGGTCACACCCATCAGGACCTGCTCTCGCTGGCCCCGGTTCAGGCCCTCGACCAGCGCCTCGATTGCCTCGGGCTGATCGCCTGCTGGCTGAAATGGACTATGAAGTTGAAAATCCACGCTCGCGACTCCGCAATTCAATCATCGCTCAGCAGCCAGTTGCTCAGCTTGTGGTTCGTCAATGACAAGAAATGGCCGGACTCGCTCCATCGTGAGCGGACCAATGCCCCGCACCTGCTCAAGTTGGTCGACCGAGACCAGCGGACCATGCTCACTTCGCCAGGCCACAATGGCCCGCGCCGTCTTCTCGCCAATCCCTGGCAACATGGCATATTCTATCCAACCGGCTCGGTTGGCCTGGACCTGGTAGCGCACAACCGCGCGCTGATGACTCAGCTCACGCAAGCCTCCATGCCGACCACTCGTGAGCGCGACAGCAGAGGCCATGCCGATCATAGCCAGCACGCCCAGGATGGCAATTGTGCGGCGATCCGATCGTTCAATCCATTGCTTCATCTGACCATTCCTTATCCCACCATGGTGTACCGCCTCGATACCACCCTGTTTGCTTCTCAGCACAACTGGATCACAATGAATCATCGGCCACAACTCGCCGGCCCGCAATCGCCCTGACAACTGAGGCTGTCAGCCACTGACAGCCCGACGTGCTAACCGTCATGCCAGACAGCAACCAGAATCGTGACTATCCCCAGATCCGCTGGGACGAGCAACTGGAACACCACCTGCGGCAACTGGTCCGCCTGGCCGTACTGGAAGACCTCGACCGCGGACAGGACTGGACCTCGCTGATCCTGGTCGATGCGGACACCCAAGGGGAGGCGACACTGGTGACCCGCCAGGCCGGTATCGTCGCCGGACTCAAGGGTATTGACGTGCTGCTCAATGAAATGAACGCCGACGTGCAATGGCAGCCAGTCAGCCAGGATGCTGCCAATGTTGAAGCTGGTTCCAGGCTGGGCGCGTTATCTGGTTCTGCCCGCGATCTGCTCGTCGTGGAACGGCCGCTGCTGAATTTCATCGGTCGCCTGAGTGGCATTGCCAGCCTGACTGGCAGGTATGTTGCTCAACTGGAAGGGCACTCAACCAGGATTTATGACACTCGCAAAACCACCCCCGGCTGGCGAAGGCTGGAAAAGTATGCCGTCCGTTGTGGAGGAGGATTCAACCACCGCATGGGGCTCTTCGGCGGCATCCTGGTCAAGGACAACCACCTCGCTATCACTGGCCGCAACAAACAACAGCTTGCCGATCTCGTACCAGATATGAGGAAGGCCCTGGCAGCAGAGGCAGACCAGGATCGGTTGCCTGACGACCTGCTGGTGGAGGTAGAAGTTGATTCGCTCGATCAACTCAGGCAGGTACTTCCAGCGGGCGCGGATATTGTCCTGCTCGACAATATGAGTGACCAGGAGTTACATGAAGCAGTCCAGCTGCGAGATCAGCTGTCGCCAGCGACTCAGCTGGAAGCTTCAGGCGGCATCACTCTCGAGCGACTCATCGGCATCGCCGAGTGTGGTATCGACCGCATCAGCGTCGGAGCACTCACGCACAGCGCCACGGCTCTCGACATCGGCCTCGACTGGATCCAGTGACGTCGAATCGTCCGTCTCGGTCGATTTGCCAGCTCCATATTCCAGCAGCGCCGATTCCACTCGATCATTCAGTTCGTCCAACTGCGTCAGCACGTCATCCTGTCTGGCATCGAGATCTTGCAGAACCTCGAGGCTGCTGGGAACGTCTTCCGTGGGCATGTTTTCCGACATAACGCGATTCCGGAAACGGGGTCCAGCCACGTTGCAGGGCTGGGTACAGGCTTGATGGCCGGCATCGTCGTGCAACCGGGCAACGAGATTGGGATCGGCCAATCGGCCTGCGGGAATTGACTGTCAGCAAAACTCTACCGGCTGGCGAACCAGGCCCGTGTTTTCCGGTCAGGCAAGCTGGGTAGCGAGTTATCCGTTCGCTTGACTTTCCGTATCTCCTCAGATTACGTTTGTGCTCAACTCCGACAACCATCCAACTCCCTTATCGCCAGAGACCCCACCATGCGTCAGAACCGCTCCCTGCTGGCCATCTGTGCCACGCTGCTGTTGTTTGCTGCCTCCCCGCTGATGGCCGAGAACTGGCCGCAGTGGCGTGGTGCGAAGCTGGATGGCATCAGCCATGAAAAGAATCTGCCAGTCAGCTGGAGCGCAACGGAGAATATCGACTGGCGATTTACCTTGCCGGGACCGGGCGGCAGTACACCGATCGTCTGGCAAGACCGTATTTTTGTCAGCAGCGTACGGGGCGATTCGCTGGTCTTGATGTGCATCAGCACGTCAGGAGAACTGCTCTGGGAAGACAACGTCAGCGAAGGGAACAAGGTAGTCCGTGGCGATGAGGGCAACGCTGCATCCCCGTCCCCCTCAACCGACGGCAGACATGTCTGGGTGATGTTCACAAACGGCACACTGGCTTGTTACACGGTGGCCGGAAAGCAGGTCTGGAAGATTGACTTGCAAGAGAGATTCGGTCGCTTCCGGATCGCCTTTGGGATGACCTCGACGCCCGTACTGGACGGCGATCGTCTCTACATCCAGCTGATCCATGGCGATGGCAAGGCTGAGACACGCGAGGCGACGATTGCGGCCCTCAATAAGCTGACCGGCGAGACGATCTGGAAGACCGGCCGGCCGAGTGCCGCGCATTCGGAAAACGAGCATTCCTATGCATCTCCCGTACTCTACCGAGACAAGCAGCGGGAGTACCTGCTGTCACACGGTGCCGATTACATTGTGGCCCATAACCTCGACGATGGAAGTGAACTATGGCGCTGCGGCGGCTTGCATCCGCCGGCTGGCTATGATCCCACGCTGCGTTTCGTCGCCTCCCCGCTGGCTGTTCCAGGACTGATCATCGTTCCCTCAGCCAAGCGTGGCTTGACGCTGGCCTTGAAGCCGGACGGCAAGGGCAACATCACCGCCAACGCCGAGCATATCCAGTGGTCCTATGACATCACGCCGGATGTGCCGTCACCGCTGGCGGTGGGCGGGATCGTCTATCTGAATCGGCAGAACGGCAACCTGATCGCCCTGGATCGAGCCTCCGGCAAGCCGTTCTATGAATCCAGAACGCATTCCGACAGGCACCGCGCGTCGCCCGTTTACGCGGATGGCAAGATTTACATCTCTGCCCGTGATGGTACCGTCAGCGTCTGCCAGGCTGGTGAGACCTTCAAGCTGCTGGCCACAAATAAGATGGAAGAGTCGCTCTCCGCTTCTCCCGCCATCAGTGGTGGCCGCATCTATCTGCGGACCTTCAAGGCACTGTATGCCGTGGGGAAGAAGTAACGGCAGCGGTTACCCGATGCGAAGTACCGGGCAGGCCGCTTACGTCCTGCAGGCTCTAGCCGTGCCATTGCCGGGCGACATCATCTGCCAGCGAATCGAGCACCGAGTCCAGGTCATCGTCGCCTGCTACATTCTCGTCGCTGCTGGAAGTCATCCAGCGGGAGAGTGTCAGCGTTTCGATCGCTGTCTGTCGAGGCAGTTCCGTGATGGCGGCATGCTGCACTGGAAGAACCAGTGGAGCATCGGACCTGTCTTCACTCACCAGGCTGGTTGCATCGACCGGGGCCATCATCGACCGGACCTGCTCCGGCGTGGCAACAACATTGACCGGTTCGGCCAGCAGGCTGAGCAGGTCAGCTGCTTCGCCCTCGCCATCCGAGCGGTTGTTGAGGTACGTGATAATAGCCAGCACGTCGCTGGGTGAGATAAAGTCATCACCATTCACGTCGAAACGTGAATTCGGTGTTGCCATCTCGCCTTCCGCACCAGCCGCAAGTGGCCGGGCACCGTAGAAGTTCAGGTCATTGATGACCTGCAGTGCATCCATGGGTGTCACATAGCCATCGCCACTGGCGTCCAGCCTCTCACCTTCACCGCCGCCACCGCC
>CAUZOB010000056.1:0-24864 GCA_963581185.1 Planctomycetota bacterium | reverse complement strand
GCCTTGCCTCCTTCCAGCCTCTACGCTATTGCCTCTACGCTACTGAGAGAGCGAATAAAGCCGACAATAGTACTCAGGAAAGTGAGGGATTCCTGGCGGAAGAGGAGTGATTCGCAGCCAGCAGCCAACTCGCTTACTCAATCAGCTGCGGAATTGGGGCCGAGGCGGTGATCAGTGACTCTACTTCTCGCGGCACGCCGCTGACCAATCTCAATTCGCCGATATCGAACAGATAGTGCATGATTGTCGACATCACATTGGAGCTGGAGATGGGGTCGGACGATGGTTCTGCGCCCGTCTTGTCCGACTGACCGATCACCTGCCCCATCGGCAGTCCTCCACCGACAAACACGATCGGGCAGAGGTTACCCCAATGATCGCGGCCGCCATTCTTATTGATCTGCGGGGTCCGACCAAACTCACCGGTAATGACCAGCAGGATTTTCTCCGACAGACCACGCGCCTCGACATCTTCGATAAACGCCGAGACCGCTTTGTCGACCGCAGGCGTTAGGGAATCGAGTCCATCGCGCATGGTGAATTCCTTGCCACCGCCATGCATATCCCAGCCACCGCAGGTGACGGTAACGAAGCCACAGCCGGACTCACACAACCGCCGCGCCATCAGCATCTGGCGACCGAGCGCAACCGGCGTGAATTGGGTGGCATATTCGTTGCGTTTCTTGACCGAAGCGGATGGTTCAAACATGCCGGTCTCATATCGTTCCAGCAACGCCGGTTCGACGCTGGAGAGGTCAAACGCATCCGAGACCCCGCGGGTGAGGACATCAAACGCCTGTTGTTCAAACGTACTGGCACCTTCCAGCTGTCCGGTACGATCCAGTTTTCGCTTGAGTCCGTCCAACGAGCTGAGCAATTCTCGGCGGTCATCCAGTCGCCGTCGATCGAGCTTGAGCCGCATGTTCTCGACGAGGTCACCGCCAGCGCCCAGGTCAAATGGCTTGTAATTGGCAGACAGGCTGCCGGTCTGGGACACCCGGGAGACAGACTTGTAGACGTGATTAAATTGCTCGCCGGCGGCGGCAGCGGTCACCAGCACATTGCGTGGCATACCGGAAAGAGGATCCGACAGCCCCGCCGCATTGGCATACACAGCTCCCATCATGGCCCCCGATGGATTTCCGCCTGCCATCACATGATGCGCGGCGGTCCCATGGCTGCTGATCCCATGACGGTAGGATCGCACGATGGCCATTCGGTCAGCCAGCCTGGCCAATTGCGGCAGGCCTCCACCAAAGGTGACACCGGGTAGCGCGGTCGGAGTCTCGCCAGTGATGCTGCGAATCTCAGCCGGCGCGGCCATGTTGGGATCAAACGTCTCGTACTGCGTGGGACCACCCTGCAGGTTGAGGATCACGATTGATCGATCCCGCACGGCATCCTTGATGGTCGCGGCCTGGCCTCGCACGGCCAGCATGCTGGCAAGTGTCAGGCCACCGATAGCAGCGGTCCCGACCTGCAGAAAGTCCCGGCGTCCGGACCGCTGGGTTGAATTGGAAGACTCGATTCGAAGCATGATAAGGGAGTCCAGGGCGAGCTCGTCGGCGTCCCGCTGTATCAGCAGCTATCTTGTTTATCGGCAGTTATCACTACCCAGTTGGGAACATTCAGTATAGCGACTCGAGCTGCTGCGAGGCGATGGAAACTTGACCAGCTCGACCGCCCCGAGGGGATCACTTGATGCGTCGAATCAAGTGCCAGGACCCTGCTGCGGGCGGTTGATTGCGAATTTTGTCGTCAATACGAAAGTATCGACGGGCAGCATCCCGATCCAGCTCGGTATCGACCAGCCCCTGCTCAAACAGCATGCGGTCGGACAAACCTGGCAGGATCATGCGTAAATCCAGCATCGAAAACGTCTGGCTGGCAACCTGGTTGACGTGGACACCAATATTGGACGTGCAATTGTTAGTCAACGTGTTGTAGAACTCCGGAGTCTGTCGTAACCGGTTTGTACGCTCGGCAATTGCCATGAATAGCTGCTGCACTGCCTCCGCCCTGGCACGGATTGGCAGCAGGTAGATGACATCGTCATAGAGGATCGAGCGACGGCCCAGCATGTCGTCGTCTGTGGCGAACACGTACATCAACTCAAAATTTCTGTAGAGCCCCTTGAGCGGGCCATACTGTTCGCCCTGTTGTCTGCGAACCTCGATCGAGACATTGAAAAACTGCATATCTCCATCCGAATCATTCGCGGCCGGCTCGATTCCGAAGCTCAAGAAGGTATGGGCAACGTACTCGCTGCCTTCCAGTAATTCGACAACGAACCAGACTCGCGTGAGTCGGCTGAGCGGAAACGCCAGGTTCCGGTACGTGATCGGCTGGCTTTCATCAAGCGGTGCGTCCCGCAGGTCACGGATCTGCAGATGGTGGCCTGTTACTTCAATGGTCGGCATCCGCTGCTGTTCCGGCACCCAGTTACGATCGGCCAGGGGCGTGGCCAGCTGCAGCAGCAGCACCCAGACGAAGGCGGGTACCAGCAGCGTTTTCAGCAATCGTCGCTGATCATGATGTTGCCAGCCCAGGGCAAGCACGCTCAGCATCAGCAGGACACAGAGAAAGTTGATCCAGGCCGGCAGCAGCGGGTAGCAGGCAGCGGCTCCCAGCGACCACAGCCAGGCCATCGTCGGAGGCAGCCAGAGGAGCACTTTGCCAAGGATTCGCAATACGATCATGGTTACGACAACCGCTGCATTGACTGGAAACAAACCTCTGTAGCACAACTGTCGGGCGGCGACGACAATTCACAGTTCCACCTTACAACTGCACGTTATCCTCCACCAGCTATTGTCAGAGGTATCGGTCAATGCAATTGCCTTTCGGTCACGGCCAAATCGAGCTGCTGCTGGGTGACATTACTCACCAGCAGGTCGATGCCATCGTAAACGCGGCCAACACCCGTCTGGCCGGGGGCAGCGGAGTGGATGGTGCCATTCATCAGGCTGCCGGTCCCGGCTTACTGGAAGCCTGTCAGCAGCTGGCCGCCAAGTCTGGGGGGGAGCGATGTCCGACGGGCGAGGCACGCAGCACGCCTGCCTTTGATCTCTCGGCCGACTGGGTGATTCACACGGTGGGACCGGTCTACGATGCCCAGCAGCACGAGCTCTGCTGTCAGCAGCTGGCGGATGCGTTCCGATCGAGCTTCAAAGAGGCCCGGCGACTTGGCTGTAACAGCGTGGCGGTGCCGGCCATTTCGACCGGCGTTTATCGTTTTCCCTTGTCAGAGGCAGCCAGGATTGCGCTCGCTGCCGCCCGCCAGTTCCTGCTTGAGGATGCACACCCTGCCACGATTCGCTTCGTGTTATTTGGTCAAATCCAGTGGGACGCATTTGCAGCGGAAATGGCGCAGAGCGACTGAGCCTGCTGCCGCTGACCGCACACTGTACGACGCTGCTGGGTTGGGCTAATCTAACGAGGACGATTTAGCACGCTCTCCTGACCTGAGATTTCAACCTATGTCCACAGCTGAAAGAGCTAGTTTCAGCCAGTTTGCTGCTGGCGTCACGACAGAAACTGCCTTTGATGTGCTGGCCATCGCCAAGCAGCTCAAGGCGAACGGCAAGACTGTCATCGAACTGGAGATTGGGGACAGCCCATTCCCCACGACTCCAGCTGCAGCTGCCGCCGGAATCAAGGCGATCGAGGCAGATGCCTGCCATTACGGCCCCTCGATTGGGATCCCTGAGTTTCGCAGCGCAGCTGCGGAATATGTCAACGAGCATTACGGCCTGTCGGTGTCTGCCGACAACGTGGTTGCCGGTCCCGGCGCGAAGATTTTCGAGCAGTTATTCTGTGAGGCGTTTGTAGACCCTGGTGACGGCGTGCTGGTCTTCAGCCCCTTCTTTCCGACTTATCCGCCAAACATCCAGCGACGTGGCGGGCGGCTGGTGATCTCCGAGTTAAAGCAGGCCAACGCCTTCCGTCCGAACCTGGACGATGTTGCCCGATTCCTCGACGAGGACCCCAGTCCCAAGGCGATTTTCCTCAACACACCTCACAATCCGACGGGTGGCGTGGCCAGCGAAGAGGACCTGGCCGGCCTGGCCGACTTGATCCGCGGCCGCAACGTGGCAGTCTTTTCCGACGAGCCCTACGACCAGATGGTCTGGCAGGGTCGCCACCATTCGCTGCTGGCCCAGCCCGGCATGCTCGATCAATGCGTGGCCGCCTACACATTCAGCAAGTCGTTCAGCATGAGCGGATGGCGACTGGGTTACGCGGTCAGCAGTCCGGACACAATCCAGATGTTATCCAAGCTGACCAACACCACGCTCTCCTGTGTCCCTCCATTTGTTCAGCAGGCGGGCGTGGCAGGACTGCAGCAGGACTGCCAGGAGCGGGATCAGCGAATGGCCACGTTCCAGCGCAAGGTTGAGTACCTGGCCACGGAACTGAACAAGCTGGATGGCGTTCGTTGCCTGGTGCCGGGCGGGACATTTTATGTCTTCCCCAACGTCGCGGGCCTCTGCAATCAGCTTGGCATCCGCTCTCATGGCCTGGCCATGTACCTGCTGGAAGGTGCGGACGATGATTTCGGTGTGGCATGCTTGGGTGGCGAATGTTTCGGCGATGCCGGGCATGGCTTCCTGAGATTCAGCACAGCAGAACCGGACGATTTGATTCAACAGGCGCTGGATTTCCTGCCGGTCGCCTGTGGTCGCAGCGATCGCCTGGAAGCTTATTTGAGCGAGCACCCGGAACACCGGTTGGAAACCGAGTACGATTTATAGGGAGATCCTCCCTGACAGGGAGCCGGGATTCTCAGCCAAGTAAACGGGAACCTTGACGTGACTGACGTAACCCAGATAGCGAAAAAGATCATCAGCAACAGTGAGCGGGTGATTGTGGGCAAGCGGCAGCAGTTGATCCTCTCGCTGGCCTGCTGGTTTGTGGAGGGCCACATCCTGCTGGAAGATGTGCCAGGTGTTGCCAAGACGATGCTGGCGCGGGCCCTCTCGCTCAGCGTCGGCTGCAATTTCAAGAGAATCCAGTGTACCCCCGACCTCCTGCCGACCGACGTGACCGGCGCGTCGGTCTTCAATCCACAGACAACACAGTTCGAATTTCGGCCCGGCCCGATCTTTGCCCAGGTCGTACTTGCTGATGAAATCAACCGCGCCACGCCGCGAACCCAGGCAGCCTTGCTGGAAGCGATGGGCGAGGGACGCGTGACTGTCGATGGTACGACTCATGAGTTGAATCCTCCCTTCCTGGTCATTGCCACACAGAACCCGATCGACCACGAGGGGACATTCCCCTTGCCCGAGGCTCAACTGGATCGCTTCCTGATGCGGATCGAACTGGGCTATCCCAGCATGGATGAGGAGCTGACCATGCTGGATCTGCTCAAGGGCGAGCACCCCGTCAACTCTCTCAAGCCGGTTGTCACCGCCCAGGAGATTGTCGCCTGCCAGCAGCAAGTCCAGCTGGTCCATGTGGACGACAAGGTTCGCCATTACATCCTGCAGATCGTTCACGATACCCGTCAGCACGAGGATATCCTGCTTGGTGGCAGCCCGCGGGCAACGATTGCGATCCTGCGCACATCGCAGGCGATGGCAGCCTTGCGGGGACGCGACTTTGTCCTGCCTGACGATGTCAAGCGAGTTGTCGAACCGGTCCTGCGACATCGCTTGATCCTCAAACCCGAGAGTCGGCTGCGTCGCGTGACAACGGTCGACATCATCAATGACATCGTGAGCGTGATTGCTGTCCCCACCGTGGCCGGCGAACTGGATACGGCATGAGATGGTTCCTTGGAGCCGGCCTCCTGCTGGCCCTCTCCTATGTACTGCATTCCGACCTGCTGGCGTACGCCATGTACGCTCTGCTGGGGCTGATGGTTGTCAGCCGCTGGCTTTCAGGCCGCTGGATATCGCAGCTGCATGCCCGCCGTGAATGTAACAAGCTGACCGCGGAGATCGGCGACCTGGTTGGTGTCAATCTGGAGCTGGTCAACAACGGTTCGCTACCCATTCCATGGGTGCTGCTGGAAGATGTTCTGCCGCCACGAGCCATCAACAGTCGCCCACCCGGGTTAGAGGTGGAGGGAGCCCATGTGCAGCTGGCCATCGTTCGGGGCGGCCGCAACAAGACACTCCGCTACCAGCTGCGTTGTCACCGGCGCGGCTATTACCAGCTCGGCCCAGTGATTATTGAGACCGGTGACCTGTTCGGCTTGCACCGCCGCTACCGGGTCACGACGGAGCCTGATTTCCTGATGGTCTATCCAACCGTTGTTCCGCTGGCTGGATATGACGTCTCCAGTCGTCGGCCAATGGGCGAAGTCAAGATGAGTTACCGACTGCTGGAAGATCCGACTCGTATCCGCGGTGTGCGTGCATACGTGCAAGGTGACCCGATGAATCGGATCCACTGGCGAGCCACCGCACGGACCGGTCAATTGCATAGCAAGGTTTACGAGCCGACAACGGTGGCCGGAGCAACGATCCTGCTGGAGTTTCATCGAGACGCCTACGATCCACGCCACGAGCCGGTGCGATCGGAACTCGCTATCACCTGTGCTGCGTCGATGGCCAACGCGATCCAGCAGATGGGTCAGCAAGTCGGACTGGTCACGAATGGTCGGGATGCAGCTGATCGGATCCGCAGCGAGGGCTGGGACCCGCAGCAGCGGAGCCGGCGAGAGGCTCGCCAGGCCGGATCGATGTTGGAGCAGAGTGAGCGTTTGCGACCGCTGATCGTGGAGACTCGACATGATGCCGAGCAATTCCTGCGGATTCGTGAAGTCCTTGCTCGCGTCGAGATGACCGACGGACTGACGCTGACAGAGTTGTCGAACGAAACAGCCAGCCTTGTTCGCCGCGACGCCACCGTGATCGCGATCCTGCCAAAGGTAGACGACGAGGTGATCGTCACGCTGAGCAGTCTGCGAGCTCGTGGCTTTTCGGTCTCTGCCATCTTGAACATCCACAGCGACACGGAATTCGCCGAGGCAGCTGGCGCCTTGCTGGCCATTCGAATTGACGCCATGCAGCTGGTCGACGAATCATCCATCCGCACAGTCTGTCAACACTTCATGTTGAGGTAAGCCTTCGCGGGCCAGAATTTTCAGAAAACTCATGAACCGACCCAGGAAAACAGCAACCGACTACCTGCTGATCGCCGTCTGCCAGGTGCTGATCGCCTTGCTGGTCGGCAGCCTCGGTTTCTTCCTGATCGAAATCACCTACCAGGGTCCCTACAACGGTCGGCTGCTGTTCATCATGGCGATGTTCGTGATGGGAATCGTGGGGATCGCACGGATTTCGATTGTAGAAGGCACCGAGCATGCGATTCTCTACTCGGTCCTGCTGGGGGCCGTCTCTTTTATTGCCATCATGCGGTTCGTAGAGTTTCGTGGAAGCTGGGCGACAGTCACTCCGATCATCAACGTCGGCATTCTGACATTGATATGGTGGGCTGCTCACAAGCTGACACGTGATTGCGCGTTCATTGAGTCCGGCAAGGACGTGGCTGGGCACGGCTTGATGGAGGACATGGGACTGGATGAGGCCGTTGCGGCGACCTCTCTCGAGGGTCAACAGCCAGCGGCCCTGGCTGTCACGGACCAACAGGATCCGCTGGATGACGCACCGGGCTGGTGGCGGGGCTGGATGCGTCGCAAGAACCGGCCTCATTCGCCTGGCATCTGGATCGTCTACTTCTCGGTTGCCGCCTTGCCACTGTTTGGACTTGGCCAGACGCTTATCCCGAAAGGCGACGAGGATTCGCGGCACTACGCTTTTCGACTGCTCTTGCTGTACGTCGCCAGCGGTCTGGCGCTGCTGATGATGACCAGCTTCCTCGGCTTACGCCGCTACCTGCGACACCGCCAGTTGAGCATGCCGATGGGCATGTCAGGGATCTGGATTGGCGTCGGACTGCTGATGATTGGCGGCCTGATGTTGATTGCCATGCTGCTTCCCCGGCCCGGCGAACCGGGCATGATCCAGGAAGCTGTCAGCTGGCTGACTTCATCGGACGACATGTCCACGTCAGAATATGGAATGGGCAAGGATGGCAACAAGGATGGTGATGGCGCGGGCGACGGCTCGGGAGATGGAGAGGGTGATGGACCCTCCGACGGGACGGGGGGCGACCAGGCCGGCAACCAGCTGGCTGATGATGGCACACCCTTGCCCGGCTCAAGTGGCGACGGCAGCGGGCAGGATGGAGACGGCAACACCGATGGTGGAGACGAACAGGGTGACGGCGCCGGTGGCACAGGAGAGGGCCAGCAGCCGGGTGAGTCAGAAGATGGATCAGGCGGTGACGGAGGGAGCGAGATGGACCCGGACTGGTCATTCCAGCTGCCAGATGAACTGGCAGCGAGAATGCCGGATATCGTGCGGATCCTGGGCTGGATCGCGATCGCGGCGATCATCCTGTTTGTCCTCTGGCGACATGGAAAGCGGCTCTGGGACTCCCTCCTGCTGCTGCTCGCCGGACTGGCTCGCCTGTTTGGTTTTTCCTGGAGGCCTCGGACGAGGCAGCAACTGGAGGCGGACAGCAAGGCTGCGCCGCCGCTACCACCCCGTCCCTTCTCGGATTATGCCAACCCGTTCACAAGCGGTCGGGTGGGACAGCTGAGTAGCACCGAGCTTGTCTATTACAGCTACCATGCCCTCGAGGCCTGGGCACGTGACGCGGGAGTCGGGCGGGACGAGAACGAGACGCCAATTGAGTTCACCGAGTTATTACTGGGGCGCCGCACAGACCTCTCGCTCACCGTCCGCCAACTGGGACTGCTCTATTCACGTGCCAACTATGCCAGCGGCAGCTTGCCCGACAGCTGCCGGGACCAGGTCAAGGACTTCTGGCTCGACTTGCCGTCGCTGGCAGTGCTCGAGGGAGAGGGTGAGTTAGCAGTGAGTGGTTAACCACAATCTCGCCGCCGCCGAGTGAGTCTTCGTTGACAGTTTGGTGGTGGATGGATACCCTGAAAACGGTCACAGATGGTGACCGGCGCCGGTCGGCAGCGGAAAAGTTGGCGAGTCAGGTGGCGAATTTTTTAAACCAGGCCAGGCCCCACCGAGGGGAGTCGATTGGTTTGATTTAAGTTGTTCTCTGCCGCTCATCCGTGCTTCGTCTAACACGGCTCATCTCCTGCCAGCGGCCATGCGCCTGTAGCAGCCAGCACGCTGATTGTGCTGGCACGGCAAATCCCGTAGACAACAGCACGGCGACCAGGCCGACGTGAAGCGACAGGTAATCGAACCATGGATCAGGTACAAAGAGCAGAGCCAATCGCAACTCCGGGCACACCCTGGCCTCGCCGGCTGCCGGAAGAAGAGCGGCTGCCAGGCTGTGAAGAACGGTTGGGATACCAGTTTCAGAGCGAGGACTTGCTGCGTTCCGCGCTGACACACGCCTCCGGAGCTCTCCACAGGCTGGCCTCCAACGAGCGGCTGGAATTTCTTGGTGACTCGCTGTTAGGTGCAGTCGTCTGCGAGTTGCTGTACCGCAACTATCCCGACTTTCTGGAAGGAGAACTGACTCGCATCAAGTCGGCAGTGGTCAGTCGCCAAACATGTGCGCGGATCAGTGCCAAACTGGGCCTGGCTGATTTCGTGATCGTCGGCAAGGGAGTTACCAACACGCCCACGATTCCCACCTCGATCCTGGCTGACCTGTTTGAGTCGCTGATTGCAGCTATTTATCTCGATGGCGGCTACCAGGTCACGAAGGAATTCATCGAACGGCAGCTGGCGGAAGAGGTCAAGGCGACGATTGCCAACGGCGATGGCGACAATTACAAATCGCTGCTACAGCAATACTCCCAGCGACATCATGGTTGCACTCCTGACTACGAGCTTGTCAAGGAACGTGGCCCGGATCATGCCAAGGAGTTCCTGATTCAGGCGGTGGTTGAGCAGCGTCAATTCGAGCCAGCCTGGGGACAGAACAAGAAGGAAGCGGAACAGCTGGCGGCTCGTAATGCCCTGATCGACATGGAACAGCGTGCAGCTGAAGAAGAGCAGCCAGACAGTAGCGATAATACTCACCAGCAGGAGATTGAATGATGGTCCGTTGTGTAGCACTCCTCTCGGGCGGCCTCGACAGCATGCTGGCGATTCGCATGATGCAGGAGCAGGGAATCGAGGTCGAGGCCCTTAATTTCAAAACCATGTTCACCTGCTGCCAGGACACCTCGGCTGAGGCGGCCCGCGACCTGGATGTTCCCCTGACGATCATCGGCCAGGAAGACGACTATCTGGACCTGGTGCGAGAGCCGAAATTCGGCTATGGCAAAGGCGCTAATCCCTGCGTCGATTGCCGGATCTACATGTTCCAGCGTGCCCATATCTTCATGCGGCAGATCGAAGCCCATTTCATCATCAGCGGTGAAGTGGTCGGCCAGCGGCCGATGAGTCAGAAACGGAATGACCTGGACACAATCTCCCGTAATTCGGACCTGGAAGACCTCTTGCTGCGGCCCCTGTCGGCCAAGTTGTTGCGGCCGACATTGCCAGAACGGGAGGGCTGGGTCGACCGCGAGCAGTTGTTTGATTTCCAGGGACGCAGCCGTAAGGGACTTATCAAGCTGGCCGAAAAATACGGATTCAAGGACATTCCCACTCCATCCACCGGTTGTGCGCTGACCGAACCCGGTTTCGGCCGTAAGGTCCATGACCTGATCCAGATCCAGACTGAGGACAAGCCCTGGGACTACCAGGTACTGACAATCGGACGGCACTTTCGTTTTGATGACCAGACCAAGGTGATCATGGGACGTGACCAGGATGAGAATCGACAACTCAAGTACCTGCATGATGCCGAGGGTTCCACCAGCCGGGTCATGCTTGACTCACACAGTTTCATCGGACCTCTAGCCCTGCTGACAGGCAAGGAGACGCCGCAGTCATTGGCATTCGCTGCCGGCCTGATCTTGCGATACAGCTCGCCCGAGGACGACGGGCCGCACCTGGTCAGCCTGGATCGGCCAGAGGCCGCTGAAAGCGAATTGCTCGAAGCCAGCCTGTCCGACGCAGTCAATCAGGCCCAGACTATTTCACTTGCCCGCAGCGCGCGGCGCTAATTTGGAACTGTATCCCCATGGTGAACACTCTTTACCTGCCGGAGCTGCGCCAGATGATCGCGGATAACCGTGGGGAAGAGCTGCGCGAGTTCTGCTCGGCCTTGCATCCGGTCCGTACGGCAGAGTTTATGGAAGGACTCAGCTCGGAAGAATCCTGGCAAGTTCTGCGGCATGCCGACGAGCACGAACGACCAGAGGTCTTCCGGCACTTCAGATCGGACAAACAGGTTGAGATCCTCGAAACGGAGGATCGAGCTGAAATTGCGGGGCTGGTAGCCCTGATCGCTCACGATGAACGAGTCGACCTGCTAGAGCTGATTGACGAGCAGGCTGTCGAGGAACTGCTGCAACTGCTGCCGGCTGAGGAACGTCGTGATATTCTGCGGCTGCAGGCGTTTCCGGATGAGACGGCCGGAGCGATCATGACCAGCGACGTTGCCAAGCTGGATGAGGCACTGAGCGTCGATCGGGCACTCCAGGAACTCGGCCGACAGGCGGAAGAACTCGAGACGATTTACTACCTGTATGTCGTCGATGCCAACGATCACCTGCGGGGTGTGGTCTCGGCTCGCCAGCTTGTCTCGGCCATGGTCCATCCGCAAGCCACGCTGGGGTCACTGATGGAAGCCGACCTGGTAACGGTGGGGGCGATGGAAGACCAGGAAACGGTCGCTCAGAAAGTGGCCCGCTTTGACCTGCTGGCGATCCCGGTGGTTGATGAGGAACGGCGACTACTGGGAATTATTACACACGATGATGTGATCGATGTGATGCGCGACGAGGCGACAGAAGATGTGCAGCGAATCGCGGCCGTCAATCCGCTGCAGGAGAGTTACCTGCGAATACCCCTGGTCACACTCAGCTGGAAAAGAGGTGTCTGGTTAATCATCCTCTTTTTCGCCGCCTTGCTGACCGCATTTGCGCTTGATAGCTATCATGGCCTGATCTCACATCCCAACGCCACCTGGCTGGTCGTCTTCATTCCACTGGTGATTTCCAGTGGCGGGAATACCGGCAGCCAGTCCTCAACCTTGATCATTACCGGCCTGGCAACGAACGATATCCAGCTCTCTGACTGGCCGCGCGTGGTTCGCCGGGAATTTGCCATGGGTATCATGCTCGGTGCCGTGCTGGGTACATTCGGCTACCTGACTGCCCTGATACTGGCGCCGACACCGACAGCAGCGCTGATCGTGCCGATCACGCTGGTCCTTGTGATCATCTGTGGGACCGTCTCCGGTTCGCTGTTGCCGCTGTTATTTCAGCGACTGGGGCTCGATCCGGCCATGATGAGCAACCCCTTTGTGGCCGGCATTGTCGATATCCTCGGCATCCTGATCTACATGAATGTGGCGCAGATGTTGCTGTAGTATGCCGGCCGTAGCCCGCGGCGGGGATCAGTCTCTCGCAGCCAGCAGCCGGACATACTGTTGGCTCATAGCGTCGCAGGCCTGAGCCGCCGAAAACCGGCTGACCGCGTTCTGCCGTGCCAATCGGGAAAGCTCTGCTCGCAATTCAGGATCCTCGATCAGTCGGCAGATCGCCGCCGCCATGCTGCCGGGATCATCCAGCGGCACAAGCAAGCCACCCGCCTGCTCGCTCGGGAAAATCTCCCGCGTACCTCCCACGTCTGTGGCGATCACCGGCAACCCGGCAGCCGCTGACTCCAGCAAGACCCGGCCCAGTGGTTCCTGCCGGGCCGCATGTATGAGCATCGTGAACTGCGGTAGCAACTCAGCCAGATCGTCGCGATATCCCAGCCAGTGAACGTGGCCACACAAATCGGGCTGCTCGGTTCGCTGCCGCAACTGCTGCTCGTAAGCAACCGCCTCATCTTTAGCTGACCAACGGTCGCCAATAATTACCAGCTGAGCGTGCGGAAACTGACCTCGCGCCAGCTGCACAGCTTCCAGCAACTCAAGCCAGCCCTTGCGCTGCACCAGCTGGCCAACACCAGCCAGCAGTGGAGTGTCAGCAGGTAGCCCCAGCAGCTGGCTGACTCGGGCGGAGCCGGCCTGTGGTGCAAAACGCTCAAGGTCGACGCCGTTGTAGACGGTCACAACTTTATCAGCCGGCATGCCACGTTCGACAAACCAGTCGCGAGTCGCAGCGGAAACTGCCAGCACCCGGTCGCAACGGGCAATATCCTGGATAGCCGTGGCACTCAGATTGAGCATGTCACGGAGGTGGGCGACAACGGGACAGTCGAGGTCCTGGCGATAGCGGCCAGCCAGTCGCGACATGGAAAGACTATTGGCATGCAGCAGGTCCGGTTCAGCGGCCTGGACCAGCGTGAGCACATCCTCCCGCAACTGGACTTCGTCGCGTCGCTGCCCGTTGGCGTCACGCGTCTGCCAGTTATGGTGCCTGATCCCAAGCTTCTCAAGGGCAGCAGCAAGGGCCCCTCCGGCTGGTGCTGCGACGCTGACATCGTATCGTTCAGCCAGCAACGGAAGCAGGCTGAGGAGCGAGTTTTCGCCGCCGCTGCGGGTGGCAAATTCGCACAGGTAGAGCAGACGCTTCATAGTGCAAGCCACCGGAGGTCAGCTAAGCAAGCCATAGTCCACCAGCGTTGCTCGTAGCGATTCCAGTTCGACAGGGTCCAGTGGTGTCATTGGCAAACGCACTTCGCCACTGTCCATCTCCAGCAGGTGCATGGCTGCCTTGATCGGAATTGGATTTGTGGAAAGTCCCAGCATGTCGCGACAGAGTGGAAACAGGCGGCCGTGCCATTGCTGGGCGGTTGCCACGTCCCCGTCGAGATAGCTGTTTGTCATCGTGATCATGTCGTTCGGCACGACATTGCCAACGACCGAGATGACCCCCTCGCCTCCAATCGACAGCAGCGGCAGAGTCAGGCTGTCGTCACCGCTGAGCACGGTCAGGTTGCTGCCGGTAATGATCGCCGATGCCTGGTCGAGCGAACCGGTCGCTTCCTTGACCATCGTGATATTTTCCAGTTCAGCCAGCCGGTTGATCGTCTCCGGCTCAACATTCTTACCCGTCCGTCCTGGAATATTGTAGATGCAGATCGGCAAGTCGACGGCCTCGGCAACCGCCTTGTAATGTTCGTAGAAGCCGGTCTGGGTTGGCTTGTTGTAGTAGGGTGCAACCATCAGCAAGGCGTCAGCATTTTCCTGTTCCGCCCAGCGACTGAGCCGCAGCGCTTCCGCTGTACTGTTGGAGCCGGTGCCGGCCATCACCCGAATACGTCCAGCCGCCGCCTGCACCACCTCGGCGATCACCTGCTCATGCTCCTCGTGTGTCAGCGTGGGGGATTCGCCGGTCGTGCCGGTCGGACAGACACAAGTGGTTCCCGCTTCAACCTGGAATTCCACCTGGGCGCGCAAACGGTCGACGTCCACCTTGCCGTCGGCAAAGGGGGTCACAATAGCCACCGAGAGGCCGGCGAAATCAGAGCCTTTACGCATGGGATTCACTGCATTCTATGACGCGTGCAGACGAGTTCACGGCCATTAAGCGGTCCCGCGAGTCGTCACCTTACAGCCTAAACCGTCGGCCGGCGATCGTATAGAGTGCACGTTCAGGAGCAGCGCGGCTGATGCGATAGCCAGATCACGGCGCCTCATCCGGCTTGTCTGCGAGATCGTAATTATCATCCAGCAGTTTGAGCAGGTAATCAGTCTCCGCTCCCATGCCAGCTGCCTGTTGCCATATTTCACGAGCCTTTTCACGGTCGGCTGCTGTCGATCCCTTGCGGGTCACGAGGTACGTGCCGACGGCGATTACGGAACCCGGCTTGGTCATGTCAAACTTGGTCTGGGCGATCCCC
Organism: Planctomycetota bacterium; assembly: GCA_963581185.1. Lineage (GTDB taxonomy): Bacteria > Planctomycetota > Planctomycetia > Pirellulales > Pirellulaceae > SAT2750. The sequence goes on along the minus strand of CAUZOB010000056.1, from coordinate 10,006 downwards.
AGGATCAGCCCCTTGCTCATCTCCGTGCGCAGGAAGTTCTTCAATTGGCCCGCCACCCTGACAGAGATCTGCTCGGGAGTGACCTCGACCACAGCGGCAATCGTGCTGGTTCCGATCTTCAGCTCGCTGCCGGCAGACATTTCGTCGAGCGACTGGTTGAGCAGTCGGTCGAAGGCCTGCGTATATTGAACCAACAGGTTCAGGCGATCGTGGACAGCTGCCAGTTCGTCTGTGCGAGCCAGTCCGCCGGCTACTTTCATGTGCTCAGCAATGTACTGAAAGTTACGCTCGCCAAGCCCCACCCAGACCTCGGCAAAAGCCGCAGTCAATTCTGTTTTCTCCTTGTCCGTGAGTGGCTTGGGTGCCTCAGGTACTGGCGGAGGAGGGGGAGTTGGAGTGGGAGGCGGAACAGGCGATGGTGTCGGGACCGGGACCGGGACCGGGGTAGGTGTTGTCGGAATCGGAACGGGCGCGGGCGACGGTGTCGTGACTGGAGCTGGCATGGGTGCCGGACTGGGGCGGGGCACCCGCTCGCCGGGCCCTGAGGGCTGAGCAGTCCCCTTGTCATTGCTAGCGACCTGCTCGGTCCCCTTATTGTCCGGGTTGTCGGCAGAAGGCGTATCGTCGCCCATGCTGAGGACCATCACCACTCCCAGCAGCACGGCGATCATCGCCGCTGAGGCTGCCACCATGATGATCATCTGCGAGCCCCTCTCGGATCGCTCAGAGGCCATGCTTTCAGAAAGCGACGAATCGTCAACTTCTGGGATAGCGTCGGCTGAGTCGATCGACTCGGCGACCGGTTCGGCTGCCGATTCGTTGCTGCCGAGGTGCGAGGGCGCGAAAGGGTCATCGTCAGCAGCAACGTCCACGGTCGCCACTTCGGCGGCGACAGGTGGCAGCTCGGCTGGCAAGGGGCTGGGCATGTCGTCGAGGGAATCGAATTCGGCACTCGGCTGCGCCAGGTCCTTGTGAGGGACAGCTCCATCGACCAGCAGCTGGTCGTAGTCGGCACGCATGTTCGGATCCGCCAGGCAGGCAGCGGCTTGACTGAGTTGATCAAGCAGGCCGGTCCAGATGGCGGCCTGGTCGCCAGGGCGGTGACCACGGACCCTGGCGAGTGCCCGGTTGGCGGCCGCCTTGATAAGCTGACCATCGGTTTCCGACTCGTCGATGCCGATCATCTCGTAATACGACGGCACCGTACCCTGGTAGGAGATCTCCAGCCACTGTTTGTATGGATTGAATGATGCCATCCGCGCCGAGGCCCTTTTTGTTGGGGTTTCCACCTGGTCCTGCCATCAACCACTTTGATTCATCGTATGCGAAGTGGTCACAAGTTGACAAGAATCGTTGCCTGCGATGAAAACAATAACAGGTCCACTAAGCGGGGAACTAGTGAGTTTCACTTGTCGTCCAACAATCAAGGCGGATAATAGCATCACCACGGAACACACCCCAGCGGAAGTCGAATCATGAAGCGTATCTATCTGGTTATAACTGTCGCCCTGCTCCTTATCAGCGGTATGACCGTACGTCATCACGCTCTGGCGGTTGCGGATATTTCCACTGACCGCGAAAAAGCTGCCCAGTTATTGTCCGACGGCAACTTTAATGATGCCTACCAGCTGCTGCGACAGTTATGCCTCTCCGAGGACGCGGAGGGCGCCGAGCTGGCCAGCGATTACACGCGTGCGGTCGTCTGCCTGAACCAGCTGGGACGCCTGGCTGAATTTGACAAGTTCAGCGAGCAGACGGTTGCCACCCACCAGCAGGATTGGCAACTGCTGCGAGCCGTGGCCGACCAGTACCTGTCTGTGATGCACTGGGGGCATCGCGTGGCGGGTGAGTACGAACGGGGACCCCGTCGTGGTGGTGGCGTGGTGGCCAACAGCCAGCAACGTGATCGCGTTCGCAGCCTGCAGCTCTATTCGCAGGCGATGCCGATGGTCCAGGCGGAAGAGAATGGCGACGCAGCAGCATCCTTTCAGATGGGTATGGCCAACGCCCTGCTCAACGGCAATGGCTTTGCCGATGCCTGGCGACTGCAGTACCTGACAGACATCGCTGTGCTGCCGGATATTGAAGAGGGGCGCCCAGTCTATCTACCCAACATGGGTGCTCCGGTGGACGAGCAGGGGCAGCCGGTCTTTTATCACGAAGTCGACAGCTGGCAGCAGGCTGAAAATGACGGGCAACGCTGGCGCTGGGCAATGGCCGAAGCGGTCCGCCGCAATCCCCGTTTCACGCGGGACGTACGCTGGCAGTTCGCCAGCTTCCTGCATCAGCAATTTGGCGTCCAGACAATGCAGCAGAGCCAATTCCCGATGGCCGGCATGGGCCGGCGTGGTCGGGACGAGGCGGGCGGCGAACCCCAGGACGGTGGCACCTACCAGCTGCACACGCTGTCGGATGACGAGACGATTTGCCGGCTGGCGAGTGGCATCAAGCGACTCACGCTGCCCGAGGAATTCAACCCGATCCGGATCTTCCAATCGCTGGCGACTGAGCAGGCAGGGAATTACCGCAATCAAGCCCAGGAGCAACTCGCTCAGATCTACGAGAACCGTCGCCAGTACCCGCGGGCAGCGGAGCTGTGGGGGACGATCGCCCAACGATACCGCCAGCTGAAAAATCATCATTCAACCAAGCGGCTGCAACAGATCATCGGTAACTGGGGAACAATCGAAGGGGTTGGCGACCTGTCAGCTGGCAACAGCGTGGAATTCGGCTTTCGCTACAGGAACGGCAAGAAAGTCACTTTCACTGCCAAGCGGATCCTGGTGGATAAGCTGCTCACCGATCTCAAGGAATACCTCAAGAGCAACCCCCAGCGGCTGGATTGGCAAGAAGTTCAAATCGGCCAGCTTGGTTACCGGCTGATCCACAATAACCAGGAGAAGTACGTCGGGGAGCAAGTTGCCAGCTGGTCGGTGCAGCTGAAGCCACGGCCCCAGCACTTCGACAGCCGGCTCACCGTCGAATCGCCACTCGATCAGGGTGGCGCCTACCTGCTGACCTCCAAGATGGAAAACGGCAATGAAACGCACGTGGTGTTATGGGTCGACAACACATCGATCATTCGCAAGCAGCTCTCGGATCAGAACTACTACTTCTTTGCCGACGCCCGCACTGGCGTGCCGATCGATGACCTGGAGGTCGATTTCTTCGGTTTTCGCCAGGAACGCAAGGAAAACAATGTCTTCCAAGTACTGACTCGCAACTTTGTTGAAAAAACAGACGCCCAGGGCCAGGTTTTTCCCAGCAAACCGCAGCTTTCCGACCAGTACCAGTGGCTGATCGTGGCTCGTAACAAGCAGGGCCGGATGGCACACGTTGGTTTCAGCGGTGTCTGGACCGGTCGTCATCACGATGAGCAATACAATGCCACCCGGATCTTCTGTATTACCGATCGCCCCGTCTACCGCCCGGGGCACAAGGTCCAGTACAGTGCCTGGGTCCGCCACTCACAGTACGACAAGGAGCACGATTCACAGTTCGCCGGCAAGAGTTTCCTGGTGCGAATCTTCAACCCGCGTAACGAGAAGCTGGTTGAGCTGAACCTGACAGCGGATGATTTCGGTGGGCTGCAGGGCGAGCTGGAGCTGCCCGAGGACGCCACCCTGGGTGCCTACCGGATCGAAATACTCAGCGGCAACAATCGCCCGCGCGCATCGGGTGGCAACTCGTTCCGCGTGGAAGAGTACAAGAAGCCGGAATACGAGGTCACGATCGATGCACCGAGTGAGCCAGTGATGCTCGGCGAACTGGTCAAGGCGACCGTTCACGCTCGCTACTATTTTGGTTCCCCTGTCACAGAAGCAACGGTCAAGATCCGCGTGATGCGATCAGACTACCAGCAGAACTGGTACCCGATTGCACCCTGGGACTGGTGCTTTGAGCCCGGCTACTGGTGGTTCTGTTACGACTATCCCTGGTACCCGGGATTTGGTACGTGGTCCGGCTGTATGCAGCCATTCCCCTGGTGGTGGTCCCAGCAGATGACGCCACCCGAGCTGGTAATGGAACTGGAAACCGATATCCGGCCCGATGGGACTGTCGAAGTCGAGATTGACACGGCACTCGCTGAAGCCCTCTACGGTAATTCAGATCACAAGTACGAGATCACGGCCGAGGTACGAGATCAGTCGCGGCGAACAATTGTTGGCCAGAGCAATGTGCTGGTAGCCCGCCAGCCATTCAAGATCTTCAGCTGGACCGAGAATGGTTATTACAAGGTCGGCGATACGATTCAGGCCCGATTCCAGGCCCAGACGCTGGATGAGAAACCGGTCGAGGGGAAGGGCACCTTGCGGTTGCTGAAGATCAGCTACGATCGTCGTGGCAAGCCGGTGGAAACAACCGTTCGCTCCTGGGATATGGAGACCGACGCGACAGGCAGCGCCAGCCAGCAGATCGCCGCCTCCGCCGCAGGCCAGTACAGGCTGTCGCTGGAAATAACCGATAGCCTTGGACACACCATCGAGGGTGGCTACATCCTGACCATCGTGGGCGACGGTTTCGATGGCCGAAAGTACCGCTTCAATAACCTCGAGTTGATTCCGGACAAGCAACAGTACCAGGACGGGGATACGGTGCGGCTGCAGATCAACACGAACAGGGCCGACAGTACGGTGCTGCTGTTTGTGAGACCATCCAATGGTGTCTACCTCAAGCCACGCGTACTGCAGCTGAAGGGCAAAAGCACGATCGAGGAGATTCCGGTCACGAAAAAGGACATGCCTAATTTCTTCGTGGAAGCGGTCACGATCAGCAATGGTCAGGTCCATATGGAAGTCAAGCAGATCATCGTGCCTCCCGAGGAACGGATTCTGCAAGTCGATGTGATTCCCAACGCCGAGGTCTACAAGCCGGGTGACGAAGCCCAGCTGCGCGTCCACCTGACCGACGCCAATGGTGAGAATTTCCAGGGCAGCACCGTCATTTCCGTTTATGACAAGTCGGTGGAGTACATCTCGGGCGGTAGCAATGTGCCTGAGATTCGCGAGTTCTTCTGGAAATGGCGTCGCAATCATCACCCTTCCACCGAATCCAACCTGAATCGCCATGAACCGATCATCGTCAAGCAGGGTCACGACGCGATGCAGCCAATCGGCATCTTTGGCCGCAATGTCGCCGAAGAAATGCAAGCCGTCGAGAATGGACGACAGCGCGACGGACGCGTTCAAAAAACGATGATGATGGGCGGCATGGGCGGTGGTGGCGACATGGAAGGCGTGGCCGAAATGGCGGATTCGGCCATGGCTATGCCGGGACCAGGCGGGCCAGGCCTTGCTGCTGCGGTCGGTAATTCCAGATCAGCAGAGGGTCTGCCAGTAAATCAGCAGGGCAACGGCGCCCTGGAACAGCCCGCAGTTCGCAGTAACTTTGCCGATACCGCCCTCTGGGTCGGCGCCGTGACAACCGACGCCACCGGTATTGCTGACGTTTCCTTCCAGCTACCGGAGAGCCTGACCACCTGGAAAATCAATGCCTGGGGTATGGGACACGGTACTCGCGTGGGCGAAGCACACACCGAGGTGATCACTCGCAAGAACGTGATCCTGCGATTACAGGCACCACGTTTCTTTGTCCAGAAGGACGAAGTGGTACTGTCGGCCAACGTGCATAACTATCTTCCAGACGACAAGGATATACGCGTCACGCTCGAGCTGGACGGTGAAGAACTGGTTTCACTCGACCCGGTGACCATTAACGTGAGAGTGGAGGCCAACGGAGAAAGACGAGTTGACTGGCGGGTTCGTGTCGAACGTGAAGGCATGGCCACGGTCCGCATGCTGGCGCTGACTGACGAGGAATCCGATGCCGTCGAGATGCAGCTGCCCTGCCATGTGCACGGGATCCTCAAGACAGAATCCTGGGCCGGCACGATTCGGCCCGATGAGGATTCGTCACTTGTCTCGATCAGCGTGCCGACCGAGCGACGAGTCGATGAATCGGTACTGGAAATCCGCTATTCGCCCACACTGGCCGGGGCCATGGTGGATGCCCTGCCCTACATGGCAGACTTTCCCTACGGTTGTACCGAGCAGACACTGAATCGCTTCCTGCCATCGGTGATCACACAGAAGATCCTGCTGGATATGAACCTGAACCTGGCAGAGATTCAGGAAAAGCGGACAAATCTTAACGCCCAGGAGATCGGCAACGACCAGCAGCGGGCCGCCCAGTGGAAGCGGTTTGATCGTAATCCGGTGTTTGACGAGGACGAACTGGACCGCATGGTCCGCGAGGGTGTCAAGCGATTGACCAGTATGCAGATCGGCGACGGCGGCTGGGGCTGGTTCAGCGGCCGCGGCGAGCGCAGCTATCCGCATACCACCTGTGTCGTCGTGCATGGCCTGCAGATTGCCCAGCAGAATGATGTCACGATGCCGCCCGGAGTGCTGGACCGTGGCATCGCCTGGCTCAAGCGATACCAGGCCCAGCAGGTGCAGATGCTCAAGAATGCGCCGACCACGACAGATCCCTGGAAGGACAAGGCCGGTAACCTGGACGCTATGGTTTACATGGTGCTGGTCGATGCTCAGCTGGAAAATGCTGAGATGCGAGAATTCCTCTACCGGGATCGAGTCGCTCTGGCGGTTTACTCCAAGGCGATGTTCGCCCTGGCGCTGGAGCGTGGCGAGCACAAGGAACAACTCGATATGCTCGTTCGCAACATCGAACAGTTCCTTGTTCAGGATGAGGAAAACGAAACAGCCTACCTGCGATTGCCCGAAGGGCATTCCTGGTGGTACTGGCATGGCAGCGAGATTGAAGCCAATGCGTATTACCTGAAACTGCTGGCCCGCGTGAAGCCAGAAAGCGTGCAGGCTTCGCGGCTGGTGAAATACCTGCTGAATAACCGCAAGCACGGTACTTATTGGAAGTCCACGCGAGACACGGCAATCTGTATCGAGGCTTTTGGTGAGTACTTGCGAGCCAGCGGTGAAACCAAGCCGGATATGGTCGTGGAAGTCTGGATCGATGGCGAAAAGCGACAGGAAGTTGCCATCAACGAGGGCAACCTGTTCACGTTTGACAACAAGTTTGTCATCAGCGGCGAGGCGGTAACTGATGGGGCTCATGAGATTCAGCTGCGTCGCCGCGGCCAGGGCCCCGTTTACTTCAATGCCTACCTCACCAACTTCACACTCGAGGACCATATCACGGCCGCCGGGCTGGAAGTCAAGGTCCAGCGTCGCTACTACAAGCTGGTTGCTGTGGAACAGGAAATCCCTGTGCCGGGCCAACGTGGTCAGCCGATTGGTCAACGTGTGCCGAAGTACGAGCGGGTACCGATTGAGAACCTGGGCGTTGTGACCAGCGGCGACCTGGTAGAGGTTGAGCTGGAGATCGAGAGCAAGAACGATTACGAGTACGTGATCTTCGAGGATCGCAAGGCTGCGGGATTTGAAGCGGTGGATTTACGCAGCGGCTATAACAATCGTGGCCTGCGATCGTATCGGGAAATGCGTGATGATCGAGTTGCGTTCTTCCTGCAGCAGCTGCCGCGCGGTCGGCATAGCGTGTCGTATCGGCTGAGGGCAGAGATTCCGGGCACGTTCAGTGCGCTGCCGACGATTGCCAAGGCAATGTACGCTCCGGAACTGAGAGGCAACTCGGACGAGATCAAAGTGCGAATTGTCGATACCGAGTAATTCTGCTTCGCCAAGGCTTCGCAGAACAGGTTCCTTAACACGCCAAGCCGACTCCCGCTGGGAGTCGGCTACCGTGACTATTCAGCCGGTACCACGCCACGCACTTTGAGCCACTCGTGTAGCCGACCGGGCCAGGCCGACGTGCCAGGAATATCTCGCGCCAGCCCGACTCCATGACGACCCTTCTCAAATACATGTAACTCGGCCACCACGCCCGCTCGCTGCAAGGCCAGGAAAAACTGCACACTGTTCTCCGCCGGCACACCCTTGTCCTCGCTGGTGTGCCAGAGAAACGTGGGCGGCGTCTCAGCAGTCACCTGTTTCTCGCTCGACATCTTCTTGACCAATTCGGGGTTGGCATCCGCACCCAGCAGGTTCCGCTGTGAACCCCGGTGCGTGTACGGTTCATCGAAGGCAATCACCGCATAACAGAGCACACCAAAGTCCGGCCGTGACGAGAGCCGCTCGACTGGATCATCCGCATCTGCCTTACCTGCTTTAAAATGCGTCAGCGCCGACGAGGCCAGGTGCCCACCGGCACTGAAACCGAGAATGCCAATCCGCTGCGGGTCGATGCCCCAGTCCTTGCTGTTGTGTCGAGCCAGTCGCACGGCGCGCTGGGCATCCATCAGCGGATGCGGGTGTCCATAGCCCTTGCCACGATGCCGATAATCCAGGATCAAGCCAGCGATCCCAAGCGAATTGACCCAGGCGGCGATCTCATGGCCCTCATGCCCCATCGCCAGGCCGCCGTATCCGCCGCCAGGACAGATTACGATCGCCGCGCCGTTGGCCTTGTCCTTGTCAGGCAGCGAGACCAGCAGTCGTGGCTTGTCCTTGTCAGCATCACCCAGTGCCCCAGGAGCTCCATCCGGCCAGAGCAGGTGCTGGGTGGGTTCGGCAGCAGAGAGGCTACCGAGCGAGAGCAGAAGAACGCTGAAAAATGAAAGGCTGGCAATCTTGATCACAGGTTTCTCCAATTCATTTTCAGGCATCATCAAGCATGTCTACCGCTACAAAGTTCTGTCCCTCGAGCATCGCCAGGCTGGCTCCCCCACCGGTGCTGATATGCGAGACCTTGTCGGCGAAACCAAGTTGCTGGATAGCGGCGGCACTGTCTCCGCCGCCGATAATGCTGGTCGAATCCCCCTCGGCAATCGCCTCGGCCAGCCGACGGGTACCTTCATCGAAGGGCGGCATTTCAAACACACCCATGGGACCGTTCCAGACCACCGTCTTTGCCGATCGCACGATGTCCGCAAAACGATCCGCTGTCTGTGGGCCAATATCGAGTCCCTCGAATCCCTCCGGCACCTGGCCTGCCGCAACGACAACTTTTTCACAGTCGCTGCTGAAATTGTCGCCGCAATGTGTATCGACCGGCAGCACCAGTCGTTCGCCAGCGGCGTCGATCAACTGGCTCGCCAGCTCAACTCGATCAACTTCCACCAGGCTATCGCCCACCTGTCCTCCCTGGGACAGTGAAAAGGTGTAGGCCATCGCACCGCCAATCAGCACATGGTCACAGATCTCCAGCAGGTTTTCGATCACCTTGATCTTGTCTGACACCTTGGCTCCACCCAGTACAGCCACGAACGGCCGAGCTGGATTGGCGAGCACATTATTCAGATATCGAATCTCACGCTCGACCAGAAAACCGACAACTCGCGGCTTGCCCTGCATCGCCTGCGGCACGGCCACCATCGAGGCATGCTGTCGGTGACAGGTCCCAAAGGCGTCATTGCAGTAGACATCCGCCAAGGCAGCAAGTTGGCCGGCAAACTCTGTATCGCCGGCCTTTTCCCGCGGATCGAACCGCAGGTTTTCCAGCAGCAGGACTTCTCCCGGCTGGAGTTGCCCGGCCTTCTGTTGTGCCTGCTGGCCGACCGTATCGGTGGCGAAAGTGACTGGCTGGTCAATCAACTGGTCCAGTCGTTCGGCAGCTGGACGCAGGCTGAACCGGCTGTCGTCCCCTTCACCACCAGGCCGCCCGAGGTGGCTGATCAAGACCAGGCTGCCACCACGATCCAGCACACTCTGAATCGACGGCAGCGCCATCTGGATACGGCGATCGTCGCTGACATTACCGTCGTCGTCGAGCGGCACATTGAAGTCGACACGCATGAGGACTTTTTTCCCCACCACATCAACCTGCTCAATTGTCTTCTTTGCCATCGGATCCAAGCTGGTCCAGCATGCCCAGCAGTTGCAGGTTCAGGTTCAGGACTCATCGAGCGGAATGGTACGAATACCGAGCTCTTCAAGTTGTGCGCGGTCAACACTCCCGGGTGCCTCGGTCATCAAGTCAGTAGCACGTTGCGTCTTGGGGAATGCGATGCAGT
>CAUZOB010000055.1:0-24865 GCA_963581185.1 Planctomycetota bacterium | reverse complement strand
GGTCAGCCTATGGCATCACCAAGGGTGGGATTGTTGCTCTGACCCGTGACCTGGCGGCTGAATGGACGCCGCTGGGAGTGCGAGTGAATGCGGTCGCGCCCGGCTGGATTCGAACACCGATGACCAGTGAATTGCAGAACAACCCGGAAGGGTCGGCCAGGGTGCTGAAGCGCGTACCAGCGGGCCGTTGGGGAGAACCGCAGGATGTTGCGGCCGTGGTTGCCTTCCTGGCGAGTGACGCCTCCCTCTATATCTCCGGACATACCATTCCGGTCGATGGCGGTGCCCAGAATGTGATCACGCTGGCCTAGGGATGTTGAAATGATTCAGCCAGAATGCACGATCCAGGGCCGCCAGCTGCCAGCAGATCGACTGGCTGAATTGCGACAGTTCGACGGTCAACTCGCCGATCATGCTGCCGTCTCCAGCGAGTTCGCTGAACAGGGCTACCTGCTGTTGCGATCGGTGCTGGATCGTGCCGCTGTGCTGGCTGCTCGCTCCGAGGTCTTCGCAAAGTTGCGTGACGTGGGCGAAATCCAGTCGCCCGCCAGCGAGGGGATCAGTACTGGGACAAGTCGCCGAGCGGAGCTGTATCCAGATCTCGGCGCCTTTTGGTCAGCAGTCAGCGAGGGCCAGGCGCTGCGAGCTGTGACGCATGGTGACCAGCTGCGCGAAGTGCTATCGGCGGTCATGGATCAGCCAGCTCGGCCGCACGACCTGATGTACGTGCGGCCGATGCCTCCCGGGCCAGGAACCCGGCTGCATTATGACCTGCCTTTCTTCGCGGGATTTTCGCCTTCCATTCATACGGCCTGGGTGCCGCTGGGCGACGTCGCTATAGAAGAAGGACCGCTGGCGGTCATGGAGAGGTCACATACTTTTGCTGACCTGCTGGAGCCGATCAGCCAGCATGACTATTCGAGTGACCGCTCCAACCAGACGATCCAGCAGGCAGCCTACGATGCTCAGAGTGCGCTGCATCCAATCGATCTGGCTGAACAGCGAGAGGTACGATTACTGACAGCCGAATTCCGGGCTGGTGACGTGCTGATCTTTCAGATGCAGTTGATGCATGGTTCGCTCGATAATCGCTCGCCCCGTGAGCGGGTTCGTTTGTCCTGCGATGTCCGCTATCAGCCGGCCGGGGATGCCTGGGATGATCCCCGCTATTTCGGTTCACAGCCTACCGGTTCCAAGGGTGGCGGGTACGCGGACATGCGAGGCGCGCAGCCGCTGGGATCCGGATGACGGATCCCTAACCGCTATCCCGTTACCCCTGGCTCCCCGACTCGAGCTTCACCAGCTCACCCGAGGCCGCTGATTGTTCGGCCGCCAGGCAGGCTCGCACAGCTTCCAGCGATTCCTGCGGCGTGATCACCGTGGGTGGCTCGCCGCGCTGAATTGCGGTGACAAAGTAGGACAGCTCATCACGCAGTGCACCGGCCCGCTGGCCATGCAGCGAGGGCCAGTAAGTGGTATCGGGCGAGTGCCAGCCATCCTTGTCGCTGATGGAAAAGTTGGGATGTGTTTCGTGGATATGGATCGAGCCTTCGGTGCCGATGATCTCCATCCGTTCGTCGATCTGGAAAGCGGTCTTATCGGGCAGGCACCAGACGTTTTCCAGAACCCCTGTGGCGCCGCTGGCAAAGCGGTACATGGTCCAGCCGAGGTCCGGGTGTTTCTTGCCTCTGACGTCAACAGTCTGGGCATAGGCACTGAGGATCTGGTCCTGGCTGTACCACAGCATCAGGTCGGTATCGTGAACTCCATCACCGATAATCGGCCCGATCTTATCGAGGATCCCCTCGGTGACGGCGGCGGGAATGTTACGACGGGCGTACATCGAGATGATCTTGCCAATCCGCCCCTCGCGAATGGCCTCCCAGGCTGCCACGTAGCGTGGATTGAAGCGGCAGATATGTCCGGTCATGAAGTACCCATCGGCAGCCGCAGCGGCATCAACGATCTGCTGGCAGTCTTCGACCGTGGAGGCTAGCGGTTTTTCGACCAGCACATGCTTCCCCGCTTCGAGTGCAGCCACCGTTGGCTGCAGGTGCTTGTCCCACATCGTGACAATACTAACCGCTTCCAGTTCCGGGTCAGCCAGCATCTGCTGATAGTCGGTATAGGTGTTCTGGACCTCGAAGCTGGTAGCCAGTTCGGCTAGTCGCGTTGGGTTACGGGTACAGAGCGAATGCAGTTTGACGTTGGGCAAGGCTGCGAGTGCCTCGCAGTGTTTTTGGCCAAACCAGCCCAGTCCGATCACACCGTACTTGACTCGTTTCATGGCTTGTCCTGTTCCGCAGGCTGGAAGACCGGATGAGCGGCATTGCCACCAGCTATCAAGTAGGCGACCAGGTCGAGGATCTCGTCACGGGTTAGCACGTTGATCAAGCCGCCTGGCATGGGCGAGATTTTTGCTGGTCGCGATTGTTCGATCTGCTGGCGGGCCACCTTGACCTGCTCACGCGTATCCGGATCGACTTCGATGACAATTTCTTTCTGGCTGACATGAGCGGTGCGGCCCACCACGATCCTGCCATCATCCAGCTGGTAGGCCGTGTAGCGGTACTTCGGATCAATCACTCTGTTGGGTTCAACGATCGACTCGAGAATAGCCAGTGCGGTGAAACGTCGCCCAACACTTGTCAGGTCGGGGCCCACCTGGCCCCCCTCGTTTCCGATCCGGTGACAGCGCAGGCAGCTGGCAGCCAGCAATGCCTGGCGGCCCTGCTGATGCGAGCGAGCTGAAGATATATCTGCGACGGCGGCGCGAAGTTCGTCCAGCTGCCATTCCTGGACCACGGGTCGGGCCGGAGGTACCGGTAGTTCCTGCAGCGGAAGCTCGAGTTTGGCCAGAGCAGCTGCCAGTGGCTGTTTCTCCTGGTCGGTCAGGCCGACGACGAAATCCTGCCTGATGTGGTCAATCATGTCGGGGTATAACTTGCCCCCCTGGTAGCTGCGGGCACGCTGCAGCCACTGGATCATGGCCAGCCGGCTGTCGTTATCCCAGCCCTGCCTGGCGAACGTCAGCAAGCGGGCAAACCGGACCTGCTGGGGTCGAGTGGAGCTGTCCTGCAGCCTGGCGACTGTCTTGGCCACGACGCTGGGTGACTCCAGGTAGACCAGTAGTTCGCAGAGCAGGTGATTGGCGGGAAGGTGCGAGTGGGGGTACACCGATTCGAGTTTTGTACGGAGTGCCAGCACGGTGTCGTCGCTGGGCCTGCCCAAACGGACGCAGCAGACCTGGGCTGCACGTAACCAGGCCAGCAGATCGCTGGGACCACGTGTCGCCAGGTCGTGCTTCAGCAAGGCAGCCAGCAGAGCTGGCCCGTCAGCAGCTTCTCCCTGGCGAGCCAGCGCCAGCAGGGCGACGGCGGAGGCCAGCGGATTGGGCTCGCTGAGTGCCCGCTGCCGCCAGCTCTCGACTGGCTGGTTTTCGATTGCCACCCGGGCGGCGTAACGAATCCAGCGGTCACCGCTGTGGAGTGCAGGCCAGCAGATGTCGATGGCGGCGGGGTCCTGCCTGGTATGGAAGCTTTCCAGTTTATGCCGCAGTCTTCGCGCCTGGCCGGCAAAGTCGAAGGTTGCCGACGGCCCGACGGGCGGCTTCCTGGGACCGAGATGGGTGATCCGGTAGAGTCCGGACTGGGAACCGCGACCACCCGTGATGAAATAGAGTGCTCCGTCCGATCCAACTGTCATATCACAGACATTCAGCGGTGCGCCTTCAACGAACAGTTCGTACTCACAGCGATAACTGGCCCCATCCGGCGTCATGCGGACCATCAAGATGCGGCCGTTTTGCCAGTCCGCCATGTAGAGGGCCTGGCGATAGGGGTGAGGAAATTCAGTCTTGTAGCCGAAGACCATGCCGGTCGGAGAACCGAGGCCGGTATCGAGCGTGCTGGGCAAACTATCCTCGTAATAGACAGGCCATTTGCCGGTGCCCCATCGCCAGCCATACTCACCTCCGGAAACCACGTGGTTGAGCCGCGTCGGCCGGTACCAGGGTTGGCCGACATCCCATTCCATGTCGGCATCGTAGGTAAACATCTCACCATCGGCATTAAAGGCGATGTCGACCTGGTTGCGAAAGCCACCGGCCACGACATGCCAGGACGTCCCTTCCGGGTTGAAGCGGATGATGCGACCGACGCGATTGTCTTGACCGGCATCGTGGGGATTTGGCAAGAGCTGATCGTTCTGCGGATTCCGGTAGGCCGAGTTGGGGTCGGTATGCTCGGGCAGTGTGATATCGTTTCCGAGCACGGCGTAGATCATCTTGTCGGGGCCGAGGACCAGCTGATTTGCGCCGTGACCATAGCGACTGCGATAGTCAAGCGACTTTAATAGCTTCACCTCGTCGTACTTGTCGTCACCATTTGTGTCTCGCAAGCGGTAGATGCCCTCGCCGTTGGTGGCAGAGGCATAGATGCTGTTGTGGGCATACAGCACGCCGCGGCAGTGTTTGAGTGTGTTGTTGATCAGTTCATAGCGAGTCTCTTCTGCTGCCTCGCTGAGCGTCAGCCGTGCGATTCCCTGCTTGTCACGGCCAACAATAAGTCGACCCTGGTCGTCAAACGAGATGCTGATCCAGGATCCCTCATCGGCCCTGGCCGATCGCAGTAATTCGACTTTGAAGCCGGGACGAACCGAGACGGAGGTGGCTGGCGTGGCGGTAGTCTGTGCTGGCAGCGATGAGCAGCAGCAGGCCAGCAGGACCAGCAGCAGGCCCTCGGCAGGGTATCGTCTGCCGAGAGACTGGCGGGATGAGCGAAGTGTCATGGACTAGATCAGTTCTGCAATAGGTTGGCCATCTTCAATCAAGTACGTCGGGCGTCCTTGATTGTTGACGTATTGCAGCCGGTAATCCAGTCCATACATCGTGAGGATCGTGGCTATCAGGTCCTGCGGTGTCAGCCGTCGCTGGACCGGTTCTTCGATGCGAGCGGATGATTTACCGATCACCTGGCCCATCGAGAACCCGCCACCGGCAAGGGCCAGCGTACAGAGCCGTCCCCAGTGGTCTCGACCCCCACGTGCATTAATCTTTGGTGTGCGACCAAACTCCCCGGTCACCACGACCAGCACATCGTCTAGCATGTTGCGGTCGTCAAGATCCTCGATCAGGGCGGAGAGGCCCTGGTCGACCTGTTCGGAACGGCCACCCTGGAAGCCCCGCAGGATGCCGCTATGCATATCCCAGCCGCCGTAGCTGACAGTCATAAATGAACAACCCGCTTCGGCCAGCCGGCGGGCCGTCAGCAAGCTGCGGCCGAGGCCCGCTCCGTAACGCTCGCGAGTCGCGGTGCTTTCCTGGTCGACATCGAATGCCCTGGGAGCACTGCCCAGGATCAGGTTAAATGCCTGCTGCTCAAAACCATCCATGCCCTGCATCTGGCCGGCGGCGTCAAACTGACGGTTGATGCGGTCGAGCTGTCCCAGCAAGTTTCGGCGGTCGGCAAGCCGGGCCGTCGATACCTGGATATCCATGTCTGTGCGGGCCGGTCCACTGGGGTTGAAGGGGCCATAGTTGGTCCCCAGCCAGCCCGGTCCATCGCCGCTAATCGATCGCTGCCGAACATACGTCGGCATGCCGCTAGTCGGGTCCGTTGTGCCAAAGCTGTGGGCCAGCATGGAACCGAGCGACGGTCGCATGTTTGTGCGGTCGTTGTAGCCGGTCATCAGTCGCTGTGTTGCTGAGCCGTGACTGCTGTCGTTGTGCGCAAAGGACCGAATGATCGCCATCTTGTCGACAACTTTGGCCAGTCGATTCAAGCTGCCGCCGATCGTGATGCCAGGCAGTGGCGTGGTCGCCTCGCCAGTCAAGCTGCGGTACTCCGACGGCGCCGTCATCTTGGGATCAAACGTCTCCACGTGTGTGGGTCCGCCGGCCAACCAGAGCCAGATGACGGACTTGTGACTCCTGCTGCCAGCTTGCTGAGGATCCGCTGCCTTGGCACGGAGTAGCTGCGGAAGCGACAGGACTCCACAACCAAGCGTGCCGATCTGCAGGCTGGTCTGCAGAAAGGCGCGGCGAGATAGGCCGTGGTCGTCACGAGTCTGATCCATTGAGTGGACAGTCAGCATGGCAAAGCCCTCCAAAGGCCGTGGTCCTGGCCTCTGCTGTTTGTATCGGGCTTTGAGGAGTCGGCAGGCGACGAATTGTTGAGGGCAGGATCCCGCGAGGACTTTTCTATCTTGCCAGACTTGCCTAATTGCCTGCAGTCAGTTCGCGATCAGTCGTGAGCGGTGATGGACTAAGCTCGAACGTCGACGACGGTTCGGCCAGTGGTTTGTCCTGCCAGCATTTGTTTGGCTGTGGCGGCTAGTTCTGAGAGTGAGATAACGTGATTGTCCTCGCCCAGTCCCGTCGGTCGGAATTCAGCAGCGAGTTGATTCCAGGCTGCCGTTCGACTGTCGAGCGGTTCTTCGGCCGAGTCGATACCGACCAGCGTCACGCCGCGGAGAATGAAGGGATAGACGGTCAGATCCAGTTCGTCACTGCCGGCCATGCCACAGGCGGCGAGACATCCTCGTGCTTGCAGCCGGCGCAGCAAGCTACCGAGCACTGTACCTCCGACGGTATCGATGGCACCGGCCAGCTCTGCTCGCAGCATGGGCTTACTGAGATCCCCTTCCAGTTCCCCGGGTGACCAGCAGCGATCAGCTCCCCATTGCTGAAGTTGCTGCTGGAATTCTGTCTTTCGAGAGACCGCGATGACTTCATAACCAAGCTGGGAGAGAATCCGAACAGCAAGGCTGCCGACGCCTCCGCTGCTGCCACTGACCGCCACAGGGCCGCACTCCGGACTTACGCCATGGGCTTGCAGTGCCTGGATGGAAAGTGCGGCAGTCACGCCAGCGGTACCGAGTGCCATCGCCTGCTCCATGGAGAGAGCATCTGGCAGTGGCACAACCCAGTTGGCGGGGACCTGGAGCTGCTGGGCCCAGCCTCCCCAGTGGCTACTTCCCATACCATAGCCTGTCACGGTAACGGCGCTGCCGACGGGCAAGGATGGATGACTGGATTGGGCGATCGTACCTGCCGCATCGATGCCCGGCACATGGGGAAAGCAGCGGACAACGCCGGGGTGGCCGGAGGCTGCCAGGGCGTCCTTGTAGTTGACCGAGGAGTAGGCAACGTCGATCAGCAGATCGTCGTCAGCCGCTGGCTGAAGTGATTGCTCGCTGACCGACTGCCGGATCGTACCATCGTCGTCTTTTTCGACGAGGAAGCATTTCATGGTGGTGACCTTGCGTCCTGGCTGAGGTTGATTGACAGTTGTCGTGCGGCAGCTAGAATCGCCGAGAGTAAGACCGGGTTCAGCTGTTGCAGCCGCAGACAAGGAGCCGAGCATGGGAAGTATATTGGAACTGAACGGTGAAAACTTTGCCAGCGAGGTACTGGAATCCGAGCAAGCTGTGCTGGTCGATTTCTGGGCTCCCTGGTGCGGTCCCTGCCGACAACTAACGCCGGTGATTGAACAGCTGGCGGAGGCAAACGCCGGCGTGGCCAAGGTCACCAAGTTCAATATTGATGACAACACCGAGATTGCCCAGAACTACAAGGTCATGAGCATTCCCACCGTCATCGTCTTCAAGGGTGGCAGTGAAGCCCGTCGATTTGTTGGAGTTGCGACGCAACAGCAGTTGCAGGAAGCGATCGACGAAGCGACTTGAGGAGGGCTTGCGGCAGGGCCATCATGCCCGATAAACAGGCTGGCCGTTTGTCGTCTGGTGGTTGCACGACGAGGCGGACGGATGCCCGTTGTGGCATTCAGGGGTGCTGACTATATTTAGTGTTTCCCTGAAGCTCGTTGGTGCTATGGGGACCTGACCGTTCCGCACGATCGGGCAAGAACGTTCAATGCAGTTCAGCTTGATTGACCACATTCTCGAACTGGAAGAGGGATCGCAGATCACTGCGATCAAAACACTTTCCCAGACCGAGGAGTACTTGAAAGATCACTTTCCACTGTTTCCCTGCATGCCAGGGGTGCTAATGGTGGAGTCGTTGTTTCAGGCATCGGCCTGGCTGATCCGCAAGAGTGAGGACTTTGCACACTCGATGGTGGTACTCAAGGAAATCCGCAACCTGAAGTGCGCGGACTTCGTTGTTCCTGGACAATCGCTCGTCGTGACGGCGGAGATTATCAAGCAGGATGATACCAGCACGACGCTAAAGGCCCAGGGAGTGGTGGAAGACCGAATTGCGGTGAGTGGACGATTGCTCGTTGAGCGATTTAACCTGGCAGACAGGCACCCGGCGCGGGCAGATACCGATGATTACCTGAGAATTAAGTTGCGGCGGCAATACGCGATCCTCTGGCCAATGGCCACGGACTCCGCGACAGAGCCGACTGAGTAAAGCTAGACTCCCGGTTGCGGGAGAGCATGATCACCGATTTAGTTGAACAAGAATGGGAGCGAGAACCTGATGGCACCCAGTAGCGAAGAGATTTACAAAACGGTCAATGAAATCCTTGACGAGACACTGGTCCCCGATGATCCGGTCAAACCGGAATCCACCCTGCTTGGTGACCTGGGCGCGGAGTCGATCGACTTCCTCGACATCATGCACCAGCTTGAAAAGTCGTTTGACCTCTCGCTCAATCGCGAGGACTTCTATCCAGACGATATCCTGACCGACGAGCAGTTTGTCCAGGAAGGGCGAGTTACCGATGCCGGGGTCGCCGCTCTCAAAGAACGCATGCCGTATGCTGACCTGTCTTCCTTTGAGAATGATCCCTCACTGAAAAATTTTGGTGACCTGCTGACCGTTCAGGATCTGTGCCAGATGGTTGTTCACAAACTCGCTCTAGGCGGCGATGCTGAATAGGCAGTGCAGGATTGGCCAGGCAGCCCAGCGAGGACTGCTTGGCAGGTGCTGCGGTGACCGCTTTCCGTTGATCTTCTTTCCTGCTGGAATCGAATCGGAATGCGCTGGTATCACATCGATCGGTTTGTCGAGTTCGTCAGTGGTCAGCGGGCAGTCTCTATCAAGACAGTCAGCCTGACTGAGGACCACATCCACGATTACTGGCCCGGTTACCCGATCTTTCCATCCACCCTGATCGTGGAAGGCTTGGCCCAGACCGGTGGGCTGCTGGTCGGCGAGATGGTTGGCTTTGAGCGCTGTGTGATTCTGGCCAAAGTAAGTCGAGCGACCTTTCATGAACTGGCCGTTCCTGGTGACCGACTGACATACACCGCTACCCTTGAAACTCAAACTCCAGAAGGAGCGATCATCAAGGGGACCAGCCACAAGGACGACATACTGCAGGCTGAGATCAACCTGGTGTTTGGCTTCATTCCTGAGCGGATGGAAGGGGTGCAGCAGTTCTACCCGGCCGACTTTCTCGCTACCATGCGCAAGTTCGGCATGTTCGATGTCTTGCAGACGCCCGAGGGTGAACCGAAGCTGCCACCAGCTTTCATGTTAGAGGCCGAGAAGGAAGCTCTGGAAAGTGGCATACTCGGCGACGAGATCGCGCCGCCTTCTGCATAACCTGGCGTTGACGTGCTGGTGCTGTCAGGGATATCGTCGCTCTCGGATTTTGGCGGTACAATAACGGCCGTCCGTCCACGATTGAGTAGTGGCAACAGGTTTCGAAGGAATCATTGCGATGACACGCAGGGTGGTTATTACCGGCTTGGGCAGCGTGAACCCGCTCGGTCATGATGTCGAATCGGTGTGGTCTGCCGTCAAGGAGGGTGCCTCCGGCGTTGACTACACAACCGTCTTTGACGCCAGCCGTTTTCCCACCAAGATTTCAGCTGAGGTTAAGGACTGGGATGTCTCCAAGGTAGGTGAAGACCCCGCCGACTGGGTCGAACGTGGTCGCCGTACCCGCTTCGCCATCGGTGCTGCCATCCAGGCAGTCAACTCGTCCGGGATCATGGACAGCGGGATCGACCCCTTGCGTTTCGGTGCCTATCTCGGCTGTGGTGAAGGCTTTGTCGACTTTGATGCTTTCACCTCGTCGGTGGCAGCCGGAGTTGGTGAGGCGGGAATAGAATATTCGGGATTCATCAATCGAGCCAACACCGCCTTCAATCACCGTCTGGAACTCGAAAACCTGCCGAATATGCCGGCCAGTCATATCTGCCGGATGTTCAATATCCAGGGTCCGTCGGTCAACACGCTGACTGCCTGTGCCGCCAGTAGCCAGGCGATCGGTGAGGCAACCGACTTTATCAAGCGGGGTGAGACCGAGGTGATGATCTCGGGTGGTGCACACAGCATGATTCACCCGATGGGAGTCACTGGCTTCAACCTGCTGACCGCACTCTCCACCAATAATGACAATCCCCAGGGAGCGTCGCGGCCCTTTGACCGCCTGCGGGATGGCTTTGTGCTCGGTGAGGGAGCTGGCATGGTCATCCTGGAAGAACTCGAACATGCTCGCCGTCGCGGTGCTGAGATCCACGGCGAGGTGCTGGGCTATGGATCCACTGCCGACGCCTACCGGATCACCGATATTCACCCGGAAGGACGTGGTGCAATCGCCTGCATGCGGATGGCGATCAAGAATGCCGGACTCGATCCCTCCGATATCGACTATGTGAACGCCCACGGCACCAGCACCCAGGTGAACGATCGAACCGAGACTTTTTCCTGCCGTGAAGTTTTCGCTGGCAGTCCGCCGCCGATCTCCAGCACCAAGAGCATGATGGGCCACCTGATCACGGCCGCTGGAGTTACCGAGGCAATCTGTTGCCTGATGGCAATTCGTGACAATGTCCTGCCACCTACCACCAACTATGAGAATGCTGATCCGGAATGTGACCTGGATTACATTCCCAATGAGGCGAGGCAGGCCGATTGCAGGTTCGCGCTGAATAACAGCTTCGGCTTTGGTGGCCAGAACGTAACGCTGGTGGTCGGCCAGTACGACGGCTAGGGTAAGCCGGATCGGCTGCCGCAGAGTTATGGTGCCTGTCGTGCTGTCGAATCAGGGACCAATCGAGGGCGGGTTGCTCATCAAGAAGTCGCGTGGTGCACGAGTCGTGTAGTACGGATAGGAATAAGCTGCCGTGGGAGGCCCGGCTTGCTGCTGCATCGCCTGGGCAGGCATCTGCATCATCCCCGGCGGCTGCATCGCCTGGGCAGGCATCTGCATCCTTCCCTGCTGCTGCAGGACGCTGGAGGCTTGCATCACTTGTTGATTCGGCATGTATCCTGCCTGGCGAGCCTGTGGTTGATTCATGTTCGGCTGGCAATTCGTGCAGCGCTGCGGCAAGAGATTGCAGCCAGTGCTGCCAATTGTGACCAGTAAGGCAACGCCAAGTAACATCTGTCGCATCATCACCGTATCCTCCTGCCGACCTGTTTCGGTACTACGAAGCTCCCCTGAAGTGCCCCCGCTGGACATCGATGTCCCTCTACGCAGACACACTCAGTCGAGGCTCTAAGCCATGACAACAAGATCGGCAGATGGCAGCCTTAGAATTGAACAAATCGATATGATCGTTGTGACCGGCAGATGTGGAACAGGGCCTGTGGAGCAGCTGCAGTAGGGCTCATCTTGGCCTGAATAGCGTGTTTCTGGTAAAAGAGGCAGTTCCCGTAGACGAGTACGCTTAACCCCTCACATTACGACGGGCGTTGAGCGACCGAATGGATTTGGTCGGATGAAGAACTTCCTACGTGCCGTACGGCATGGATTGCGCCACCGCTGGACGCTTGCCAGTGCGCTGCTCTGCAGCTTGATGGTCGCGCTCTTCTGGGGTGCTAACATCGGCACGATCTATCCTATCGTGGAAGTTGTGTTCCAGGGCAAGTCCATGCCCGACTGGATCGATCAAGATATCGATCGCCTGGAAGGAGCAATCGAAACGCGAGAGGCCGACCTGGCCCGCCAGCGCACGGGGCTGGAAGGACTGACCGACCCGCAAGAAAAACAGCAACAGCAGGCGGCCATCGAACTCAACCTGGCCCGCAAACAGGCTGACCAGCAGGCGCTTGGCATGCGACAGTCGCTCAAACCGTGGGCCGACCGTTACATGCCCAGCACGCCATTTGACACGCTGCTGCTGGTCGTCGTCCTGTTGCTGGTAGGGACCCTGGTCAAGGACCTGTTCCTGATGGCCAGTATGATCCTGGTCGAGCGGTTTTCTCAGTTGGCCACGTTTGGGCTGCGGAATGAGTTCTACCGGCGAACGTTGCGAATGGATGTGGCGGCCTTTGGAGACGACCGTAGCTCCAGCCTGATGGCACGTTTTACCAACGACATGAACAGCATGAACCAGGGGATCAATAACCTGGTCGGCAAGTCGATCCGGGAGCCGCTCAAAATGGCAGTCTGCCTTGTCGGTGCTGCCTGGATCTGCTGGCGCTTGTTGATCTTCTCGATGCTGGTCCTGCCACTGGCCCTCTACCTGATCGCCATCCTTGCCCGACGGATCAAGCTGGCGAATCGTCGCGCCATGGAAGAAATGTCACAGCTTTACGGCGTCCTGAATGAGTCGTTTGCAGGCATCCATGCGGTCAAGGCGTTCACCATGGAACGACATGAACGGACCAGGTTTCACCGATCGGCAAAGGAATACTATCGCCGCGTCATGCGGATCATGAAGTTCAATTCGCTCGCTCGTCCGATCACCGAATTGATGGGAATGGTCATCATCTCGCTGGCATTGTTGGCCGGTGGTTACCTGGTGCTGAACCAGGAAACCCACTTGCTGGGCATCCGCATGTCCACCAGGCCACTCGGTTTCGGTGCCTTGATTACGTTCTATGCGCTGTTGATCGGTGCTAGCGATCCACTGCGAAAATTGGCCGATGTGTTCAACTCCGTGCAACGTAGCTGCGCGGCGGCCGACCGAATCTATGAAATGCTCGACCGTGAACCGGCAATTGTCGATGCTGATCAACCAGCAGTCGTACCGAGTCCGTTTAGCCAGCTTGAATTCCGCCAGGTTGGCTTTCATTACCTGCCCGAGGAGCCCCTGCTTGAGGATATTAATCTGGTCATCAAGCACGGTGAAACGGTTGCCATCGTGGGTGCCAACGGGTCCGGCAAGAGCACGTTGATGAACCTGGTGCCGCGGTTCTATGACCCGACCGTCGGCCAGCTGCTGCTGGATGAGACCCCGCTCTGGGATCTCAGGATCAAGGAACTGCGTGGGATTATCGGAGTGGTGACGCAGCAGCCATTCCTGTTCGATGCCACGATCATGGACAATATCCGCTACGGAACGCCGCACGCCAGTGACGACGCTGTCCTCGATGCTGCTCGGCAGGCGCGTGCGGATAGCTTCATCAATTCACTCGATGCCGGCTACCAGACCGTCGTCGGAGAAGCTGGCAGCCGACTGTCAGGTGGGCAACGGCAGCGCATCACGCTGGCCCGAACAATCCTGCGGGATCCGAAAATTGTCCTGCTGGATGAAGCAACCAGCCAGGTGGATGGTGAGAGTGAGGAGTTGATTCGGGATGCCCTGGCGGAATTTCTCAAGGGCCGCACGGGACTCATGATCACCCACCGACCCGCCACGCTGGCACTCGCCGATCGAATTGTTTTGATGGACGAGGGCAGGATTAGTGATATCGGCTCTGAACAGGAACTTCTGGGCCGCTCGGCACTCTATCGCCGCCTCTGCCAAATTCCCCTCCGCGATTCTGCCTGATTTTCTCTTCTGGCATGGCAGTTGCATATTAGTTTGAGACAATGCCACGCAGTGTGGCAGGAAGTCCACAAAGGGGCCGTGACAGAGAAGAGGCGCTTTGCCGGGGCCGGAGTGGAAGAGAAACGATTTTGCATCGCGGTTACCGCGGCGGACAATGAGCCATGAAGGCTCTGAAAACACTTCTTTTTCAGGGTTTTGTCGACGCGGAACAGAACAGGCCAGGTGGCCTGTGTCGAACCAGTGCCGCAGCGGTAACCGTTCGATGCAAACGTTAGGCAGCGTGAGATGCAACGTGGCTGGCTTTCTTGCCAACTAAAGTGTCTCAGTCTGCGTGTATCATAATGCAACATATGTCTCATTGTGCTACACCCTTCTTAAAAATGAGGGTCCTCTAGGTCAGGGCTCTCTTCCCGCAGAACTGTCTTTTTCGACAGGTGTCTGATGTGAGTGCCGAGATTGTTGTTATAGGGCTTGGCCGTTTATTCCCTTCGGCGATGGCACGATGTATATTTTCCTGTACGGGGTGGAGAAATCCCAGTTTTATTGAGTACTTGTTGGCACCAGGATCGCTTAATCACTAGTCACGTCTGAAACGTTGTGAACGACGGGACGATAGAGAAGTCAGAAGGACGAGTTATGGCTAACCAACTGAATGGTCGTCAAATGAAGAGTTCAACAATTGTGATGCTGGTGATTGGGATAACCTGCTGGCTGCCCACGGTGGCCATGTCACAGCAGACGAGTCCTTCGGAGGAAGGCCTCGTGAACGATTACGGAATTCCCGAAGTTCGCCGAATCAACCAGGAGATACGCACGGGCTGGTCAGAGTACGAGATCACGCCTTCGAAAAAGGCGACGGATGGCGAATGGTGTCGTCGCGTGTATCTGGACGTGATTGGTCGCGTCCCTTCGGTCCAGGAGTTGAACGACTTTCTTTCCAGCACGGAAACGGACAAGCAGAAGCAGCTGGTCAACAAGCTGCTTTATGACGAGGACTACATTGAGCTGTATGCCAACAACTGGACAACGATCTGGACCAACGTCCTGGTCGGTCGTTCGGGTGGTACAGAGCGGAACAGTCTGACGAATCGTGAGGGATTACAGAAGTACCTGCGAGATTCATTGGCGCGCAACAAGTCCTACGACAAGATGGCCCTCGAGCTGGTGACGGCGACCGGGTCGAACACTCCCGGCATGGAGAGCTTCAACGGGGCGGTGAATTTCCTCACCATGAAGCTGGCAGAGAATGCTACTCAGGCAACCGCCGAGACAGCCAAGATCTTTCTCGGGCTGCAAGTGCAGTGCACGCAATGCCACAACCATCCGTTCAATGAGTGGAAGCAGCAAAAGTTCTGGGAAATGAATGCCTTCTTCCGCCAGACACGTGCCCTCCGTCGCTTCACACCTGGCACCCGCGACGTTCGTGGTGCCGAGCTGATCAACGAGGATTTCGGTGGTGAGGGCCTCAGCACGAATGCTGAAGAAGCAGACATCTACTATGAGTTACGGAATGGTTTGACCAAGGTGGCCTACCCGGTCTTTGTCGACGGTACAACGATTGGCCGCAGCGGTTACGTTTCCGATGTTGTCCGCCGCTCGGAGCTGGGTGCTCTGATGGTCGAATCGGAATACCTTGGTAAGACGATTGTGAATCGTACCTGGGGTCATTTCTTCGCCCACGGTTTCACCAAGCCGATCGATGACATGGGGCCACACAATCCTCCCACGCATCCGGACCTGGTGGATTACCTGGCAATTCAGTTGCGGAACAAGAGTTTCAATCTCAAGGACCTGATTTCCTGGATTGTGCTGAGCGAGCCTTACTCGTTGTCCAGCCGCAGCAATTCGACCAACATCACTGTCGACGATCCGGAACTGGGTGAGTCACCCAAGTTCAGTCGCTTCTACCTGCGGCAGCTGCGAGCCGAGGAGCTTTACGAGTCGCTGCTTGTTGCCACCCAGGCTCACAAGACACGAGGAAGTTATGAGGAACAGGAGAAGTTGAAGGCCAGCTGGCTCAGTCAGTTCGTGACCGCATTCGGCAACGATGACGGTGGCGAGACGACGACATTCAACGGCACGATTCCTCAGGCCTTGATGATGTTCAATGGGGACTTGATCAAGAGTGCGACCAGCACGGCCGAGGGCAGTTTCCTTTGGACGATAGCCGGCAGCAAGATGAACAATGGCCAGAAGATTCGTTACCTGTTCCAGGCGGCCCTGGCGCGGAATCCCACGCAAAGTGAGATCCAGGTAGCGAACCGGCTTTTGATCGCCCGCAAGGGGGACACCAAGGCGGCTCTGCAGGATATCTGGTGGGCCGTGTTGAACAGTAACGAGTTCATTATCAATCACTAGGCGGAGAGTTTTGTCAGCGTCGGTCTATTACGGCGGTGGCAGGTAAGAGACAATAGTATTCCAAGGGTTGACCACAGGACACGTAAACCAGTTGGCTAAATCCATTTTCGCTGGGTAACAGCAGGAGAACGTTTGATGATTAATCGCACAACGCCCCAGGGCATGTCACGACGCCATTTCATGTCGCATATGGCCGGCGCTTCGGCACTCACTTTGCCCGCCTTGTCCATGGGCCATACATTGAACCTGCATGCTCAGGATCTGAAGAAGCGTCGCAAGAGTGCCATCCTGTTATGGATGGGTGGCGGTCCTTCGACGATGGATATCTGGGATCTGAAGCCGGGTGCAGCGACCGGTGGGCCGTTCAAGCCGATCTCGACCAGTGGCAATGCCCAGATCAGCGAACACATGCCGCTGATGGCCAAGCAGATGCATAACATGGCCATCATTCGTTCGATGAGTACTCGCGAGGCGGATCATGGCCGCGGTCGCTATTACATGCACACCGGATACGTACCGAATCCGAATATTGAGCACCCAAGTTACGGAGCGGTCCTGTCGCACGAGTTGATCGAGCAGCGACCGGAACTTGAGATCCCTCCCTTTATCGCCGTCGGCGGCGGAAGTGTGGGACCCGGTTTCCTGGGAATGGCCTGGGCACCGTTTACTGTCAACAGCAACGGCCAGGTTCGCAACCTCGAGATGGGGCTGGACGACGACCGACTCTATCAACGTATGGCCGCTCTTGACCTGATCGAGAAGGGTTTTGTCAGCCAGAAGCGTGGTTCGGCAGCTTCGGATCATCAGAAGATTCTCAAGAAGACGCTGAACTTGATGACCAGCACCCAGATGGATGCTTTCAAGGTTGGCTCGGAACCAGCGGACTTGCAGGAACGTTATGGCAACAACAACTTTGGCAAGGGCTGCCTGATGGCCCGACGCCTGGTTGAGCAGGGCGTGCCGTTCATCGAAGTCGGACTGGGTGGCTGGGATAACCACCAGAATATCCACGACACGCTGGCTAACACCAAGCTGCCTCAGCTGGACCAGGCAATGAGTGCCCTGACTGAGGACCTCGAACAGCGAGGGTTGCTGGAAGATACAGCCATCATCTGGATGGGTGAATTCAGTCGTACGCCACGAATCAACGGCAACGCCGGTCGTGACCACTGGGCACGATCCTGGAGCGTGGTTGTTGGTGGTGGTGGCATGAACGGTGGTATCGCCGTCGGTGCCACGAATGACGATGGGACCCGAGTGGAGACGGAACCCTACACATCCCAGGATGTGATGGCATCGGTCTGCAAGGCACTTGGTATCTCGTTGCAAACAACGTTTACCAGCAACAGTGGTCGGCCGATGAAGATTGCCAACAGTGGCAAGGTCATCGGCGAGCTCTTTAGCTAGGCCCTGTTGGTTAGCGGGAGACAATACAGTGGGCCGGGCTTGTCCCGGCCCGTTGTACGCGCAGAGCAGGACTATCGCCACATTGGAGATTTCCAGCCGGCGATCAATCGATAAAATAAGGCCAAAGCAGTGAGTACAATGGCGCTGCCTTATTCGCTTCACTAGTAGCATTCGCAGGTGTCGGGGGAGTTGCATGTCCACGGATTCCCAGCAGACAAGCGATAGCCTGGATCCGGTCGAGTTGATCGGGCAATACCAGGTGGGAGTCTGGCGTTACCTGAGGGTGCTTGGATGTGATGACGCCGAAGCCGATGACGTGACGCAGGAGACTTTCCTGGCTGTGCTGCGTAAGCCTTTTGAAATCTACAGCGATGCCGCCACGGCCGCCTACCTGCGTCGTGTGGCATACAACCTGTTTATTTCCCAACGTAGACGAGCTCGCAGGGAAACCCTGGTGGATGACGTGGACCAGTTGAACGTGACCTGGGAACGATGGGCTGGACAGGATAATGGAGATCACCTGGTGGAGAAGCTTGAGGAGTGCCTGGAGACGTTGTCTCAACGCGCCCGGGGAGCACTCGATATGCGTTTCCGACAGCGGCTGCGACGAGCCGAAATTGCTGAATCACTTGAGATTACCGAGCACGGGGCCAAGAACCTGATGCAGCGGGCGAAGAAACAACTGAAACATTGCGTGGAAGGCAAGTTGGAATGAGGCGGGACTCGGAAAATCCGATTGTCGATACGATGCTCGACGAGCTGTTGGGTGGCAAGCAACCGCCGGACCTGACGGACCAGATCCTGCGCCGCTTAAACGACGTGGCGGAACCTGCGAGTTCTAACGAGGCTACTGTCTCGGTCCAGGCCAGCCGGCCACGCCGCCGCCGCTCCAGCCTGGTAGCAGGGCTGGCTATTGCCGCCTCGCTGCTGCTGATGGTAACCCTGCTGGGTTTCATCGCAGCTCGATTGAACAAGCAGAAGGCGGGTGGCGATCACGATCTGGCAGACAAGCCAGCTGGCTCTTCCCAGCAGCAGCCCGGCGCCGCCGAGGACCTGGCTCCACAACTGCCGGAGCTGGTTGAGGCCCCCACGAACCTTGAGCCTGGTGCTCCGCTTCGCCAGCCGGATGGCCAGCCAGGTGATGACCGTTCCGATGCACTTCAGCTGGCACTGCAGTCGCGGCCGACGCTTCCGATGCTGCCGAACCCGCGTGTGATCGAAGAGATCGATCGGCAGCTTGCCACCAGCTGGGTTGAAAACGAGATCCAGGCATCGCCGCCAGCCACAGACGAGGAGTGGTGCCGCCGCGTCTTCCTGCGAGTGATTGGTCGTATCCCGGCCACCGGCGAACTGGAACAGTTCCTCGACTCCGAGCATGACGACCGCCGCCGACAGCTGGTGGATAAGCTTCTGGAGGACGAGGATTATGTCGAGGAGTATGCCCGCCACTGGACAAATATCTGGACCAATGCCTTGATCGGCCGGCGCGGGGGAATGGTCAAGGGCGACCTGGCCAGCCGAGAGGGACTGCAGCAGTTCCTGCGGCGATCACTTCAGCAGAACGTTCCCTATGATCAGATGGTCTATCAACTGGTGGCCGCCAGCGGCAGTAATACTCCAGGCAGTCAGAACTATAACGGCGCTGTCAACTTTCTGTTGGCCTCGATGGGCAAGGACACGTCGCTGGCAACATCACGCACGACCAGCCTGTTCCTGGGACTGAAACTTCAGTGTGTCCAGTGCCATGACCATCCGTTCAACAATGTGGCGCAGGAACGTTTCTGGCAGATGGATGCGTTCTTTGCCCAGATGAAAGCCGAGCCAGGGCAGTCTGCAGGCCTGGTTGTGTTGAGCGATACAACAGATCCCAGTGGCTCGAAGGACGCTCGCGATGCCGACGTCTATTACGAACGGCCCGATGGCCAGGTCAAGGCGACCTCAGCCAGCTTCCTGGGCCAGTCAGCCAGTGCTGGCAGTCAGCTGAATGAGATCAGCTTGCGGGAAGAGCTGGCTTTACGAATCCGTTATTCGGATGAGTTGCCGCGAGCGCTGGTGAATCGAATCTGGAGCCATTTCTTTGGGCATGGCTTCACAGTAGCAATTGATGAAATGGGAGCTCACAACCCAGCCTCGCATCCTGAATTACTGGCTGCCCTGAGCGATCAGTTTGAGGCGCATGACTATAACCTCAAGTCACTGATTCGCTGGATCGCATTGAGTGAGCCGTTTGGACTCTCCAGCCAGGCGACCGAGGGTAATCTGGCCGACCTGCCCGACGGCGGTGGCGTGCCAATGTTCAGTCGCTACTACACGAGGTCGATGCAGCCGGAGGAGGTCTACCAGTCACTCTTGATGGTGGCCGGTGTCCGCCGTCCAGAGACTGGATTTGTTGAACAGCAACTGGCACAGCGATCGTGGTTAGGCCAGTTTGCTCAGCGGATGGGCAATGATGAGGCGGAGGAAGCGAGTAGTTTTGAGGGGGATGTCCATCAATCCCTGGTGATGATGAATGGTCCCTTGATGCAGCGGGTCACGAGCCCGATGGAAGAGGGTGTACTGGCTGAAGTGCTCGGTTCCCAAATGTCGTCTGAGGGGAAGGTCGAGCACATGTTCCTGGCCGCAATCTCACGCCGCCCGACAGCTCGTGAGCAGAAGATGATCGGACAGATGCTGGGCAATTCGAATAATCCAGCAGCCACGCTGCAGGATATCTGGTGGGCATTGCTCAATAGCAACGAGTTCATCCTCGACCACTAGCTCGCTGCAGGCGACTGCATCACTCCCAGCAGTCAGACCTGGATTTTACGCCAGCCCCCCTGGTAGAAGCGTCCGACCACGAGCACGCTACGGAGCACGACGTCGGCCACCATGGCATACCAGGCGCCGATCAGTCCCATCCCCTGACCTGCCAGGGTGATTCCCAGCAGCGGTATGTTGACCTCCGACCAGGCGAGGTAGTAAGCCAGTGGGACGCGAACTCCGAGTAATCCCAGCAAGGTGAAGATCAGCGGCACTCGTGTATCCCCCGCACCGCGCAGGGCTCCATTAAGAATGATCACCAGTGCCAGGGAAGGCATCGAGAAGGCGACCAGTTGTAGCAGGGGAATGGCATCGGCAGCGACCGCGGCAGTTTTTTCATTGGCGAAGATGCTGGTCAGCCAATCTGCCTGGAAATAAAACAGCAGGCCGGACAGGATCATGACTCCCCCACCCACCAGGCAGGCCATCAGGGCGCCGCGTGTGGCCCGCTCGGGTTGGCCGGCTCCCAGGAACTGGCCTGTCAGGGTCGTTGCCGCGACTGCGAAGGCTGAACCTGGTAGATACGCCAGCGACTCGATCCGGACCCCGATGCCGTGCGCGGCTCCTGCCAGCGTCCCCAGCGAGTAGATGATGGACAGGAACCACATGTGACAGAAGACAACCAGCAAGGTATCGGCGCCGCCCGGGATACCGATCTTCAGAATCCTCTTGATCACGGAGAGATCTGGCCGCAACAGCTGTCGCTTGAGCTGCATGCCTGCCCGACCGCGCAGCAGCAGAAAGAGGATGATCAGGCCACCTGCCATGTAACCGACTGCGGTACCGATCGCCAATCCTTGCCAGCCCAGTTGCGGCAGTGGGCCAATGCCAATCACCAGGCCTGCCCCTACCGTGATGTTAATCACGTTGACGATCGACATGGTGATGAAGCCACTCATGGTATCGCCCGATCCACGCAAGCAGGCTGTCCCGATGAGCTGGATCATCATCAGCGGGATGACTGGAATCACGTGATTCAGGTATTGCTGGGCAGGGCCCAGGGCATCACTCTCCAGCTGCATGAGCTCCAGCAGGTTTGGCCCCAGCCACCAGACAGCTCCGATGATCAGCAGCGATAGCAGGCTGCCGGCGAGCAGAGATTGATTGAGGACCCGGCGGGCATCGGCAGTCGACCCCGCTCCCACAAAACGAGCAACCAGGGCGGTGGAGCCGATCGAAATGACGCTGAACATGCTGGGTATCATCCACAGCACGTAGGCCATCAGCCCGATAGCTGCCACGTGGTGGTTATCCAGGTAGCGTCCAGTCAGGAACAGATCGACCAGTCCGACCATCATGACCAGCAGCGATTCCACTAGCACCGGGAGAGCCAGCTTGAGCATTGGACGCAGCGTCTGCGGCGACGTCGTCAAGTTCCGAGCAGACGTCACGCTGAATCCAGTCGTTGAGGGGATAGGCCGTCGCCCTGATACCAGTTTCGGCATGCATAAACCGGCACCGTACAGCGGAAGGAAGCCCCCAGTATCCAGACGGGCCGATCGACCGTCAATGCAGCACCAGGGGCCGAGTGAGTCGCAGCGGGCGGCTATTTGATCAGCTGGAGCAGCGCTTGCCTCAGCACCTTGATCCGCACGGGCATCTGAATCATGCCTCGCTTGTTACCCAGCTGAGCGTCCTTGGAAAGATGTTGCTGGGCCTTTTCAAACAACAGGACTGCTGACATATCGCTGAGTTCTGGTACTTTGCCTGCCGCATTGAAGAGATCCAGGCCATCGCGTCCGACTTCCGCCGTGCAGACGATCAGGCAATCGACCTTGGATTCGGGATCCTCCAGTTGCACAGCGGCACGCTGCGGATTGCCGGTCACCAGCACTCGGTAACCGTGTTGCTTAAGGCGATCGCGCATCAGGTTCTGGACTTCGGTGCGCGACTCCACGATCAAGATCGTCTTGCCGTCGCCCTCGAGGATTTCTATCGGCTGATCTTCCTTAACCTCGACTTCCGGGCGATGGAGGCGATCGTCCTTGACCGCCTCAAGCACGCGTTTGAGATCATTGAGAAAGTCGACAAAATCCTGGTAGCGCCGCTCCGGGTTAAACTCCACTGCCTTGTTAATCATGGCAGACACATTATTGGGCAGGTTGGGCACCCACTTCACGAGTGGCGCAATGTCGCGATAGCGAGCGGCATTCAGGCGTTTGATACGGTCGCGGGTTTCCGCCAGCGGCGGCTGACCGGCCATCATGTGGTAGAACATGCAACCGACGAAGAACACGTCGCTACGTGAATCGCCCCTCTTCACCTTGGTGGCGCGTTCCAGTCCGGCGTAATCGATACTGCGTGGATTGGCTGCGTTGGCGAAGTCCTTGTCGGTCTCGGCATTGATCATGGTGGCCAGGCCGAAGTCCACCAGCTTGGCCCGCCCCCTGCCAGTGATCAGGACATTGGAGAGCTTGATATCGCGATGTGAGACTCCCTGGCTGTGGGCATAGGAAAGCCCGTTGAGCACGTCCTTCATGATCCGCAAGGATTCGCCCAGTTCCATATAATCTCGTGCTCTGACGAAGTCTCGTAGATTGGTTCCCTCCACGAATTCCATCGCCATGAACTGTCGGCCGCGATCGGACATCACCTCGTAGGTTGGCACCACGTTGGGATGCCGCAGCGGCATCGCCAGTTTGGCTTCCTGCAAAAACGACTCGGTTGTGGCAATATTGTCGCTGTAGCGTTGCCTGAGGACCTTGACGGCACGGACGGCTTCCGTTTCCTTGTGGGCTGCGCGATAGACGCGTGAGAAGGTACCCGTTCCGACCAGATAGAGGATCTTGTAGTCGCCGTAATAGAAGCCGTCACGCTTGCCTTCAAGCAGTCGTTCCAGCTGCCAGTTCGTCAACAGTTCCTTGCGCAGCAGCAGGTTAGTGAAGTACTCGAGTTCGACGTCCTTCTTGCCCAGCTCGCTCCAGACGGAATCCAGTTGCTGATTATCGATCAAACCCTGGTCGTAACAGAGTTGCGCCAGCCGTTCTGCTGTTGGGGCACTCATCAGTCCCTGGCCTCCACGTCAGCAAGAACCAAACGAATGAGGAATCGGCGGTGCAACTGGCTGGTCGTCAGATGTCGCTCAAGCACACGCGACTCATCGTAAAGCAGAATCGAGAATCCCGCAACGTCGACGTCTCCGCTCGGTCCAGGACAGGTGCATTGATCTGGTGGCAGCCCGCAAACCGTGGTACAAGCCCATCTTACGTCGATTCTCCGGGGACCCATCGGGCAGGTACCTCTGAATGTCTTGGATCCACAAGCTGGCTGCGCTTGGATTGCCACTTCTGGCGCTATTGTGCGCCGCGCCAGCCGCTGCAGATATCACCGACAGCTTTGATACAGTTAGCACTCGCTGGCGGCTTAAAGAGCATGATTGCCGCGCCCGGATCTTTCAGCACCGGCAGGATTTCTCCATCGGTCACGCCCGGCCGGGCTGTGAAATGGTACGAATTGTGGCAGCCCAGGGGACCTATGCAAGGATTGGTTATCCCCTGCCGAGCGTACGGCTGATCGACGAATTGAATCCATCGCTGTGGCTCCGTTCAGACCGTTTCGATCTGCAGTTGATGGCCCGCGTTGTGCTGCCTCGCTCTATCAATTCCCAGACAGGCCGTCCGCTGGAGACCGTTGTCCGCGGCCAGATGTATCGTCGCCAAGGCACCTGGCAGAAACTTGTGATCACCAGCATCCGCGAGAAACTTCATGACCAGGTTGCCAGCCTCTCCGTGCAACATCGTATCGAGGTCGATCCTGGCCAGGCCTACGTGACCGAGTTGCTGTTGAATGTGTACGGAGGTCCGGGCGTAACGACTGTCTGGATCGACGACCTTTCGATGACCTCGCCGCTGGTCCAGGCGGCGCAGCAGGCTCCGCATGATCTGTCGCAGCCGGTCCAGCCTGCCTCGCTTGATCGAACCAGCGATCTGCCAGTCCAGCTTGACGGATCGCTGCTGCTGGCCAAGGGTCGTCCATTGATGGCACGTATCATCGAATACAACGGGGAGCCGATGGCCTGGCTTCAGCAACTGGGCTTTAACACACTCTGGCTCAAATCAGCAGCGACTCGCGCGCAGCTTGAGGAGGCAGCCCGACTGGGACTCTGGCTGCTGGCGCCACCGGCAGCCATGCCCCCCTCCACATCCGCTTCGGCGGCCGAGCGGATTCTTGCCTGGGACCTGGGCGAAGGCCTGGCAGCTGGACAACTTCACCAACTGGCAGAACTGGCGGGCAGCACACGTGAGCGGATGACGCCAGCACGGCCACTCAGCTGCGGCGTGAATGGCTCCCTGCTCGACTACCAGCAGCATGTCGATCTTCTTCGACTTGACTGGCAACCACTGTTTTCAGGTTTGCCAATCGAGCAGGCGACCAGCCAGCTGCAGCAGGCTGTATCCCGGCTGCGCCCCGGGACTCCCTACTGGGTGTCGCTGCCCAGCCAGCCGCCCGAGGAACTCCAGCGTCAGTGGAATGCCCTGTCAGTGCCTGCCGCTTTGTCGGGCCAAGTCTCACTGCCCCAATTGCGGCAGGTTGTCCACCGGGCCCTGTCTGTCGGGAGCCGAGGAGTCTTGCTGCGGTCCCACGCTCGCCTCGATCGTGCCGACGGCCGCCAGCACGACCGGGCCCGGCAACTTGAACAACTCAATATGGAACTCAAGCTGGT
>CAUZOB010000054.1:0-25137 GCA_963581185.1 Planctomycetota bacterium | reverse complement strand
AGCATCATTTCTTGAGGGTGGGAAGTGAATCGATGACGAGGTCCTCTGCCCTTTCGAAAAGACAATTCACTCAAACTCGCTTTTCCCCAACATTACACCGACAGTACAATCAGGCGGGGCCACGTCGCATCACCTGGTCAGAATAAGTGAGAACGGGAGCGAGATGTGCTGAGGGTTTACTCGAACAACAGAAGTCGCGATTGTCAGGGAGTTTCACGTCGCGACTTCGTCCAGGCTGGCAGCCTCGCGCTTGGCAGCCTGACATTACCAAGCCTGCTGGCGGCGCGCGCCGCCAGCGGCCAGAGTTTTGTGCAAGACAAGTCCGTGGTGCTGCTCTACTTGTCCGGTGGTGCCAGCCACATCGAGACGTTCGATCCCAAGATGACGGCACCCGTGGGGAATCGCAGCGTTACTGGTGAAGTCAGCACAAACATTCCCGGAGTGACTTTCGGCGGAACCTTTCCGCTGCTGGCCAAACATGCCGATAAACTGGCAGTCATCCGCTCCTTCAGCCATTCGGTCGGTTCTCACCCGGATGCCCATGTCCACGTGCTTTCGGGCGGTACGGATCCGGTGGGAAAACAACAGTCCGGTTTCAGCATGGGGTCATGTTACACCCGATTGCGCGGGACGAATCATCCGGACACAGGTTTGCCGACGTACGCATTGCTGACTGAGCGAGAGATCGACGGACAGTATCGCATGGAATTCGCTCGTGTTCACAAGGGATCCTGGCCTGGTGACCTGGGTGGATCGTATGCACCGTTCGAACACCAGGTCGGTTGGAGTGGTGAGGAGAGTGGTGCCAAGCAGAATAACAACCCGCTTGCTGCAAACATGAAGCTGAACATGCCGGTCGGGGTGCTGGAGAATCGACTTCAGTTGCTGCGATCGATTGATCGCTTCAATCGCCAGTTGCATGGCAACAGCCAGATGGACGACCTGGACAAATTCACTGGCCAGGCGACGGACCTGATTCTGGGGGGAGCGGCCGAGGCATTCGATTATGAGAAGGAAGACAGGCGACTGGTCGAGCGATATGACACGAGCCAGATAAAGATCGGTCACAAGCTGTTTCGTCCATCGACGCTTGGCAAGCAGATGCTGGTTGCCCGGCGATTATGCGAAGCTGGCTGCGGCTTTGTCACCGTTCACAGTGCTGGCTGGGACATGCACGCGGATGACAACAATCCGGGAATGGTCACGGGGATGGACGTGCTGGGTCGCAGCATGGATCAGGCCGTCTCTGTATTCCTGGAAGATATTGAAGAGCGTGGATTGAGCGAGAAAATCCTGTTGGTGATCACCGGTGACTTTGGTCGCACCCCGAAAGTCAACAGGAAGGGTGGTCGTGATCATTGGGCCAAACTCGGCACGCTGGCATTTGCCGGGGGCGGCTTACGGATGGGCCAGGTTATAGGTCAGTCGGCTCGTAACGCCGACGTGCCAGGGACGACGCCGATTTCCACGCCGCAAATGATGTCGACCGTGATGCACACGCTATTTGATGTTGGCGAAATGCGGCTGCACCCCGGTTTGCCCCCTGCACTGGCTCGCTTGATCGAAAACGGCCAGCCGATCCAGGAACTACTGTCCTGAGTCCCAGCATCTCGGCACTCCAAGCCATTTCAGACCGTCTGAGACAGAGACTCTGTCTCAGGAATAGACTCTGAATGGACAACCTGCGGCAACTTCTTGCTGGAGTCTTCAGCCAGGCTGGCTGACGATAGTTTGGTCGTGTTATCGCCGAAATAGCGATATTGCCAGCCCACTCGCCAACCATGCGGCAGACGATCTGAGGGTAGGTGATCTGGCTTGCGTTGCTTCGTGGAATTGTGCTATCAGTGCTTGTCCAAAAGGCGTAAACAACGTGAAGAGAGGGTGGATATTCTACCTCTGCCCGGAAAGGTCGGCTCCGAATGACAAAATCGTTGACTACCCTCGTGCTCTGCGGACTTTTGACCATCATTGGCTGTGCGGCAGAGACCGAAGAGGAAGTAAAGATTGACGGCCCCAGCGAAGAGGAGATTGCGGCGAAAAAATCCCAGGATGAGTTCAAGAAAGGTCTTGAATTCACCGCGATTGAAGATTGGGACAACGCCATCAGCTCCTACACTCGCTCAATCGATCTAAACGGCCAGTTCTCCAAGGCCTATTTCAACCGCGGTCTGGCCTATGGCAATCAGGGTGAATTTCGACTGGCGATTGTCGACCTCAGTGCTGCCATTGAAATCGACCCAGACTATTTCGACGCCTACCGCTTTCGCGCCTCGGCCTACGGTACGACCGGAATGTACGACGAAGCAATCGTTGACTATGGCGAAGCAATTCGGCTGCGACCCGACGAACCGGCTGCCTATTATGGCCGTGGCCTGAAATACAGCCGCCAGGGTGAATTCGATAATGCCGTGCAAGACTTTAACGAAGCGGTGCGGCTTAAGACGACAAACGCTCGCGTCTACGTTTTGCGAGGGCTGGTCTTCAAGGAGCAGGGAAACAGGGACAAGGCAGAGGCGGACTTTGCCATTGCCCGCTCGATGGGCCTGCAACGCTAACTAACACCCTGTTCGACAGGACGTGGCGCCAGCGTCCCACGGATGCTGATGCTGAACTTGAGAGCCATGCGAATTGCTATCGCTAAGTACGGGCAGGAAACAAGCAGTTTCAGTCCCGTCCCCACCACGCTTGATACCTTCCGCATCTATGGACTGTCGGAGGGCCAGCAGGTACTTGAAGCAGTCCCCGCATCCGGCTCGCTGGCTGGATTCCTGCAGGCTGCTGCTGCAACCGGTGAAGCCTGGGCACCGCTGCCGATTATCAGTGGCTGGGCTGGGGCAAGTGGCAAAATCACTCCCCCAACCCTGGCCTACTTCGATGAGAAAATCCAGGCAGGGCTCCGCGCCGCCGGTCCGATCGAGGGCTTCTATTTCGACTTGCATGGTGCCGGTGAAGCTGAAAATGAGCCCGACACGGAAGGCTACTTGCTTGAGCGATGTCGACAGTTGCTGGGGCCAACGGTACCGATTGTGATCGCGCTGGATCATCACGCAAACCTCACCCAGCGGATGGTTGATAATTGCGATGCCCTGGTCGCACATCGCAGCCAGCCTCATCAACCTTACGAGACAGGCCAGCTGGCGGCACAGATCCTCTTCTCGATTCTGCAGGGAAAGATCCAGCCGACGATGGCCTGGCGAAAGATCCCGCTGATCACGCACCAGGAACAATTTCTCACAACGATTGACGGCCCGATGCGTGAGTGGTTCGAGCTAGCACGAGAAATGGAATCCCGCCCGCATGTCGTCAGTGTTTCGACATTCCCCATGCAACCATGGCTGGACGTCCCCGAGGGTGGCTGGGCCGTCAGCGTACTGACGAATGACGAACCCAGCCTGGCTGATTCATTGGCCGCGGAACTGGCCGCTGCCGCCTGGAGTCGCCGTGATCGATTCCTGGTCCAGCAGAGCGTTGCCCCTGCCGAGGCCGTGCAGCGGGCCATGGCGGCAGACAGCGGAGTGGTGATCCTGTCCGATACAGGTGATAGCGTGTTCGGCGGATCGACCGGGGATAGTACCTGCCTGCTGCGAGAGCTGATTCGCCAGGATGTGGACCAGTTGTCACTGGTACCATTAGTCGATCCCGAGGCGGTCGAATGTGCGATTCAAGCAGGATTGGATGCAGTAATCACGATCGACGTTGGCGGCAAGCTCGACTCCCACTTTCATCAACCGGTCGAGGTTCGAGCCCGGGTGGCCGGCATTGGCGGCGGTCGAATCGAGGCGGATGTGATCGGCATGAGTTCCTTCGACATGGGCCGTGCGGTATTGCTGGAGGTCGGAGCAATACGAATTGCGGTTAGCGAAAACCGGGGTGTGGGAGGCAATCACCCTGCTGTCTATCGGCACTTTGACCTGGAACCAGCCGATGCCAAGCTGGTTGTGCTGAAGACAGCCAGCAACTGGCAGTACTATCAAGAGATGACCTCTGAGGTGATTCGCGTCGATACGCCGGGCCCGACCATGTCCGACCTGGCTGGCTTCGATTGGCAACACCTGCCCCGCCCGATCTATCCGCTCGATGAGATCTAGCTCCAGGTTGCAGGCTGGAGATTACAGCTTTCCTAAGCTGCAAGCCGTCGCCCCCGGTCTCCAACCGGCGTGTATCCTTATATAGTAAGCGGTTTGGCATCCCCTGCTCCAGGCACAAGGCGATCTCCTCGTGACATTTGATCTCGTAATTCGTGGTGGGGAGATTATCGACGGCAGCGGTGCCGACCGTTGGCAGGGCGATATTGGCATTAATGATGATCGCATCGCGGCCGTGGGCGAACTTGAAAACGCTGAGGCGGGCGCGGTGATCGATGCTCGCGGGATGGTAGTCACGCCGGGGTTCATCGACGTTCATAATCACTCCGACGGCTGGCAACTGAAGGAACCCAATTTCCAGAGCAAGACGCTGCAGGGCTTCAGCAGCGAAGTGCTGATGGCGGACGGAATCTCCTATGCACCGGTGGATCGCCACAACTGGCGCGACTGGATCCATTATCTACGTGCCCTGAATGGTCTGGTCCAATCCGACTATGACGGCTGGGAGTCGATTTCCGACTACATGCAGCGGCTCGACCGCCGCACATCCCAAAACGTGATCGCTCATATTCCCTACGCCAACATCCGCGCCCTGGTGAATGGCTTCGGAGTGCGACCGATTGACGATTCCCAGATTGTCCGCATGCGCAACTTGATCGAGGAAGAGATGGAAGCCGGGGCGGTTGGTCTGTCCACTGGCCTGGATTACATCTGCCAGTGCTTCTCCGATACCGATGAACTGGTGCAGGCATGCGAGCCGGTGGCAAAGGCGGGCGGGATCTACGTGACGCATGTCCGCTATAAGAAGACCCTGCTACCAGCTCTGGAAGAGGCCTTTGAGATTGGTAAACGAGCCGGGCTGCCGGTCCATATTTCGCATCTCAAAATCCACGACCCTCCCAGTCATGAGGAAGTATTTGAACTCATCGACAGGGCGGAAGCCGACGGAGTGGAAGTTACCTTTGACGTCTATCCCTACCAGTCGGGCTCAACCATGTTGAGTTACCTCTTGCCCTACGACATCTGGGAAGATGGCCCGCTGGCGGCCACGGCCAAGTTGGCAGACCCGGTGATTGCCAGTCGAGTTAAGACAGCCTTTGAAGCTTACCGGCGTGACCTTGACCAGCTACGTGTGGCCTGGCTGCCGGGCCACGACCGACAAGCGGATATTGGAAAGACGTTGCAGCAGGTTGTGGATGAGTCGGGTAAACCGATGGCCGACGCCCTGCTGGACTTGCTGATTGACCAGCACCTGACGGTCCTCTGTGTCATCGACGAGGGTGATGACGCCCTGGTGGAGCCGATGTTGGCCCATCGCCGCTGCATGCTGGGTACCGATGCGATCTACCAGCCTGGCGGGCACGTGCATCCGCGTGCTTATGGCTCCAGCGGTCGAATGCTAGGGACGCTTGTCAGGGAGAAGGGGCTGATGACACTGGAAACCGCCGTTCACAAGATGACCGGTTTCCCTGCACGTCGCTTTGGCATGTTGGATCGGGGGGAGATCCAGCGCGGATTTTTTGCCGACCTGGCTATCTTCGATCCGGAGTTGATCGCTGGCACGGCAAGCTACGACGACCCTTGCCAGCCCACCGTCGGCATCCGAGAGCTGCTGGTCAATGGCCAGGCAGTGGTAGCGGCAGGCGAAGCGGTCGAGCCCGGAGAACAAGCGCCCGGCCGCTGGCTCAAGTACCAGCGTTAGCTAGATCAACTCGGCAATTGGGAACTGGCCCGGTTCCACCAGGAAATGTGGTCGACCGTGCAGGTCATCGACGGTCGCTGTGGCTGCGTCGATGCCAAGATGCCGATAGAGGGTGGCGAAGACTTCCTGGAATGAGACCGGTCGATCTGTCGGCTCACCTGCCAGTCGATCCGTAGCACCAATAACCTGGCCGTGACGCATGCCGCCGCCAGCCATCAGTGCGCAGGCCACGCGGGGCCAGTGATCGCGTCCCACCTGGGCACTGATTTTGGGTGTCCGTCCGAACTCGCCCCACACCAGCACCGCTGTATCCTCGTCCAGTCCGCGGTCGTGAAGGTCGTCCACGAGGGCCGTGATCGCCTTGTCGAAGATGGGGAAATCTTCTTTCTCCCGGTTGAAGATCGTGTTGTACGATCCTCCGTGCCAATCCCATTTACTGTAATTCACCGTTACCACCCTGGCACCAGCTTCAATCAGACGGCGGGCTGCCAGGAAACTCTGTGGCACACGCGGTGCGCCGTTGCCATCGATGAACTTGGTCGGGTCGCCTTTACCATATCGCTCTCGTACCTGCTCGGTCTCGTTGGAGAGATCAAGTGCTTCGGCCAGCCGCGAACTTGTCAGTATGCCGAACGCTTGCCGAGTAAACTCATCCATGCCGTCCAGGGTTCCAGTAGCATCGATGTTGTTCCGTAGCCGGTCGAAGCTGCCGAGCAGAGTCTTGCGATCGGCTAGCCGATCGGTGGTGACTCCGTTCAGGACCATGTCCTTGCGAGTCGGTCCCAGCGGCCGGAAGCCGGACTGGGAAATGCCCAGGAACCCCGGCCCCGGTTCGTTGTATGGACCATGAGTGCAGGGATAACAGAGACTGATGAAACCCGGAATGCTGGGCCTCGCCTGGCCCTGCAATCTGGATACGACCGAACCGAACTGGGGCCAGCCACCGGTCGGGACCTGCCCTGCATGTGTACGGCCGGTGTAACATTGCACGGCATCGTGGCCAGCCTGGGCATCCGACAGTGAACGGATGACGGTGAACTTGTCCATTCGCTGGGACATCATCGGCAGCAGTTCACAGATTTCTGCACCAGGAACATTGGTCTCAATTGGAAGCCAGGGCCCGGCAACTTCCTTCGGAGCTTCCGGCTTGAGATCAAACAGGTCCTGATGCGGAGGTCCGCCCACCAGGTAGACCAGGATCACCGATTTCGGTGAATTCTTGATGCCAGCCTGCGCTTCCAGTGAGAGCAACTGCGGCAGGCTCAGACCGAGTGATCCGAGAGCACCCGCTTTGAGGAAGTTGCGGCGATTCACGCCATCACATTGGTCTGCCGATTTCTGCTGTGGATCGTAGATTGTAAGCATGGGTGCTGCTCTCGATTCTGGATCTTAGGTGTCTTCCAGCTATCAACCAGTATATCAAAGCTGACATCTGAGAGCGATTGCAACGTCTCTGCGTTCGTTCTGTCGCCCGACACACTATACTAATCGGCACTTGAAGGCTGATAACTGATCTGATCACAATTGGAGTGTGCATGCCGATGAAATCCCTGTTTCCCCTGACCGTTCTCTTTTTCATGCTGCTCTTCTGCCTGCCCGCTACAGCAGCCAATCGAGTGATTCTCCAGGGAAATGGGAAACTGGCCATTGTTGAAAAAGATGGCAGCATCAGCTGGGAAATGCCCTGGGGTGGCATTCACGACATCCACGTGCTGGCCAACGGTCATATCATGGTCCAGCAGAATAATCGCAAGGTCGTCGAAATCGATCCGCAAACGCGTGAGATCGTCTGGTCGTATGATTCGACCAAGCAGAATGGGAACGAAGGCAAGCCTGTCGAAGTGCATGCCTTCCAGCCGCTCGCCGATGGCAAGGTCATGATTGCTGAATCAGGCGTCGGCCGAATCATCGAAGTCGACCGTGAGGGCCAGATCCATAAAGAGGTGCAACTGGTAGTGGACCATCCACACCCCCATCGAGACACGCGACTGGTCCGCAAACTGGCCAGCGGCTGTTATCTTGTCTGTCACGAAGGCGACGGGGCGGTCCGCGAATACGACAAAAACACGGGTAAGGTCTGCTGGGAATACCGAGTTCCGCTGTTTGGAAAAAAACGCCGGCCCGGTCACGGCCCCGAGGCGTTTGGCAACCAGGTGTTTTCAGCCCTGCGACTGGCCAATGGAAACACCCTGATCGCGACCGGCAACGGCCATAGCGTGCTGGAAGTCAACCGTGCAAAAGAGATCGTCTGGCAGCTTCATCAGCAGGACCTTCCCAACATCACGCTGGCCTGGGTGACGACGCTGGAAGTATTGCCGAATGGCAATTATGTGATCGGTAACTGCCATGCGGGACCTGACAATCCGCTGCTGATTGAGCTCGATCCGAAGACCAAGAAAGTTGTCTGGACACTGGACCAATACGAGACGTTCGGCAATTCGGTCCCCAACTCGCAAATACTCGATGTTCGCGGCAGCGTTCTGCGATGACAGTCACTCCTGACGGAAAATTACCATGAAGACCATCCCCGTCCTGAGCATGCTGGCCGGTCTGCTACTGATCCTGCCAGGATCAGTACAGGCGAATCCGGCCGCCAGCCATGTGAAACAACTGGTGGCCCATCGCGGAGCCAGTACCGAGAGACCCGAGTGTACGATGGCAGCCATCTCGCGAGCCATCGAGGTTGGGGCAACTGCAGTCGAGGTGGATCTGCGGACCAGCAAGGATGGCCGACTGTTTCTGTTGCACGATACCACGCTGGACCGCACGACCAATGGCAGCGGGCCAGCCAACCAGAAAACACTGGCGGAACTGGTCAAGCTGGATGCTGGCAGCTGGTTCGACAAGGCGTACAAAGGAGAACGCATTCCCGAGTTTCGTCAGGCTGCGAAGCTCTGCCGAGGTAAGGTAGATCTGTTGCTGGACCTTAAGGAGCAGGGGCTGCCCTATGCGGAGCTGGTGGCGAGCGAAGTCAGGCAATACGGTGATCCCAAGCGGACCATTGTGGGTGTCCGCAGCGTCGAGCAGGCGCTGCTGTTTCGCAAGTTGCTGCCTCGATCTCGCCAGCTGGGGCTGATTCCAGATCCGGAGGCAATCGACGCATTTGCGAAAGCTGGCGTGGAGATGATCCGCCTCTGGCCAAAGTGGCTTAGTGACAAAACGCTAGTTCCACGGCTACGGCGTCTGAAAGTGCAACTTCATCTGAATGGCACAACCGGGCGGCCTGCCGAAGTTGC
This sequence comes from Planctomycetota bacterium, assembly GCA_963581185.1. Taxonomy (GTDB): domain Bacteria; phylum Planctomycetota; class Planctomycetia; order Pirellulales; family Pirellulaceae; genus SAT2750. Next base: position 16,114 of record CAUZOB010000054.1, on the reverse strand, counting down.
CGAATTATTGCGACAACGACCCGATTCGCTGTCCTCCGACGACCCGGGACGACTGCGGGTCACGTTGACGGAAATGAAACGCAGCCAGGGGATGCTGGAACAACATCATCCGCTACTGGTGGCGAGGCCGCAGGACAGCCTGCTGGCCTCGACAGAGCGGCCCGGCGCTGAGTCGTCCCGTTATCTGGATTACCGCAGGCCGCGATTGCCAGCTGCACGTGATGGCCAGACTGGCATCAGTTTCAGCGTTGGCAGCGAGGCCCGATTGTTACCCGCGGGCCGAGATGAAAACATCCTCCAGGATGTCCGGGACTTTGTCCTCGCTACCGCTCGGTAATCCCCCAGGCAGACACGCCGCAGTTCGTTTCCGGTTCGCCCATGTACTTTTCCATGCTCGCCCAGGGCGATTCTCTGCCTGCCGTCGATATCATTGTGATCGTCGTCTACATCCTGGGGATTGTGGCGTTTGGAGCCTGGTTTCATCGTAAGAGCACGACGCTGGAAGGATTTACCGTAGGCAGTCGCAACCTTCCGGGTTGGGCGATCGGGCTGTCGATCCTGGCGACCTATCTCAGCAGCATCAGCTTTATCGCCAATCCGGGGAAGTCGTACCTGGGGAACTGGAGCCCGTTTGTCTTTTCGCTGACGATACCGATCAGCTGCTGGGTCAGTGCCAGGTATTTTATTCCACTCTATCGCAGTCGCCTGCAGACGACCGCCTATCAGCACCTGGAGAACCGTTTTGGCTACTGGTCACGCGCCTATTGTGGCATCGCGCTGATCCTGCTCCAGATCGGCCGGATTGCAGTCGTGCTTTACCTGGTGTCACTCGCCGTACACGAGTTGCTCGGCTGGGACATCGTGCCGGTGATGCTGGTGCTTGGTGTTCTTACCATCATGTACACCGTGGTGGGCGGGATTGAGGCGGTCATCTGGACCGATGTGGTCCAGGCAGTTGTGCTGTTCGTCGGCGGCCTGGTCTGCGTGGTGGTCTTGTTGTGTCGAATGCCGGGAGGCCCGCAGGAGGCCTTTACCTCCGCCTGGCAGGCCGGAAAATTCAGCTTTGGAGGATGGGACTTCAATCTCGTCATGGAAGGTTTCTGGGTCATTTTCATTTTCGGGATCGTTGAAAACCTGCGAAATTTCGGTATCGACCAGAATTATGTGCAGAGATTCTTAGCCGCCAAATCGGACCGGGAGGCGAAGAAGTCGCTCTGGCTGGGGGGCCTGATGGCGATACCAGTTTCTGCTCTGTTGTTCCTGGTCGGCACCCTGCTGTTCGTCTACTACGGCTCGATGGATAGTCTGCCGGAGGGCTTTCCGTCGGCGGACGATACGAAAGACAAGGTGTTTCCGTTCTTCATGGTGACCGAATTACCGGCGGGCCTGACCGGGCTGCTGATCGCGGCCGTGATGGCAGCTGGGATGAGTACGTTGGATTCGAGTATCAACGTCTCGGCGACAGTCTGGGTGATGGACTTCTACAAGCCGCTGATCAATCCCCAGGCCAGCGATGCTCGCTTGCTGAACATGACCCGACTGGCTTCCCTGGTTGTGGGCTTGCTGGGGACTGCTTCCAGCCTGTTGATGCTCCAAGCCAAAGCGGCGCTTGATACCTGGTGGACGTTCTCGGGTGTTTTCGGTGGAGCGATGCTGGGGCTTTTCCTGGTCGGCATCCTGGTCCGCCGTGCCACGCCACGGGGCGCCGTACTGGGTGCCCTGGCCGGCGTCCTGATTGTCCTTTGGGGGACCACCTGTGCGGATCTTGAAGGAGGCTTCGCCGCGTTCAACTATCCACTTCACAAATTCATGATCGGCCCGCTGGCCACAGTCACGATCGTGGCGGTTGCCTGGCTGGAGACCTTGGTGTCGAAAGCCAGCGACTAGCCGGTGAGAGCTCCGTAGATGGCGTTGCGGAGGCGACCTTTGAGGTCACAGTGCCAGTTGGGATACAGCTGGGTCATCATCACTCCGTATACTTCGTTGACCGGATCAAGGAAGTAGGCAGTGTTGTAGGCGCCGCCCCAGTAATAAGTTCCCTGGGTAGAGAGGAAAGGCTGCTGGCCGACATCCTCGATGATGCCGAAGCCCAGTCCGAATCGATCAATCTGTTTGCCGTCAATGTCCATGTAGAGCTTGCCGATCTGGTTGCTTCGCATCACCCGAATCGTGCTTGGGCTGACAAGCCTGTTGCCATCCAATTCTCCCTCGCGGATCAGCAACTGGCAGAATCGCGAGTAGTCCCGCAGTGTGCTATGCAGCCCCGCTCCACCAGAAAAATAGGTGCCGGCAGATTCATGCGGTCGCTCGATCATGTCAAAGTCGATATTCAGCAGCCGGTCGGTGGTGGCGCGCTGTAATCGCTCCAGTCCCAGGGACGGATCGGGCCGATAACTGGTACGGGCATTGAGCAGGTCGATCGAGTCGTAGTAGCTGATGTCGACCGCGGGCTGGTAGACAGGGCAGAGTCGGCTGAGCTTGTCCGCGGGGGGGTAAAAGTGCGTATCGGTCATGCCGAGTGGCAGCAGGATTCTCTGTTGCATGAAATCGGCCAGCGTCAGCCCCGAGATAACTTCTACCAGGTAACCGAGCAGGTCGGTGTTGAGTCCATAGAGAAAGTGCTTGCCGGGGTCGAAGGCCAGCGGCAAGTCGGCAAGCAGTCGCATCTTTTCTGCGATTGTTACCTCGTCGATGTGTCCCCAGTCGAACACGCCGGCGTCACGATAGATCCGGTTCATGCGTGGATAGGTAAAGCTGTAGGCGATTCCGGAGGTGTGGCTGAGTAGTTGCCGGATCGTAATCTGACCCTTGGCTGGACGCGTCGCCCGCTTGTCGTCGCTTGTCAGCAGCACGGTCGGGTTGGCAAACTCGGGGATATAATCTGCCAGCGGGTCGGTCAGCAGGAGTCGGCCCTCCTCCAGCAGCATCATCACGGCCAGGCTTGTCAGGCCCTTGGTCATCGATGCGATCCGGACAATGGAATCGGCTGAGAAGGGGATCCCCTGCTCAATATCCTGCTGGCCCGCGTAATGTTCGTAGACCACATCGTCAGGGCCACCCACGAGCATCGAGCAGCCAGCCACGATGCCCGCCTCAACTTCGCCCTCAAGGAGATCCGTGATCCGACCCAGGCGGTCGGTACAAAAGCTAGGCTGTTTCATCGGCGAAGTGTCAGTCAATCAGTTTGAACGAGTCGAGATAGGCGACAATCGCTGCGGAGACGCCATTTGCACCTTCTTCCAGACCCATGATCTGGTAGAGCCGATTTTTGACGAGGAAGATCCGCATTCGGGCAGAAACCGTCCGGCCCTCCACCGTAGCGGAAATCACCAGGTCGCGACCCGGGAAGCCATTGGCCGTGATCCTGGTTTCGCTTGTCAGCGTGCCGCCCATGTTGCCGACAGCACCATCCCGCGAGCCATCCAGGACATCATTTGGATCCACCAGTTCGGTCAACTGGCTGTCGTAATCAGCATAGCTGGCGATGTAAGCTTCCGAGTCACTCTTCTCGTACAGGAACATGTACAACGTGACAGCACCTGCCTCGGTCTGCACTTGCTGTTGTGATTTGACCATGGTACCTGGAGCCATGATCGTGAACTTCCCCTCCACCGATGTATAGAGGTTCGCTGCGGTGCTGCCAAAATCCAATGTACTGTCCGACGAACTACAGCCGACGACGAGGGATAGACTTACGGCAATTGCCGGTAGCCAGCGTTGACAGAACATGACGAGGACCCTCAAATTTGAAGTGACGTACTACGGCGAATTGTAATGGTTTTCCCTCAGAGTGTCTGCCGTTGACACTGGGACGTGGCCATCTGCAGACGAGCTGGATTGTGTCAGCGATGGGGTTTTGTATCGCGAGGCACGTTGTGAGAAGATCGCGGCATTGCAGATCTGCTCCGGGAAACGCTTTCCAAGAAGGTTGCCAATGTTCCGACGCCTGTTGTTGCTTGTCCTGCTGCTTTTTCCGCTGGCAGAGTGCCGCGCTGCGGAGTCAGCTGCCCGGCCAAATATCCTCTGGATTGTGGGCGAGAATTTCTCCAACGATCTTGGCTGCTATGGGATGCGTAATGTGCAGACTCCGAACCTGGATCGACTGGCTGAGCAAGGCATCCGCTATACCCGCGTCTATTCGACGTCGCCGGTCTGTGCACCCAGTCGATCAGCCCTGATGACGGGCTGGTATGCGACCACGACGGATATGCATAACATGCGATCGCACCGCGATGACGATTACCGGCTGCCAACCGGCGTGCGGCCAATCACGCACCTCTTGGCAGATGCAGGCTACCATACTGCCAATATCACCCGGATTGGCGAACGTGTGGTCGGCACGGGCAAACTCGACCTGAATTTCGTCAACGAGGGCCCGGTGTATGCCGGCGATGACTGGGCGGAGCTGAAGGATAAGCAGCCTTTCTTTGCCCAGATCAATATGCCCGAAGCGGAATACGATATCTACGACCGTAAATCCGCCGAGAAGCCGCGGGTGAAATGGGTGGGAGAGGAGTGGCATCCGCAGGTCGCCACCGTGGACAACGTCAGTCCGCCGCCCTACTACCCTGACCATCCAGTTGTGCGTGAGGAGTGGGCTCGTTATCTCAATTCAGTGACCGGGACCGATGTGAGGATCGGCTGGATCCTGGACCAGCTGGAGCAGGATGGCCTGGCTGACAACACGATCATCATCTTCTTTTCTGACAATGGTCGCCTTGAGGCTCGCGGCATTCACTGGTGCTTTGACAGTGGCCTGCACGTGCCGATGATCATTCGTTATCCGCAGACCATTGTGGCTCCATCTCAGATTGTTGCTGGTCGGGCCGATAGCCAGGTTATCAGCCTGCTGGACCTGGCGGCCACCACGCTCTGGATGGCAGGAATCGAGAAGCCGTTTGGTATGCAGAGTCGCGTCTTCCTGGGGCCCGCCGCAGAATCCCCACGCCAGTACGCCTTTGCTGCTCGTGACCGCATCGATGAGACAGTCGTCTGGCAACGATCCGTTCACGGCGCCCGCTACCACTACATACGTAATGGCACGCCTGGCGCCGGTTTCCTGACACTCAATCGCTACAAGGAGAAGTGCTTCCTCGTCAAACCACTGATGCGGCAACTGCATGCCGAGGGCCGGCTGTCCGGGCCGGCTCGCGACCTGATGGAGCCGTTTGCTGAGGAAATGCTGTTTGACACCCTGGCTGATCCCCACGAGGTCAAGAACCTCGCTGACTCGCGACGGCCACGGCACCAGCGAGTGCTGGCAGAAATGCGAGCATCCCTGAACGTCTGGATGGCGGCTACAGGCGATCGTGGCCGAATCATGGAACCGGCTGAACTGGTTGTGCCTTTCGTGAAAGAAATGCATGACTGGTTTGGCACACCCAGCTGGTACAAGTAACCGAACAACGTCACCTCTTCACGGAATCAACAATGAATCAGGCCGTTACGGATCGTCGATCGCTTATCAAGACAGGCGCAGCTGCGTTTGCCTTTCAGTTTGTCCCGTCCCACGTATGGGGCGCCAATGAGCGGCTGCATATCGGTTGCGTTGGCATAGGTGGCAAGGGTGCGGGTGACGTGACGGATGTGGCGGCCGCCGGTGGAACGATCGTGGCACTCTGTGACGTCGACGATAATCGGCGGCGAAGGAAAGCGAACGATCCACAGCAGCTGTTCCCCAAGGCCAGCTTCTTTCCTGATTTCCGCGTGATGCTCGACAAGCTGGACAATCAACTCGATGCGATCACGGTCTCCACGCCCGACCACGTCCACTGTCATGCTGCTGTTATGGCCATGCGGATGGGAAAGCATGTCTATTGCCAGAAGCCATTGAGTCATTCGATTGGCGAGGCACGTTTGATGGCCACGGTTGCCCGGCAAGAGGGTGTGGCCACCCAAATGGGTAACCAGGGCCATGCAAATGAACCGATCCGCCGTGCTGTGGAGTGGATTCGAGCTGGGGTTATCGGTCGTGTTCAGCAAGTTCACTGCTGGACCAATCGACCGATCTGGCCGCAGGGACTGACCGCACATCTTCCCGAACAGCCGCTGCCAGCCGGCCTCGACTGGGACCTTTGGCTGGGTCCCTCACCCGCTCGGCCCTACAACGCGGAGTATTGCCCTTTCAAATGGCGCGGCTGGTGGGATTTCGGCACCGGTGCGCTCGGCGACATGGGCTGCCATATCATGGATATGCCCTACTGGGCACTGGAGTTGGGATACCCGACTCGAGTGGAAGCAACGAGCGAGGGGAATACAGCTGTCTCGGCCCCGAACGCCGCCACCGTGCGTTACGATTTTCCTGCCGGCAGGTACAGCGATGAACTCGTTTTCAACTGGTATGACGGCGGCCGCCTGCCAGCGGCGGAGGTGATTGCCGATTCCGGGCTGAGCAGCGAGGACGTTGCCAAGAGATTCAATCTCGTCATGGTCGGAGAGAAAGGCAAGATGTTCTTCAACCTGGCGAACGTGGATTGGCTGATCACGCCAGCCGAGGTGGGCGAAGACTTCAAGCCACCCGAACCAAGTCTTCCGCGAGTTGCCAATGAGGACGCGGAGTGGATTGCGGCCTGCAAGGGTGGGCCACCTGCCCTTTCCCGGTTTGAGCTTTCTGGGCCATTTACCGAAGTGGTGCTGTTGGGCAATCTCGCCATTCGTATCGGCGAGCCAATCGAATGGGATGGAGTAGCGATGAAAGCCAGCGGTCATCCGCAGGCCGACCAGATGGTCCAGCGCCGCTATCGCAAGGGCTGGAGACTCAAGTAGCTACTTGAGTGAGCTGGCAACGGACTCGACTAAAGCCCAAATATCTCACCCTGCCGGGCAACTGACATGCCCGCTCGCTGGACCTGTTTGCGGGCTGGCGTACCCTTGCGTAAGGCCGGGTTGGTGTGATTCAGGTGGATAAAATGGACCTTCTGACGCTGGCTATCTGCCAGCCCAGCGAACCGCTTCATGCTCTCAACTATAAAAGGATGCGGTATTTTGGAGATGTCGCGTCCTGGTAGCTCATGTTCGTCAAAAAACGTCCCATCGAGGTAAGCTCGGTCGGACTGAACCACCATCTTTTCGATTGATTGGTTCCAACGCTCCCATTTGTCAATGTCCGGTATAAACAGCACCTTGTGCTGCGGCCCGTTGATCCAAAAACCAACCGTTTCTGAGAACTCGTCACGGTGCGGGACCAGGAACGGAGTAATCTGGATTCGCTCATTCAGTCTGACCGTTCGATCTGCCACGAGTGGTCGAAGCTGGATGTTGTTCAATTCGACAAGTTGACTCCAGGGTCCGTGGGTTCGTAGAAACTGGGTCATCAACGGCATCGCGAAAACCGGCATCTCGCGAGTTCCCATGACCTCGCGTCCCAGTTGGGTTAAGCCGCTGTAATGACCGATGTGCGCGTGGGTCAGAAAGATGCCATCCAGCGGCGGTTTGTCACGGACTGCCGGAACAAGTTGTCCAAGCTTGCTGAGCTGGAAGCGAAAGTCAGGCGTACAATCCAACAACCATCGCTGTTGCGTGACGGGATCGACGACCGCCAGGGAAGACACGAATCGGCCACGGCCCGGGTGTTCAAATGCCGGCTGGCAGCATGCACGCCGACAACCAGCGTGAGGGTAGCCACCGTCCTGGGCAATTCCCAACACGACGAGATAAGGTGATTGAGGCGGCGCACTCAAGACTGGGCCGGACAGCAACAGCCCCAGCAGTGACAGGGACCATGCCAGACAGGCGTACGCCTGGTTGCGTGTTGCGACTCGCATCGGGGCCTTTCCGGGTTGCATTAGTCTTTTGGTGGTGGCGGTGATTGAATGTCCTTGAGTTCCGCATCACCAGGCCGGCATTTTATCCGAACCAGCGATGGCGGCCGTTGCTGGCGAGGTTCGGATTCCACTTCTGCAGCCGATGGCGCATTATAGCACTGCTGCAATTTTCAGGTTTCGGGAAAAAGATGGTAATCGTGGCCCTCTCCATGCTGGAATCCGCGGCCCAGAGCCGCATAATGTTGGCTCGGAGAGCCATTCAACCTACGAGGCCAGCACGCATGTTGACAAGCGAATCACGCGCTCGTGATTTTCCACACCTGGAAGGTCAGTCCTATCTGAACTCAGCTGCGGAGGGTGTTCCGCCGATCTCCGTTGGCGAGGCTTTGGCTCAGTACGTGAAAGACAAGCAGACCGGCATGGACGGCCGGGTTCCCCATTTCGAGCAATGGGACCAGGCACGCCAGCAGGTTGGTACTGCATTCGGGATGGAAGCCGACGAGGTCAGCATTTGCTCCTGTTCCTCCGAAGCATTCAACCTGGCAGCACAGGCGGCCAGACTTCAACCGGGTGATGAGGTGATCATCAACGACCTCGATTTCCCGGCTGGCTCGACGCCCTGGATGACAGATGGCTGCGCCGCAGCAACACGGGTCTGGCGCCATCGCGACTGGTCGCTCGAGCTGGAAGACCTGGCTGAGTTAATCACCGACCGGACACGCGTCGTCTCGACGTCGCTGGTCAGCTTCTTCAACGGCTACATGGTGCCGCTGCCCGAACTGGTGAAGATCGTGCGAGCACAGAGTGACGCCTTGATTGTGGTGGACGTCACGCAGGCCTTGGGCCGCATCCCGCTCGATCTGTCCGAGGTGGACCTGGTGATCAGCAGCACGCACAAGTGGATACTGGCCAGCCATGGTGGCGGACTTGTGGGGATGCCAGCTCGCAGCCGCGACCGCTGGAACGTCGCCGCCGGCGGCTGGTTTAACCTGGAAGACGCGTTTGGCGATCAGCGATTCGACAAGGCAGTTACCAAGCCGGGTGCGGCAGCCTTCACCGTCGGCATGCCGAACTTTCCCGCCGTCTACGCGATTCGGGCGGGGCTTGAATACATCCATTCGATCGGTGTGGAGGCGATTAACGAGGCTGCCAGGCCACTGGTAGCCGCTTGCCTGGAGGGATTGAAGAAGCTGTCGGTGGAGTTGATATCGCCAAAAGATATCAACTGCGTCGCCGGTATTCTTTCCTTCCGTCACGCTGATGCTGAGCGAATCCACCAGGCGCTGCATGACGAGAAGATTCACGTGATGGCCCATGCAGGGCGATTACGGATTGCCATTCATGGCTACAACACGATGCAGGATGTGGAAAGACTGCTGGCTTGCATAACCACGTCCCTGTCGTGAGCGGTCGGCAGCCAGCTTACTTCGTCCTGCTGTAATCACCCAACAGCTCATCGATGGCAGTGTCGAGGAGATCTTCCCCAGCGAAAAAAAGATCCTCGTCTTCATCGGACAGGTCGTTGATCACCTCGTCAACGCGCTGCTGCCACAACAGCCGGTCATCTGCCAGGCGTGGCCTTTCACGCTGATCAAAATCGATGGGGGAATCCGTGACAGCGTGGTTTGCCGTCCAGGTGGATGAGGAGAGCTGTGACGCTGGCATCGTTGCACCGACAAACCTGTTCCACCTGATTTCCAGCAACCCCCGTGCCACAGCGGCAACAGGTTGGTAACCAGCAGGGCCTCTGGTACCTGTGAGTGGGGGGCGCATTACGGCTCAGTATTCGCCACAATGACCGCCGCAGATCAACTCATACGGACACTCATGCGATGGCAACGATTGAAGTTCTCGGCAGTGGTCGGATCGACGACCGCGAGTCAGCTTTTCCGATGGCGGTCCAGCTAGCCAACGACGACCTGCTCTGCTCCTTCGGCGTTGGTGGCGGTGCCCTCGTGACAGGTCACACCGAGTGGGCGCGATCGACCAACCAGGGTCAGGACTGGTCGATTGAAGGTACCATCCTGCCACGGGACGACGAAAACAACCGCGCCAACTTTCTCAAGCTGACTATCTCTCCGGACCGCCAGACCATCTACGCCTACGGCTCCTGGATTGACGCCAATACCGACGAACAATTTGGCCAACGCGATAGCCGGGCCCTGCTCTGCCGCTCCCATGACCAGGGACTCAGCTGGAGCCGACCGGAGTCAATTCCGTTCCCAGAGGATTGTCCTCTGGAAGTGTCCCATGGCCTGCTGGCACTTGAAAATGGTCGGCTGCTGGCACCTGCAGCTACCCTGGCAGCACCCGATCGGCTCGGTGAGCGAGTTTACCTGGCACTCTCAGATGACGACGGTGAGAACTGGAATTACCAGGTCCCGTTTCACGACCCCAGTGGACGGCTGGGCTATTTTGAGCAGAAATTCTCTCGGCTGGCGCCGAATCGACTGATCGGTGTCTGCTGGACCGTGACACTGGGTGATTATGTCGATCAGCAGAACAGTTTTGTGCTCTCCGAGGACGGCGGCCAGAGCTGGAGCCCCATCCATTCGACCGGCATCCAGGGCCAGACGATGACTCCGCTCACGCTGGGTGATGACCGCCTGCTCGTGTTCTACAACCGACGCCATGGTGACCAGGCGATCATGGCCTGCCTGGTCACCATCGACGGCGATGCATGGACGGTCCATCATGAGCGAGTGATGTATGACGCCAACACGTATTATCAGCGATCGGCGGAGGTCAGCTCGGGCGTTGACGAGCTGGATGATTTTGCCTTCGGCTTTCCCACCGGCATCCGGCTCAATGACGGTACGATACTGGCGACGCACTGGTGCGTGGAAAATGGCAGATGTGGTATCCGCTGGACGCGGTTGAGAGTGGATTGGTAAACGAGCGGCCCTGCAGGAGATGAACCAGATGACGGATTCAATTGGGATTGGGATGATCGGTAGCGGCTTCATGGGCCTCAGTTACAGCCAGGCCGTTGTGGCGCACGTCGAGGGCGCGCATCTCGTCTCGATCACCGGTGGTCGTCGCGCCGCAGGACTGGCCGAAGAACACGGCCTGCCGGCCGATGAATCGGTGGCAGCCATGGTGGCCCGCGCCGAGATCGACGCGGTCATCGTGGCCACGCCCGACCAGTGCCGTCTGGAAATTGCAGAGACGGTGGCGGCAGCCGGAAAGCACCTGTTGGTGGAAAAGCCGATGGCTCCTACTGTGGCCGAGTGTGACCAGATGATCCAGCTCTGTGACCAGGCTGGAGTCAAGCTGGGCGTGGTCAAGACAGAACGCTTCCGGACGCTAACGCGAAAGGCCAAGACATTAATCGACGAGGGGGCGCTGGGACCGATCTGGATGATGCGCACCATGTCGGCCTTCCCAATCTCGTTGACGCGAGATGTGTTTGCCGAGCGGCAGTGGATGTATGACCCGGCCAGCGGTGGTCTGTTCATGGGCATGGCGTCACACAACGCCGACTTTCTCCGCTGGCTGTCTGGCAAGGAAGTCCGCAAGGTCTTCGCCCAGGTCAATACCTTTAGCGACATTGACGCGCCGGCACAGAGCGTGATGGCCCAGCTTGAGTTTGAGGATGGCATTATGGCCCACATGTGGACAACGTCCGAATTGCCCGACCCGAGCATTCCAGACAGCGAGGTCCGATTCGAAGTGGTTGGTCGCGATGCGATCCTGGATTTTGAAAACTTCAATTTCCTGCGGATGGGAAAGGGTGATTCCTGGCAGGACGTCTTCATTCCGGAGAAGTTTGACTGGGCCAACGACCCCAAGAATCCTGTCCGCCTGGAACCGCACACGCGGGTCATCCAGGATTTTGTTGACAGCCTTCGTTTTGATCGTGAAATCAACGTGGGTGGTCTGGAAGGTCGCGCCGCCGTGGAGATTTGTGAGGCCTGCCTGCGCTCGGCAGAATCTGGCCAGGCGATCGAGCTGCCGCTGACTGGCAGCCAGGAAGGATAGCCATTCAATGCCTGATGGTTACCATTCCAGCAACGATTCGAATCCGGGCGATCAGCGGCGGAATCTGCTGATTTTCGCCAGCTGCGTGGCACTCCAATACCTCGCGGCACCGGTCATCTACGTCGGTATCACCCAGGCAGCACTGCTCAAACAACTGGGTGCCAATGCAACACTCGCCAACCTGCCGGCGGCGTCATTCTTTGTGATGGCCACTGTCGCCGCGCTGATTGCCTGGCTCAAGCCACGGGTTTCTGACCTCAAGCCCGTGCTGGTCTGGTGCTATAGCCTGGCTGCGCTGGCCTCAGCACTGGTCGGCGTGGCACTCATCTCTCCGATTTCAAACGATGCCAAGATCGGCGCCGTGATCCTCCAGAGTGCCATCACCGGAGCGACCATTCCGACAGCGATCGCCTTCATCTGGGAAGTCCTCGGCCGGGCGACGCTCAAGTCCGATCGTGGATTGGCGCTGGGATTGGCCTATGGTGTTGGCCCGCTGCTGGCAGCGCTCGGTTCGATGGGTTCCCAGTTGATCCTGGCCGGAGAGTTCAGGATTTTCGCCGTCGCACTGGAGACTGCCAAGTACGACTTTCCGGGCAACTTTGCGCTGCTCTTTTTGCTGGAAGCACCTGTGATGGCGGCGGCCGCGATCCTCTCCAGTCGTTTTAAGATCGAGATTCCCGAACTGGAAGAACCTGGGCGGAAACGGTTCGCCGAGGTCCAGGACCTGGTATTCGGCGTGGTCTGCAGTGTCGCTGCGCTGATCTGTGTGCTAACCGAGTGGTTCGCCGTTGCCTATCTGTTGATGGGCGGTTCCGTGGTGTTCTTTGCCAGTCACTTTCGCGACCTGCTCTCCTTCCGCTTGATCCGGATGGCAACGATCGTGACCATGATCGTCTACATCGGTAATGTGATTCCCTCCAACATGGCACTCTATTCCGAAGAAGTCATGGGGGTCGATCCAGAGGCCACCGCAGGTTACCAGAATGCCATGCGGTTTGGATTCAAGGCGATTGCCGGCCTGGCACTGGGCTGGATCCTGACTCGATATCACGCCCGCGCCGGCATCCTGGTGACGTCTGGCCTGTACGTGGCCGCACTTGGCTGGGCGATCTGTGCCAGCAGCAATCTTTACCTGTTCGCCTTTGGCATATTTGGTGCTGGCGAGTTGATTGGCGTTTATGCTCCGAATTATGTCCTCTCGGCATCGAAAAAGTCGCAGATGCGGCGCAGCATGGTGATGATGAATGTCTTGATGGCCCCGGTGGGTCAGCTGGGACCCGTGTTCGGCCAGATTGCTGACCATATCGATGAGAATGGGATCACGGCCTTCGGCCAAACCAGCCGTGCCTATGGCTTCCAGATCAGCTTTGCTGTCTGTGCCGTTACAATCCTGCTGGGCATGGCCCTGGCATGGGTCTGGTTGCCTCGGTCGCCGGATGACTCGGAGAACGCCAGACAGTGAGAGTGGATCCGTCGGAGAAACTGAGAGTCTGAAAGAGGGAGAGATTCAGGATGTTAGTGGGATACGTGAGTAATGAACGCTATGTGGCCCTGGCAGATGCCTTGCTGGAATTCCGCAGCGAGGGGGAACCTGTCACCGCTCGCTCAACCATCTCGGGTGCAGTTTATGCTGAGATTGAAGCGGGTGATTATCAAGTTGTGATTGGCAAGCAAGGCTTTGGCTCCAAGCTAGTCAGCATCACAGTCTCTGCGGATCAGCCCTACCAGTTCCGCTTGCTCTCGGACGACCTGTTTGGATACATGTCACCAGGCTGCGTTACGGCGGGTGACCCGGCGGAATTCCGAGTGCATGCTGTGCTGGAGTACGAGTTGGAACTGTGGCGTTACGGTGCCGAGAAGGAGTTCATTCGCCGTCTTGGTACTTTTGACGAGCACGGTCCGCGGGCCAATATGCAGATCACACCCGACGGCGACTACACGCAGACGGGAGTCGAGTGGAACAAGCATGGCTATCACAGCAAAATCCTGGGCCAGCAGTTGACCGCTCCGGACCGCTCAGGGCTCTACTACTTGCATGCCCGCGACAAGCAGGGCCGCTCATTCAACTTCCCTTGGGTCGTCTCGCCTGCCCAGCCGAGCGCAGCGATCGCCGTGCTGGCTTCCGACATTACCTGGAATTCCTATAACAGTTTCGGCGGCCGGAGCAACTATATTCACGCCTCCCGATTTCCAGAGACGCCGACGATCAATTCCCGGCTGGAGCTCAAGCGATATACCGAAATAGAACATCGCACCTATGACAGCGACGACTACGCGCCACTCTCGCTCGATCGCCCCAACCCCTTCAACCACATAGACCTCGACGAACAATTGACCGGTCCGATTACCGGTCGACAGGGATGTCACCTGGCAGCTGCCGAATGGCGACTGCTCGGCTGGATGGAACAGCAGGGCTATGAGTACGATTTCTACGGCGAAACGCAACTGCATTTTGACAGCGTCCCGCTCTCCGAATACGAGGTGCTGGTGATCAGCACCCATCCGGAGTACTGGTCGGCCGAGATGTATTACCGTGTCAAGAAGTGGGTCTTCGAACAGGGTGGACGGCTGATCTACCTCGGTGGCAACGGCTTGAACTGCGAGGTCGAGTTTCTTGACGACCACCGGATCGTTTACCAGAACACCAACTGGAGTCATTCCGAGCCGCAACAGGATGATGCCGGTCGTGAGTTGGAGAGTCGTTTTGACAAGCGGCAGGAATCCGAAGCCAACTTACTGGGAGTCGTTTTTTCCACTCCTGGCATCATGACCTCAGCTCCCTATCGAGTAGTCGATGCCGATCACTGGAGCCTGTCCGGCACAGGCTTATCCGAGGGTGACCTGTTTGGTCACAAGAGTCTTCACATGCGTGTGCCGGGAGGTGCCTCCGGTCACGAGACTGACAAGGTGTCTGCCCAGTCCCCGGCCAACGTTGAACGAATAGCGCGGGGGACAAATGATGACGACGGTGGCGCAGAGATTGTCTACTTCGACACCCCCAGCGGGGGCGAGGTATTTTCAGTCGGGTCGATAACATGGCCTGCCTCAATCCTGGTTGACGATGCGGTCAGTAAAATCACGGCGAATGTGCTCGACCGATTCAGCAAGAGTACTGCTGCTGGAGGCGAGTCAGTTTGATCGACCGGTATCGCGACCTAGAATGAGTGGTGACGGTTTACAGATGTTCCCGATAACAAATTCAGCAGGCCAGTCCATAATGTGCCAACTGAATGTTTGAGAACTGCAGATGAGTGGCAGTCAATTCTATTGCGGGTATTCGTCTCGCCCCGCCTGCCTGCTGCTGGCGGTCTGCCTGCTGCTGTTTTCTCTGCCTGGCTGCAGCAGCGACGACGAGGGGGAAGATCCGCAGGTCCAGCTGGCCGCCATCAACCGACTGCCTGAGTTGCCCGACAGTCCTTACTTGAACACGCGCCAGACGACTTACGTTGGCGACCAGGCCTGCATCACTTGTCACCAGGATGAACATGCTGGTTACCTGCACACCGGCATGGCCCGTTCGATGGCGGTGGTTGATCCAGCCACCGAACCTGCCGATGCAGAATTCGATCATTACCCTTCTGGCCGCCGCTACCAGGTGCGTCGCAAGGATGGCAAGCTGATTCATCGTGAACTGGCGATCACCGCCGAGGGTGAACCGGAACGACTGCTGGCAGAATACCCCGTACCCTATGTGGTTGGCTCGGGACGACATGCCAAGACCTATGTTGTCGAGATCGATGGCTTTATGTTCGAATCACCGATCACCTGGTATCGCAGAATCGATGGCTGGGATATGTCTCCGGGATATGATGATCCTCGCCAGGAGGGTTTCACGCGACCGGTCGATCAGGGCTGCCTGGTCTGCCATGCGGGCCAATCTCGCAGTCTGGATGGATCGGTGCACCGGATGGAAGTCAGCGAGATGACGATCAGCTGTGAACGCTGCCACGGGCCAGGTTCGCGCCATGTCGATAAACGCAACGCCGAGATCGGCAGGTCTAGCAATGCCAACAGCGGTATTGATTACACGATCGTCAATCCTGCCGACCTGGACCGAGAACTCTCGGATTCGATCTGTGCCCAGTGCCATCTGGGGGCGCTGGCCATCGTCCAGGAACGCGGGCGTGCGCTATCGGACTTTCGCCCCGGACTACCACTCGATGCCTTCCGCAATGCCTACCGCCTGGATGCCCCCAGTGGTGAGATGACGGTGGTTGGACACGTCGACCAGTTGCGGTTGAGCACGTGCTACCAGGCCTCCGAGATGTCCTGTGTCACCTGCCACGATCCGCATAACATGCCGACCGCGGAGAATCGACTTGAGTACTACCAGGCAGTCTGCGCAAGCTGCCATCAGCAGCAGGGCTGCA
>CAUZOB010000053.1:0-25951 GCA_963581185.1 Planctomycetota bacterium | reverse complement strand
GAACTTCGCGGCAAGGTCATCGAGCAGTTCGACAGCCTGCTGGAGACGGCAGGGATCTAGCCGCCACAGGCCACAAAAAGTATGTCAATGACGGCGCCATCGCCGATCTTGGTTGTGGCAAGTTGCGTGTGCGGAACAATTTCTCCGTCCATGGATGCCGTCAGGTGTCCCATCAATCCGCCTTGCGGACCGAGCATCCGTTCTGCCAGTTGCGGAAACTGCTGACAGGCGTCCTCGATTGCAGTCGCCACGGTGGTTGCCCGCGAGCGAACTGTCTGCTGGTTGTCGACATAGCGACGAAACGGAGTCGGGAGTGTGATCGTAGTCACCATGATGACTCAACCTCCGGTCATTCGTCTTCGGAGAGGCGTTGCGACAGAGATTCCAGCAGTTCCAGGCCGATACCAGGTTGTTTGAGCAGGATCTCACGAAACACCGCGCCCTCAAGGACCAGCGTCTGCAAACCATCTTCGGTGGCGACCACGGTCGCACCTCGCGGTTGGTCCCCCAGGACGGCCAGTTCTCCAAAGCACGCGCCCTCCTCAAGCTGAGCAACGGTCGACTCGCCCTGGATGACGTCTGCATTGCCGCCCGTGATGATGTAGACATCCTGGCCGGGCTGGCCCTCTTCGCAGACCATCTGGCCACTCTCAAAGTGACTCTCATGCATGTAGTCCGCTATGACCTCCAGGCTTTCATCCCCGCAGGCCGCAAAGATAGTCGACTTCTTCAGCCATTGCGTCCGGATCGCCGAGGGTATCTCACCCAGGCGGCGCGATAGTGCCATGTTTTCGGCATAATCAACCGGGCATTCAATCACCACGGGACGATCGGCCGCCAACGCTTCTGAGAGAATACCAGCCAGGTCCTCCGTCCGTTCCACGCGTTTGCCAATCGCGCCGAACGACTCCGCCAACATTACAAAATCAGGGTTCGTAAAGTCGATATGGGAGTATTTTCCGAAGTGGGCTTCCTGTTTCCAGCGAATCAGTCCGTACTGTGAATCGGTCCAGATCATGATCACGAGTGGCAATTTCAAGCGGACCGCGGTTTCCAGGTCCTGGACGTTCATCATGAACCCGCCATCGCCACAGATCGCCATGGCTCGACTATCCGGATAGCTTAGCTTGGCGCCGATTGCGCCTGGCAGGGCGAAGCCCATCGAGCAGAAACCGTTTGAAATCATGCAGGTGTTTGGCGTTTCGCATTGGTAGTAGCGTGCGACCCACATCTTGTGGGCTCCCACATCCGACAACAGGATGTCATCGTCTCCCATCGCCTTGCGTACCTCCCAGAGGATCCGCTGCGGCTTAACCGGGAAACTGTTGTCGTCCTTATTGCGGGAGAATTCCTCTTCCATCGTGCTGCGATAGTCCGCATATGAGGCCGGATCGACGAGGCGCTCGTCTGGCAGAGCGGCGGAAAGCTGAGTCAGGCTGGTGGCAATATCGGCTGCGATATCGACCGCGGGATCGAAGGCTGCATCGACCTCGGAAGGTACAAAATCGATATTGATGATCTCTTTCTTGCGACCGCGGTTCCACAGTCGAGGGCTGTATTCCACCAGGTCGTAGCCAATGGCGACGACAACGTCCGCTCTTTCAATGGCCTCAGCGACGAAATCACGGGACTGGAGTCCAACCGTAAACAGGCATTGCGGATGTGACGCCGGTAAAGCGCCTTTGGCCATGAATGTATTGGCGACCGCCATACCAGTCTGTTCGACCAGCGACTTAAGTTCAGCAGTCGCATTTCCCCTCAGGGCTCCGTTGCCGGCCAGAATAATGGGGAATTCAGCGTTCTTGAGTAACTCCGCGGCAGCCGCAATCTGGACTGAATTGGGATCGGCACGATGCGTTATGTCTGCCCTCAGTGGCGGGACGAGCGAACGGTGCTTGGCGATATCCTCCGGCAATTCGATGTGGACGGCGCCCTTCTTCTCCGTTTGGGCAATCTTGAAAGCCTTGCGAATGATCTCAGGAATAGTGTCGGCGTTGGTGATTGTCGTCGCCCAGCGGACAACAGGACCGAACATCGTAACGACATCCATCGCCTGGTGTGATTCCTTGTGCAGTCGGCCGGTGGACGCCTGGCCCGTGATCACGATCAGCGGCGCTCGATCCATATCCGCGTCAGCGACACCTGTCAAAAGGTTGGTTGCCCCAGGACCCAGCGTGCCAAGGCAGACACCGGGTTTGCCAGTTAGACGGCCGTAAACGTCGGCGATAAATGCGGCACCTTGCTCATGGCGACAGACGATGAACTCGATCGGTGAGTCCAGCAGCGATATCATCATGTCGGCGTTCTCTTCACCGGGAACACCAAAGATATATTCAACGCCCTCGGCTTCGAGGCAACGGAGAAAAAGGTCAGATGCTTTCATGGAGTTCGCCTGCAGAAGAGATAGATGCCATTGTGGTAGTTGTGCCCATTGAGACTGGCTTGTCTATCGTGGCGAATTGAGCTGCGGGCGACAAGCATACAGGCGCCCTGGCCCTCTTCAGACGTCATCGTGTGGAGCTGGATCGGTCTTAGAAGTGGCTGTGATACACTTACTGGGCATAATCGTTTGGAGTCATGTCTAAAAGGAGGGCCGGAAATGGTAACAGAACAATCGAATAGCCTGCGCGACCGCCTGATTGAAGATCGTTAAAAACCGGAGATTGAGGCTGCCGAAATGTGTCGGCACACGGCGGCCGCTTACCGCGTCTGGATGGTAATTGTCTTGATCGGGGCCCCGTTGGCTCTTGTCGTTCTGATAAAAAGATCGAGTGGCATGCAACCTATAACTGCCTTGTTCATCGCCGGCTTGGGTCTCTTGGTGTTTATTGCTTTGGCCCTACTGGCCGCGGCAAGTTCGATCATCAGAATCCTTGGCCAATGCTCCTGGTTGCTAACCGACATAGCAGTTTCCGCTCAAATAGAAGCCATCAAGTCGGAAGAAGAATGATCATCCATGTCGACATGGATGCGTTCTACGCGTCCGTCGAAGAACGGGATAACCCGGAGCTCGTTGGCCAGCCGGTCGTTGTCGGCGGTAGCCCCGAGTCGCGTGGGGTCGTAGCCGCAGCCAACTACGTGGCGCGGGAATATGGCATCCACAGCGCCATGCCGATGTCGACGGCAATCAAGCACTGCGCTACAGCGATCCGGATTCCTGTGCGTATGGATCGCTACCACGAAGTCTCGCGACAGTTGCGGACAATATTCAATAGCTATACGCCGCTGGTTGAGCCGCTGGCACTGGACGAGGCATTCCTCGACGTAAGCGGATGCGAGGCATTGTTCGGGAGTGCGGAAGTTATCGCCGTTGAAATAAAGAACCGCATTCGGGCGGAGTTGCAGCTGGTTGCCTCGGTCGGCGTGGCGCCGAACAAGTTCCTGGCCAAGCTGGCAAGTGACCTGGAGAAGCCGGACGGCTTTGTGCTGGTTTCGACAGACAATGTCCAGGAATTCCTCGACCCGCTACCAGTCAGCCGCATCTGGGGGGTCGGCAAGGTCACCGGCGCGGCCTTTGAACGGCTCGGGCTCCACACGATCGGTCAACTCCGTGAGATTGACAGCCAGCAGCTGGAACAGCGATTCGGAAAAATGGGCCAGCATGTGCTAGCCTTGGCTCACGGTATTGACGATCGGCCTGTCGTCCCTGATCGGGCGGCCAAATCGATCTCCAATGAGACGACCTTCCCTAGGGATATCTGCGATGCGGAAATCCTCCGCAGCTGGTTAATGGACCTGACCGAACAGGTGGCAGGACGATTACGGCGCAGCAATCTTTATGCTCGCACGGTACAGCTGAAGATTCGCTACGAGGATTTCCAGACGTATACTCGCCGAGTTACTTTGGATGACCCAACGGATGTAACGCGTCAGATCTGGGACGCCGCCCAGAGCCTGTTGGATAACCGGCTTCCTGAACGCCCGATACAGGTCCGCTTACTAGGCGTCGGTGTGAGTGGACTGCTGGAGGCCAGGCCGCGTCAGGCTGGCTTGTTTGAGGACGACCACGAACAGCAGGGTCGCCGACTGGACGCTGCCACGGACATGATCAAGGAGCGTTTTGGCAGCGATGCCGTTCGTCGCGGCCTGACGGGACACGACCAATCTTCCGGCAATGGATCGAACGAATAATTCGCGGCAAACATCCAGGTTATCTCACCGCAATTCCGGCCGCCACGATCCGCCTGCTGCGTTAGTATTCCTAGAGGTAATGCAGTGAAATCCACACCTGGCCGGAGATGAATCATGGTTAGTTTGTCCATTTCGATCGCCCTTGGCGGCGTCTTGCTTATCGGGCTGATGCTTTACGGACCTCGTGTGCTTTTTTACCTGTGGGAGCACGCCGATGCCGCCGCGTTGTGCCGCATAACTCTGGTCAGTGGGTTCCTTGTCATGCTGGGCCTGATCGCCTACTGGCCCAGCTCCAAGGGATCCGTGAGCAGCGCCGAAATAGACTATGGATTGGCCGCGATACAGCGACTGAGCCTGGTTGTCACGTTGGGGCTCGGCTGCGTTTGTGCGGCACTCTACTGGGTCGGAGATTCGCTGCGTGCTGGGCTGAGAACGGAGTAGCCTGCGAGTTTCTAGCGACCGCGACTGGTTCGTCGAGAAGTTGCAGGGTCCAATTGCCGAATCAAACTGAGCGACCCGTCAATCCGGATTGCGCCGGTTTGTTTGCCCATCAATGTCAACTCGCGGGGTAATACTGCGGTCCTTGTTGCGACTGTATTCCAGTGTGAAGGAATGGGTCCAGCCGCCAGGCAGATAGTGCTGCTCCAGGACAATCACATCCCAGTTGTCCATGCGTGGCCCGAGGCCTAGTGATTCGAGGCAGTGGCAGGCAGGACGAAGTTGCCGAACCCCTGCCGCATCGTGTTAGGGTTATGCCACAGCTATTCTGCGCCGCCGTCGGATTCCGGGTCAGCCGTTCGCGACTCTTCACGCAGTTCATTGGCGACGGCTACAGGGATGCCGACGTCGTACCAGCCAATCATCATCTCTTCCCAGGTCTGGTCGCCCCAGCGCACGGACTTCGTGGGGTCCGGATTGGCCAGGTTGCTGAGTGAGTTGTTGAAGATCGCCGTGCAATGGAGTCGGCTGCCGGCCGGGATGATCTTGGGTTCCTGGAGAATGTAACTGTTCTGCCAGTTGAAATCGTAGAACGGAACGTCCAGCAGGATCTCCCTCTTTCCGTCCGGGTAGATCATCTCGTATTTGAACGCGGCACCCCTCATGTGCATGTGAGGGAAGAGCGACAATAGCACGGCATCTCGCTGGAAGATTCGGTCCGCCTCAACCTTATGTGATTCGGCTCCGGGGGGAATCAGGAATCGATGTTGAGTGGCATTCGTGGTGGCCACCTCGTGTGTGACATCCTTGGCGTCAATGAACTTCAGCGCAATGCCGCTGCGATCGAGCTGCTCGGAGCCGTTCGGAGTGTAGTGCATTTGGAAGACAATCTTGGCGCC
This sequence comes from Planctomycetota bacterium, assembly GCA_963581185.1. Classification (GTDB taxonomy): domain Bacteria; phylum Planctomycetota; class Planctomycetia; order Pirellulales; family Pirellulaceae; genus SAT2750. The sequence continues at coordinate 20,483 of CAUZOB010000053.1, read as the reverse complement.
GGCGGGAATTCGCTTGGCCCAGCCTTTTGGCATCGACACCGGCTGGGTTCCGGGAGCAAAACCCGCCAGGTGATTAAAGCCGCGAAGATCACGATCCAATCCTCGCTGGGGTAACTTTGGGTCCCGAATAAAGGCAATAATGTGATGCACGACGGCCGCGTTGCCGGGTCGACATTCAGCGAGCGTTACCCACTTGTCCTCAGTGAAGCCCGTGTCGGCAACGAAATAGCGGTAAGGATCAACACCCTCCGCTTTGACCTTCACCGGTTCTGGCTTGATGTAGATGATCTGGTCGGGTTCCTCGAGAAACCACTTGTTATCAAACGCAACCTGCTCTGGCAGGTCAGCTGCATCACCCTCGGGGCACCCATTGGCGGCCCAGACCTGGAATAACGCCCGTTCTGCAGAGGTCATGCTTGAGTCATTTGAAAAGTTGCCATGCTTGGGCGACGCATGCCAGGGTGGCATGCGTTTCTGAGCGACGACCTCGGCGATCATCTCACCCCAGCCGTAGATTTCGTCATAACTGTTCATTGCGAATGGCCCAATCTGGCCCTCGCGGTGACAGGATATGCAGTGTGACTGGATCAGGCGGGAGATCTGTTTGGTGTAGGTAACCGCAGAGTCGGTTTTTGATGTACGCACGCGACCGATCAAGCACCCCTTGACGGAAGTTTGAGGAACGCTGATCTCGCTGCCCGCCACGAGTTCGGTGGCGGCTTCCGCCAGGTCTCGACGCTTGGCGGTGGGGGCTGACAGCCCAACACCGGCGCCGAAAGAATATTGGTCATCGACGCGGCCGTGGTAACGCACGACGCCGCTGGCGTCTAACAGGAATGCTTCGGGTGTTCGTGTGGCGCCAAAGTGATCAGCGACCTTGTTCCCGAGATCCTTCAGAAGCGGAAATCGGACGCCGTGGCGTTGAGCAAAGGCGTCCAGTTCGGTCAACGAATCTTGCACGTTCGGGCTGATTCCCACAACGGTGATACCCTGTCCCTCAAACTCTTCCGCGAGCGACTGCATCCTGGGTGCGTACAGTTTGGCAAGCGGGCATTCCGTTCCCATGAAGTAGATCATGGTGCCTTTCTCTCCAGCCAGGTCGGCAAAACGGTGTGATTTGCCGCGAAAATCCTGCAGTTGGAAATCCTTGATCGGCTGCCCCACCAGTGACTTTTCAGCGGCCGCTGTGGTGGCTGGTGAAACGAAAAGAGACGACAACAGGAACGCGCAGAAAAGAGGGAGTAATGAACGCATTTCACTCGTCCTTCGTGAACAGGAGTTCCGGTTTAATGGTCTTCTGATGACGGCTTAAGAATTGCACGTCGACCGTCGGCTCGGGATCGCTGAAGGGTCAAGGATATCACAAGCAGACTTGTCGCAACAAGCTTAGCTTGGGATCAGTCGACGGCGCTCCAAAGTTGACCACGAGGACCGTTGTTCGGACAATACACGCCATTCCGCGGCGGGAATCGAATCGGTACTGGCGGTCAGCATATATCTGCCCGTGGGATAGCTGACAGCAGACACCTGAGGCGATAGACGCATGGATAACGAACAACGAACATCTCTCATGAATGACGTTGAGTTGTTCTGCGAAGAGACGCGGCCGGCGGAGGACATGGCATATCTCGAACACCGTTTTAACCACGAGGCACTGCCATTGGCCCGCAAGTACCGGCTAATGGGTATGGCGGTCTCGACTGAATACGGTGGGCGGGGTGCCGATGTCGCGACCTACCTGGAAGCGATTCGCAGGATCGGCCGCGAGGGGAGCGGGTTGCGGACGCTGTTTTCCGCTCACTCGTCCATCGGGCAGTATCCAATCGAACAGTTCGGCAGCGAGTCGCAGAAACAACGCTACCTACAACCTTCGGCGACAGGGGACTTAATCCTGGCCTTCGGCCTTACCGAACCAGACGCGGGTTCCAATCCACTCGAACTTAAAACCACCTACCGTCGCCAGGGTGACACATACGTGCTCAACGGCGTCAAATACCTGATCTCCAATGGTGGCATCGCGGACGCCGTTGTCGTTTTTGCTTATCCGGAAGAAGAAGGTGGACGGATAAGCGCGTTCATTGTGGACACCCACGCAGATGGTTTCGAACATGAGGACCTGACGGCCAAGGTTGGGTTACCCACCAGTAACACGGCGATGTTTGAAATGACGGAGTATCAATTGGCAGCCGAGAACCTGCTCGGTGAAGAAGGCGAAGGTTTCGCAATTGCCATGGCGACGCTCGTGAGTGGCCGCCTGAGTGTTGCGGCGGGCTGCCTGGGGGTCATCGAGGATTGCTTGCACGAAGCACTCACCTATTCTCGGGAACGCCAACAGCATGGAAAACCGATTGCCCGGCACCAACTGGTGCAAGAACACCTGGCAATGATCGAAATTGATCGCGTCACGACAGCCAGCGTACTGCAGACGGCGATTGCCGCCATCCAGACAAGCCGGCAGTCGCCTGGCGAACCGGCGCTGGTCCAGGAGGCCGACCTGCGAGCGGCCGAGGCAAAATTCATAGCCAGTAATGCCGCCTTTGATGCTGCGGATCGTTCGGTACAGGTGTTTGGCGGTCGCGGTTATTCGCTACTGTTTCGCCCGGCCCGGCACTGGTCGGATGTGCGCGTCTGCCGAATCTATGAGGGCACCGATGAGGTGATCAAGCTAAAGATCGCGGCCAGCCTGCTGGGCAAAGAGTACGCCGCCTTCCGTTGAAACACGCTGCGGCAAACCCAGTTGCCTGCAGGACTGGCAAGGCTAGACGTCCAGTGCGGCCTCGATCAGCGGATCAATCTTGTTCGGCTTCGAATTCAGCGACACCACGATGAACAGGATGCTCGAGATCACCAGGGTAACGGCGCCGCCGCTGATATGGTAAGGCAGTTGCCAGTCCCAGATCTTTTGCAGGAGCATGAATCCAATGTTGATCACAAGGCTGCTGGCAATAGCCAGGTTGGCTGCCACTGCCGTCGCCCGCTTCCAGTTAAAGCCGATTGCCACCACCGGCGCAATCGCGCCGGCAAACACGCCCCAACCGTAGGCCCCCAGTAGAGCGATCATGTTGTGTGGGGAGTAGACCGAAAAGACCGCCGCTGCCACCGCCAGCACAAGCGTCGCCACACGAGCCCAGAATAACTCGTTTAACAGCGACCTCCCCCGCAAGGCTGTCGGGATGTCATGCACAATCGCAGCAGCTCCAATATTAAGGAAGCCATCGGCCGTCGACATGATCGCGGCGAACAGGCCGGCGAAGACAATTCCCGCCAGAATCGGGTGGACCTTGTTCTGCAGGAACCAGGGAGCGGCATTGTCGGGATTGGCAAGCTGATCCATTTCGGACTGCGGAAGTCCCTGGACAACCAGGGCTCGCACAGTCAGGCCGATTCCAATCCAGAGGAGTGCTGAAAGGCCGTAGCCAAGCAGGGAAAGAGGCAGCACTGTACGATTGTCTCGCACAGACTTGTTCATCATCATCTTGGTGATCACGTGTGGCTGCCCGGTGCCCCCCAGGGCAAACAGGAAGTACCACGAAAGGCAACCGAGGATACCGAGCGTACCCCAGGGACTCATTGCTTCTGGGTCATCAACTGCGATTGTCTGTGAGATTTCAGTGAAACCACCCGGTAGCGATGTGGCGGCTGCCAGGAAGATCAGCAGTGCCGCCACGACCATCACTAGACCTTGAAAGAGGTCCGTGTAGACCGAGGCAATAATTCCGCCAGTCACGCAGTAGAAAACCAGCACGGCAGACGAGATGATTACGCACCATTCTGATGAGAGGTCTGAAAGCAGTGGGTTTTCTGCCAGAATTAACTGCAGGGCAATCGCCATCGCCTTGATCTGGGAACCCAGATAGGCCATCACACCCAGCAGTATTGCCACGGCCATCAGTAGCCGCGTGAGTTCACTGCCGTAACGAGCTGCCACCAGGTCGGGCAACGAGATCGCCTTTCGTACGCCCGCCAGTAATCGCATTCGTTTGCCCAGTAGGTGGAAAGTGAGGCAGAAGCCAATCGAAGCACAGATCACCATCCAGACCGAACTGATGCCCATCCTGTAAACCAGGCCTGGGCCGCCGATAAACCCAAACCCACTCAGAGTGCTGGAGAAAATTGCCACGCCGGCAACGATTGCACCCAGGCTGTGGCCAGCCATGAAGAAATCCCGCGAGTTCTTGGTGCGACGCATCGCCCAGAGACCGACTGCCACACAGGCCGCCATGTAGGCCGACACGCAGATCATCGTGATCAAGTTGCGATAATCTTCCATCAGGCCCCGCCCTCTTCATCGCTAGTCGCTGCCTGGGCTACGAGATCCGCAAGCCGCTGTTCGTCCTCGGGTGAGAGTACCCAGCTGTCGAACTTGCTGATGTAAAAGAAGGCGAAGATCAACGGCACCAGTCCGAGACCATAGATCATCCAGGCGGTCGGCACAGGAAGCCCCAGCACGATCGACGGTGGTTCCCCGCTGGAGGCGGGGATGCTGTTCCAGTAGGTTGCCAACATCGCAATCATGGTGGCGGCAAATACGACGCCAGCCGCCGCCAGCCTGGGCAACTTGCCCGGCACGGGTCGCAAGCCAAACGACAGAAGCGTGACAAACAGCAGGACCTCGACCAAAGCCAGGCAGACGCCAATCCAGTAGATATCAAGGTGTCGGCTGCCATCACCTCCCTTGAGCATCGGACCGTCAATCGTGTCGTGTGAGGCGCCATGCCCGAGTTCCGGTTCCGGTACCAGGCAGGCAATCCCAAATAGCAGCAACAGCACAAGCAATAAGGCCAGGATAAGTCGAATGTGTGTCATGCGAGTGCCAAATTCAACGGGCCGCTGGCTATGTCGTAGTGGCCGCCAGAGCAGTGTGAAAGTTTCCCCAGAGTTGTCCAATGATACGTGTGGCGGCACCACGCAGCAGGCCCTGGCTAATTGGCCTTAGTAGACCTTCCCTGCGAATTTCATCGCCCTGCCATTTCAACTCGGTGCCGACCGGCGTCTGGCTGAGGGCGATATCGATCGCCAGTGTGAGGCCGCCGCCCATCTGTTTTCCCTCCACATCGACCCGCAGCTGTTCGTCTGGTTGTACTTCCGTGACGCCGAAATGCAACTTGATTGACCCGGCCAGAAAACTCAAGCCAGGCCGGACACGGCAACTTAGCGAACTGGATGTGGTCTCTTCGACCGCCTGCAGGTGGGAAATGACAGCGGCCATCAAGTCCATGTCGGTGAGGGCATTCCAGATGTCTGAACGGGGGCGGTCAAATACTTCCAGGCCTTCGGAATTCACGGTTTACAGACTCCCGCCGGGCCACCCAATAGCCGGTCAGCCCGAAAAGATAGCACTTGATTGGCCGGGAGCTTGCGGCCCGACGAATCGCCTTGGTAATCTAACGTGCCATCCTGACCGGTTCAACTTAGCCCAGTCGATCGCGTGGAGCAGCCCAGCATGAATGAAGCAGTTATCGTCGCCAGTTGTCGGACAGCTCTGGCGAAGTCGTTCCGGGGATCGTTCAACATGACGCGTCCGGATGAAATGGCGGCACATTGCATCGCAGAGGTTTGCAAACGAACCCCGGGATTTAATACGGAAGAGATCGAAGATGTTGTGATTGGCTGCGGTTATCCAGAAGACGCGCAGGGCAGCAATGTCGCGCGGATCGCCGCCTTGCGCGCCGGCTTGCCGGTCAGCGTCGCCGCAATGACGATCAATCGATTCTGCTCGTCCGGTCTGCAAGCGATTGCCATCGCCGCCCAACAGATTATTGCCGGCGAGGCGACGGCAGCAATTGGCGGAGGCGTTGAGTCGATTACCGGCTTGCGGAAAGATATCGTGGACCCCAACCCGTGGGTTGAGGAGAACTATCCCGGTGCCTACATGGTGATGGGGGATACGGCAGAAATCGTGGCCAAACGCTATGGGATCAGCCGCAGACAACAGGATGAGTACGCCCTGCTCAGTCAGAGGCGGATGGCTGACGCACAAAACTCGGGCGCATTCGAAGACGAAATTGTTCCGATGACCGTGACACGCGGCCTGGTGGATCGGGAGACGCGACAAATCAGTGGGACAGAAGAGGTGCAGCTGAGCACCGATGAATGCAATCGGCCCGAGACAACACTGGAAGGCTTGGCGGCCCTGAAGCCTTACTTTGATCCGGACAGCGGTGAGGGAAGCGTGACGCCCGGAAATGCTTCGCAATTATCCGATGGTGCCGCGGCCAGCCTGCTGATGTCACGACAACGGGCCGATGAACTCGGCCTGTCACCGCTGGTAACCTTTCGAGGCTACGCTGTCGCCGGCTGCCAGCCCAACGAAATGGGGATCGGGCCGGTTTACGCGGTCCCCAAACTGTTGCAGCGACAGGGACTGTCGATCGACGATATCGGTATCTGGGAGTTGAATGAAGCCTTTGCCGTCCAAGTGGTGTACTGTCGGGACAAGTTAGGTTTGGATCCGGACAAACTGAATGTCAACGGCGGTTCGATTGCCATCGGTCACCCATTCGGTATGACGGGAGCTCGACTCGTCAGCCATATCGCCTATGAAATGAAGCGGCGGCAGGTACGCTTCGGTGTTGTCACGATGTGTATCGGTGGTGGCCAGGGTGCCGCCGGCCTTTTCGAACTGTGCGACGAATGATGACACCACAGAACTTCAGGCTAGATTGGATCTGAGAGGCATAAAATGACCGAGATGGTGCGCGGCGAATTACATCAGGAGGTCCTGGTTGTCTCTGTCGATAACCCGCCGGTGAACGCCCTCAGTCCGGGAATTCCTGAAGCGATCGCTGACCAGATACGCCGAGCCGAAGAGGACTCAGCGATCCGGGCAATCGTCCTGATCGGTGCTGGTCGGACTTTTATTGCCGGCGCAGATATCAAGCAGCTGCAAATGTTCGCCCACGGCAGCCTGCCGCGTGATACAGCACTCCTCGACACGCTCAAGCTGATGGATTCGACCAACATCCTGATCGTCTGCGCCATTCATGGCACCGCACTGGGGGGTGGGCTCGAAGTGGCACAGGCATGCCATTACCGCGTGGCAGCGGTCGGCTCGCGAGTTGGCCAGCCGGAAGTCAAGCTGGGGATCATACCCGGCGCCGCCGGAACTCAACGATTACCGCGACTGGTTGGCGTGGCAACGGCAGCAGAGTTGTGTGCCAGTGGCCGTTTGCTGAGCGTGGAGGAGGCAAGTGAATACGGGTTGATCGACCTGGTGGTAGAAGGTGATCTGTTGAGCGAGGCTATTCAGTTTGCCCGTAACAAGCTCGCGGACGACAGCCCACTGCGACGGACAAGTGAACTGACAGACCGGCTCGGTGACCCCGAGGAATGGCAAGCGTCGCTGGCTGAATTACGCCAGCGCATTTCCAGTCGAGCACGTGGAGCGGTTGCTGGATTGCGAGCAATTGATGCCGTGCAATGCGCCGCCACCACCAGCTTTGACGATGGATGCCAACAGGAAGCGACGATCTTCAACGAATGTTTGCAGTCGGACGAGTGTCGGGCGTTGATTCACGTCTTTTTTGGCGAACGGGCGGCCAACAAGGTTCCAGGCCTGCCCTCAGATGCTGAACCCTTCGATATCGAGCAGGTTGCCGTGGTCGGGGCGGGCACCATGGGCCGCGGGATCGCCATGGTGTATCTGAATTCTGGTTTTCCCGTGCAACTCAAAGAAGTCGACGAAGCCGGTTTAGATTCGGCGATCAAGGCAATCCAGTCGACGTACGACGGTAGCGTTAAGCGTGGCCGGATAACGCAGTCCCAGGCTGACGACTGCCTCAGTCGACTCAACCCGACGACTAACTACGACGGTTTTGAAAATGCTGACCTCGTGGTGGAGGCAGTCTTTGAAGGCCTTGAGCTCAAGCAGCAGGTGTTCACTGAATTGACTGATGTCACTCGTCCAGACGCGATCCTGGCAACCAATACGTCCACGCTGGATATCGACGCGATTGCCGGTGTGACCGATCGGCCCGAGATGGTGATTGGCCACCACTTCTTTAGTCCAGCCAACGTGATGAGATTGTTGGAAATCGTGCGCGGTGAAGCGAGTAGCGACAGGGTCATCGCCACGTCAATGGGGCTCTCCAGGAAGCTCAAGAAAATAGGGGTGCTGGTCGGCAACTGCCGTGGCTTTGTCGGCAACCGGATGTTCGGACCATTCATGCGCGAGGCAGAATTCCTGCTGGAAGAAGGTGCTACGGTGGCCCAGGTCGACAGCGCACTGATTGATTTTGGCATGGCGATGGGGCCATTAGCGGTGGGCGACCTGGCGGGACTCGATGTAGGCTGGCGGATTCGTAAAGAATATGCCCACCTCGAGCCATCGGGAGCGAGGCAGCAGACGGTGGCGGATCGCTTGTGTGAGGATGGACACTATGGCCAGAAGACCGGCCGAGGCTGGTATCTCTACGAGCAAGGCAACCGCTTTCCGACTGAGGATCCGTCGGTTCAGGATCTTATCCAGACCTGCGCCGCGGAATCGGGTATCACACGCCGCACAATAAGCGATGAGGAAATCCGAGATCGCACGTTGTTTGCCCTGGCTAACGAAGGTGCTCGGATACTCGAAGAAGGTTTTGCGTCGCGGGCATCCGATATCGACATCATCTATCTCAATGGATACGGTTTTCCTCCCCATCGAGGAGGCCCCATGTGGCATGCCGATGTGGTTGGGCTTCCCCACGTTCTGGAGAGAGTTGAGCAATTCCACTCGCAACACGGTGACAATTGGGCCCCTGCCCCGCTGCTGATCGAACTGGCATCCAATGGCGGATCATTTTCCGACCTGCCTTGTTGATCAGACCTTAATTTAGCACGACCCGCGCGGCGCTACTTTTTGCGTGCCAAGTCAGTTTTTCTTCGCTATCATGCGACAAGGTAACGAAACACACTGTTTCGCAGCCTTGCCCGCGGTTCCTCCGGCATGCTTGGCTCCACGGCGCACCCATTTCGCAGTGAGTATGCCGCGTGGACTGCCCCGCCACTTGAGTCACCTCTGGGGCTGGGGGTATGATCGATGATTGGTCGATTGTCTTACTGTACTTCGCAGAGAATGTGTCCCGTGTTGATTCATCTATTGATCTGTGGATTTTTTCTTGGCGGCAGCCATCTACCGCTGGATGCAGACCCGCCGAAGTCCCTGCGCAGGAGTCCGCCTCCTGCCACAATAGAGTCCACAACGGCTGAGTTCATTGCAATCGACGACCCGCATGCGATGGCCGTCGCCAAACTCAAATCGCTGGGCGGCATGCTGGTGACCAACGATGAGGGAATCGTGATCGCCATCTCGCTTTCGGGGTTCCGGGTTACAAACACAACGCTCAGTGAACTGAAGGTCTTTCCGGGTCTGCAGCGGCTGAAATTGAACGACACGTATGTCAAACCAGATGGCCTGGTCCACCTCGCGGAACTGCCGGGACTCATGCATGTGGACCTGAGCGGCCATGCGGTGGGTGATGATGGTGCCGCACACCTGGCGAGCCTGAAGCAACTCAAGTCTCTGAGCCTGACTCGCGCGGACCTCACCGATGACGGTCTTTCCCATCTGTCGGGGCTGGTAAACCTTGAGCTTCTGGAGATCGGTGAAAACCGAGTCAGTGACGAGGGCCTCGCTCATCTCGCCCAGATGACAAAACTCAAATCCTTATGGCTGAACCGAACTGGCATTACGGATGCGGGCCTTAAACACTTGCGGCCATTTAGTCAGCTCAACTCGCTTGGCCTGTCACGCACCGGTGTCTCCGACGCTGGCCTGGCGGAAGTTGCGAAATTCACCGAGCTGCAGACATTGTACCTGTTCGGCTGTGCGTCCATCTCCGACGCTGGATTGGCTGAACTCAAGGGCCATCTGGAACTCAAGACGATCATGTTGTTCGGCTGTCGCAAAATCACCGACGACGGGCTGCAGTATTTGCAGGATATCCCCGGTCTGCGCCAGCTCTGGGTGCGGGGCACGAAAGTAACCACGTCCGGTATTGAGCAGCTGAAAGAACAACTGCCCAGGTGCATCGTACTGAAGTAAGATGCCGGCTGGCGGCCTGCAGTCGCACTAGGTTTTCAGCCGATAGCACCTAGAGGTGCACGGTGGTCGACGGTAACTCAACTCCCGTTCGCCTGACTCTCAACTTGTTCTGCTCCCCTGTGGTCGTCGCCGCAAGTGGACGAGGGACGCGACATGACTGCCTGCAGCCCGGAAAACGATTGCCAGCGGAGATTGCTCCCCTGCCTGCTGGCTGCCATCCTGCTGTGCGCCGTCGTCTCCTGCACTTCATCACCAGAACCCGATATGCCGGTAGCACTCGAGGACGATCTCGTCCTGATTCCGGATATCCCGTCTGTGGCCGCTTCGCAGGCCGTTGATTTCATCGGCCCGGATGGGTGCGCGGAATGCCACCAGGCGCGTTGCCAGGAGTTTGCCTTGACCTCGCACTTTCGCGCTTCACGAGTTCCATCCGTGCATGACATGAAGGCCAAGCTTGCCACCGGTACGGAATACCGTTCAGGCGAAGCCAACATACGCTTCAGGATCGAACAGAATGGCGACAGCTTTCGGCAGGTCTCGGTCATTAAGACCACTCGAGTTGAGCGAGAGCGGAGTGAGCAGATGGCTCTTGTCTTTGGAGGCGGCAATGTTGACGAGATCTACCATTACTGGTCCGGGCAAGAACTCTACCAGTTGCCGATCGCCTATATCAATCCGCTCAACAATTGGGGAAATGCTCCCGGGTACGAGGATGGCACAGCCGTATTTGAGCGGGCCGTCGAGCCCCGTTGCCTGGAATGCCACGCCACCCACTTCACGCATCTTCGAGGCACGCTCAATTCCTACCGCAAAGACAATTTCATACTAGGTGTCAGCTGTGAGCGTTGCCACGGCTCGGGACGGGAGCACAGAGACTTTCATCGCAGGAACCCAGACGCTGGAAAGGCCCAGCATATTCTTCACCCAGATACGATCTCCCGCGAACGGCAGATCGAGGTCTGCACGCAATGCCACGGCGACGCCAGCACGCGCAAGACCGCCCCTTTCAGTTACGTTCCTGGGGAACCTTTAGCAGATTATTTCCGGGAGGATATTGGTACATTTCCGGAAGACGACCATACAGCGAACCAACTGGCCGTGTTGCGAGAATCGGCCTGTTTTCTGAACAGTTCAGAGATGACATGCAGCACGTGCCACGATCCTCATGTCCGCAGGATGGACGATCTTCGTGCCGGTACCGCATCCTGCCTGACGTGCCACCAGGCCGAGAGTTGCGGCGGACACGATACCTTTCCAACGGCAGTTCGCGGACAGTGTGTCTCTTGCCACATGCCCAGCCAAAACGTGATGAATATCTGGTTCAGCACCGCCGGCGATGATTTCATCCCCTTGATCTCCCGCGCCAGCCACAAGATCGGGATCGACCTGACAGCCCGTGATCAGGTCCTGCTGAAGTGGCACGGACAACAGGAGGGTCCCCAGCATCGCCAGGCAGAAGAGTCGCTCAGGCTTGCACTGGCCGGGAAAGCGAATGACAGGGCCGCGCGACTGCGCGATGAATATCGTTTTCGGGCCGCCGCCGGCGCCTATCGGGACTCGTTGTCTTTCCACGAGGACCAGCAGATTCGAGACCAGTTTGATAGCCTGATTGTCGTGCTTCGTAAGCTGGAGCGAGATCGCGTAACCGCTTCATCCCAGGTCCAGCAGGGGCAATTTCAGGCAGCCGTGGAGACGCTGCAGGGCGTCCTCAGGGTTAAACCCAACGACGCTATGGCGCACGGTCGGATGGGTATGGCGTTGGCAAGCATGGGGAGTCGTGATGAAGGGCTCAAGGCGTTGCAACAAGTCGCCCGACACGACCCTGACCTGGCCTACGGAGAGAACTTGATTGGATGGCTGCGATATCAAGACAAGCAAGGGGAAGAAGCAGTCGCCGCTTATGAGCGGGCGATCGCCGTCCGCCCTTACAATGCCCAGATGCACTACCAGTACGGATTGGCACTCATCCTGCTGATGCGTTATCAGGATGCCAGGCGAGAGCTGATGATCGCACTGCAAATCGATCCCGCCTTCAGCGCCGCCATGACAGAACTTCGACAATTACCCCGGGCAGACTAGGGTTGATCTCAGATAGCTGCAACAATCGTAATTATCGATGTCCAGCCAGCCCTGATCCCTTCACCGCCCGGAGACTCCCATGCGATCGCGACAGTGCTTGAGCCTGATCCTATTCGCGCTTCTTGCCCTATCCTGGCGGCCAGCCGGCCTGCAGGCAGGCGAACCGTTGGTCACATTCTACGCCATGGGAGACGTGCCCTACGTGGCGGCAGAAGATGACCTGTTACCCAAGCAGGTCGCCGAATTGCCGGCGGATGCTGAATTCGTTATCCATGTTGGCGATATCAAGGATGGCAGCACGCCCTGCAATGAAGCCGTCTACCAGAAGGTCGCAGGCATGTTGCGGAAATCCAAGGCGCGTGTCTTTGTGATTCCTGGTGATAACGAATGGAATGACTGTGTGAATCCGACCTCCGCCTGGGCCTTCTGGCACAAGCATCTTTTCCAGTTTGACCGGCACTGGAAGAATGGCCAGGCGGTGCAACGCCAGGCTGCCTTGCCAGAGAATTTCGCCTTCCTGCGTAACGGCGTCCTGTTTGTGGGCATAAACCTGGTCGGGGGACGCGTCCATGACGCAGAAGAATGGAAAAAACGACATGCCCTCGACGCCAGTTGGGCGATGGCGCAGATGAAACGCCATGGACCGGACGTCAAGGCAATGGTGCTTTTTGGTCACGCCTCACCCGCTCTGTCGCACAGTGACTTCTTCGCCCGCTTTGTGCCGGCCGCCGCGGAATTCACAAAACCGATCCTCTACCTGCACGGCGATGGCCATATATGGATCAAGGACCGACCATTCGAAGCCAAGAATATCCTGCGAGTGCAGGTCGACCGCGGTGGTATTGCCTCGCCAGTGCAAGTGCGAGTTACGGAAGGCGAGGAGCCATTCCTGTTCGATCGACGCAAGGAATAGGGGAAGTCTAGTTCCCCTCCAGCGTCCGGATGGCGTCCTGGGCAGACTGACGCAAGCGGGCGTCGTCGTCGCGGGCCAGTTGCCGTAACATCGGCAATGCCTCGACCGCTTGCTCTCCCATGTGCTCCAGTACCTCGACGGCCCAGATTTGGATATCGAGCCGCTCGTCATCGAGCGAACGCATTAGTAGCTCCATGGCGTCAGGCCCAAGTTGGTCCAACGCTCCCGCTGCGGCTCGGGCCGCCTCGACGCGAGAATTCCTGGTTTCCCGAGTTGCTGCTGTCGAGATTTCTTCCAGCAGCGCCATATCATTGGAAAGAGACTCGAGCTCCAACGCGAGTTCTTCATTTGAATCGACGAGCAGCAAGCGTGCGTCGTCGGTATCAGCCAGCTGGTCAAGTAGTTCCGCCACGGAGGCACGCATCGCGCGCAGATCGGCGCCAGAATCGACTTCGACACGAGGAGACGCTTCGACGGCCGGTAGGGCGGAGTCCTCGCCGATATCCGGTGGGGGAAGTGAAGGATCGGCGGCGGGCGGCGCGTCATTCACTGCTGAATCGGTGCCCTGGGCGTCAAGCAGCGTGGTCAGCGTGCTGACTTGCATTTTGAGTTCATCAATGCGATGGCGATAAGCGCTCATGCGGCGAGCAGTCTCCGCGGGCGTCGTCGACTGTTGCGAACGAGAGCTGACCGACGTCCGCGCGTCGGCTGCAGTGGCAGCGACGGAAGAATCACGCAACATCGACGGGATGTTGAGGATCGAGGCAACGGAATAGAGCACTATTCCTGCCGCGATAACTACGAGCACCACGAAAGAGGTGCCAATCGCCTTGGCGGAGTCATTCATTGTGTTGCTAGCCAGTCAGAAGGGAATAGAAGACATGGCGAGATCGGATTGAGTGAATTATAGGTCCCGCCGCATGAGCTGGGCGAGTAAATTCGCCACTTCCTTTCAGTCAGCCGTGCATCGCCAGACGCTGAGTTAAAACGAAGTGGCAAGATAGGGACTTTATTGCGACAATAGGTATATGAATTCAGTCGTAACACAACGTTTCGGAACCGCGCGATTCCGCTTAGGTGCGGCACTCGCGGCGATATTATTTCTCGGCAACGGGATACTGCTGGCAGACTACCCCCGCCCGGCGCTGGAATCCGTCTATCCGGCCGGCGGTCAACAGAATTCGACGATCGACGTTGAGTTCTTTGGTTCTGCTCTTGATGAATGCAGTTCGGTTCGTTGCCTGGCCGACGGGATCACTTTTGAGCATCTAGAAAACACCACGTTCCGACTGGAAATATCAGAGACCGTCCCCACGGGGCTGTATGACGTTCAAGTTGTCACCAAGCACGGCGTCAGTTCCACTCGCCGAATTTATGTCAGCGGCATGCCCCAGCACGTGGAGGAGAAACGCGATGAGAGTAGCGAAGAAGCTACACAACTGTCGCTCGGTACAGTCGTGTCGGCCGCGATCGGTGGCCCGGGCGACATCGACTTTTACGAATTCGAGGCCACGCAAGGACAGCTATTGGTAGTCGAAGCCTGGGCCGAACGCCTCGATTCTCAGCTCAGGGCGGTGCTGGAACTTTACGATCCAGCCGGGCAGCGAGTCGCCGTCAACAGAGGGTTTTTTGGTAAGGACCCGGCTATTGCGCACCGGGTTAAGACAGCCGGGCGATTCCGAGTTCGCATTGCCGATCTTGTGTACGCTGGCGGCGCTAGCCATTTTTATCGACTCGACATCCACGCCGGGCCCCGCGTGGTCTACTCAACTCCCAGTCTTCTGCAGGAGGGGATTGCGGTACCGGTAACTTTCGTCGGCTGGAACCTATCCGATCAACGAAGTGATGGCGAATATTCTGTTCTCAGCCAGGATGTCCTGCCGCAGGCGCCAGGCCAGGCGTCTGGGCTGCCAGTCACGTCGATCGGCATAGCTGCACGCCAGATCAGCTATCAGCTGGAAGGTTGTGATTCGCCGGTCCCCTTCCATCTTACGACGGAACCTGTGTCCCTTGTGCCGGATGGCAATACAACGTCGGGACAGGCTTTTCCGCTTACTGTCCCCACGGCGGCGCAGGGCCAATTGGCGAGGCCGGGTGAGGTTGATTGGTATTCGCTTGAGTTGCGAGCTGGTGAGGTGATTACGATCGAGGCCTTTGGGAGCCGGGTGGGATCGCCCGTCGACCTCCAGTTGCACATCGTTGATAACAACGGGAAGGACGTGCTGGCGAGTTTTACGGATGACAGGAAGAATGTCGGCGACCTTCGTTTTCCCACCGCGCATAACGATCCCGCGGGCCGCTGGTCGGCGCCGGCAGACGGCAGGTACCTGGTTGCCGTGCGGAATGTGATTGCCGACACAGCCACGGATTTGCGCCGCCAGTATCACTTGTTCCTGCGCCGCGCACTGCCACACTTTGAGGTTGTCGCCGTGGCCCATCCGCAAAGCCCAAGTGGGGTGAACGTACGGCGGGGCGGGCGTGCACTCTATGATCTGCTCGCTATCCGCAGAGCCGGTTTTGATGGGCCCTTGCATATTCGGGCCCTCAATCTGCCCACCGGTGTGTCCTGTCCGGATGTATGGATCGGGCCGGGTGTTAGTCAATCACCGCTGGTCCTGACCGCCGAAAACAATACCACGGTGGGTGACTTCAGCCTCTCACTGGAAGCCACTGTCGTTGGTGCCGCCGGCAGCACGGCGCGTTCCGTGCGGGGTGCGACAATGGTCCGCACCGGTGTGCCGACAGGATGGGGCCGCCCGACTGAGGTCATACCCTGGTCCGTCGCGGGCGAGGCCCCGGCCTCACTCAACGGTACAGCGCTGCGAGAGCGTGTCTCCCAGGGAAGTATTCTTGACATCCAGGTAATTATCGACAGGGAAAGCGGCCAGCCGACAAATTCAGTCCAGTTGACAGGGGTTGGACTCCCGGCGGTCATGCTCAATCGCCTCGCGGAGATTCCCGAAGGTGAGAGCCAAGCCGTCATCAGCTTTTACGTGCCACCGACGATGCCTCCGGGCCGCTATACCGTGGCCGTTCTGGGGACATCCACTATGTTGCTCGATAAACAGGTCGGAACGAAGCCCGCAGGAGCAACCCTGGTAACAAACAGTGTCAGTTTCGAAGTCTATCCAGCTCCCTACATTGTCAAAGTGGACCTCGCCGCCCCTGTGAAAATCAAGCGTGGTCAGATCATCCAACTCAACTATACAGCTATCCGTCAGAACGGTTTTATCGGTAAAATTCACACGGACCTGACTGCACCCGGCGGCGTGATTGGTTTACGCGCCCGTGGAGTGACGTTTGTTGGACAAACGGAAAGTGGCGTACTGCAGGTAATAGCTAATGAGAATGCCCCGCTGGGCCGCCAGGAAAACCTCCGCCTCGAGGGCGTTGGAACGGTTGAGGATGAACCGGTATTCCTGGGAAGTTGTTTCGTGTGGCTCGAAATAGTCGAGTAAGATAAACGTATGATGTTCACGCTCACTGACAACACGCGACAACCGCCGTGGCAGGCCGCTCGCTTCCCCATCCTGGCGACCTGCTATATCTGCGGACTGCTGCTGTTCGGCCCCGCCTCCGCGCAGGGGATCGAAATCTATCCCGCGCAAGTCAATCTGGCGGCGGGCGATATGCAGCAACTGGTTGTCTCCTCAGCGGCCAGCGGCGATCAGACGTCTGCTGCCAGTTACCAGGTGAACGACGACTTGGTAGCAGAAGTATCGGCAACTGGCCTGCTCAAAGGTCTGGCGCCCGGACAAACGACAGTCACCATTGTGGCCGGCAACGAGCAGCAACGGATCGAACTGGTCGTGACCGAGGCAGTCAACGAACGCTCATTCCGTTATGACGTGTTACCTATCCTCAGTACCCAGGGCTGTAATTCCGGCGGCTGCCACGGCAAGGCGGGAGGTCAACGCGGCTTCAAGTTGTCACTTTTTGAAGAATATCCAGACGCTGATTTCCGGGCGCTCGTTATTGAGGCCAGGGGCCGACGCATTTTTCCCTCGGCGCCGGACCAGAGCCTGCTGCTCCGCAAGGCAACTGGTGATCTGACTCATGGTGGCGGCGTACGTTTTCAGCAAGGGTCCGAGGAATATCGCATCATCGTTGAATGGATCGCAGCGGGGATGCAGCCACCGGCCAAATCAGATGCCAGACTGGTGCGCCTGGAGTGGTATCCCACCGAGAGCATTCTGCCAGCAGGAGCCACGCAACAACTCGCCATTACCGCGCACTTTGATAACGGCAGCCGCAGAGATGTAACCCGACAGGTCGTCTACGACGTTAATGAACCGGATATCGCCAGCGTGACGGCTGACGGGTTGGTCCAGGTCCAGCAGACGGGCGGTTTGGCGACGATTGTGTTCCGCTACGGTACGGACACTGGCGGCCTTCAGGTGGCGGTACCGTTCCAGCGCTCGGACGAGGAATTGAATGAGCTAAGTCAGCAGCACGATGAGTTGGCGAGAGACTTCGAACAACGGCCGATCGACCAGTTGTTATTGAGGCAATGGCAGCGAATGGCGATCGCACCGTCACCGCTGGCAGACGATGCCAGCTATCTGCGCCGCGTCACACTTGACATTTGCGGCAGCCTGCCGACGCCGAATGAAGTCAGGTCGTTCGTGGATGACCAGCGGCCCGACAAACGAGCCCAGCTGGTCGACAGCTTGCTCAACAGGCCAGCCTACGCCAACTACTTTGCGGTCAAGTGGGCGGACCTGCTACAGAATCGCGGTCGCGGCTACTCGACTCGCTTACAGAGGCCGGGTACCTCGCTTTTCTACGGCTGGATCCGCGACTCACTGGCCAGCAATAAATCCTACGATCAGTTTGTGCGGGAGATTATCACAGCAACTGGCAGCCAGGCGGAGAATGCGCCAGCAGTCTGGTTTCGCAGTGTTCGTACCCTGCCGAATTATGTGGAGTCCATTGCCCAGGCGTTTCTGGGCGTGCGAATCCAGTGTGCCCAATGTCACCATCATCCGAACGACCGCTGGACACAGGGCGACTACTTCGGTTTGGCCGCGGTTTTCGCACGAGTCGGTCGCAAAGGTGGCTTTGCTGACGCAGAAGTACCCACCAGTGAGGTCATCTACCTGAAAGACGAGGGAGATGTGCTGCACCCCAAGACAGGCCGGCGACTGGCACCACGACCACTTGGAGGCCCTGATTTCGACCTCGGACCTTTTGCCGACCCACGGCACTCGCTGGCGGACTGGATGACGGCTGCTGATAACCCGTTCTTCGCCCGTTCTATCGTCAATCGCATGTGGTCGCACTTCATGGGCCGTGGCCTGGTCGACCCGATTGATGACTCCCGTTCGACAAATCCAGCGTCGCATCCTGAGTTACTGGAACTTCTCTGCTCTCGATTTATTGAGGATGGCTACGACGTTAAACAATTGATCCGAAATATCTGTAACTCGCATGCCTACCAGTTGGAGGCTGGCCCCCAGCCACTAAATCAGGGCGACCGTATCACCTTCGCACGCTTCTATCCGCGCCGTTTGTCGGCCGAGGTATTGCTGGACGGAGTTAGCCAGGTACTCGGTGTAGCGACGGAATTTGCTGGCGGACCGGGGAAGTTTCCGATCGGCACGAGGGCCATCGAGTTACCGGACGAAAATGTGCCGATGCACTTTCTGGATGTTTTCGGACGACCTTCACGAACGAAGTCCTGTGAGTGCGAACGGCCAAGTGAAGCGACGTTGGGTCAGGCACTGGAGCTGGTCAATTCAGCCGAAATTCAACGCAAGCTGGTCGCCGATGATGGCTATATTGCGAGTTTGGCAGCCCAGGATGGGGCGATTGACGACCAGGTGACAGAGGTCTTCCTGCGTGTGCTGGCTCGCTTGCCGAGCGAGAGTGAACGATCGCTGGCGAGCGGCTTTCTAGAGGGCGAGCCTGAACGCAGGGCGGCCTTGCAATCGCTGACATGGTCGTTGCTGGCCACAAACGAGTTCCTCTTTAACCACTAGCGACGCAGATTCTGTATCGGGAACGGAAGACATGCTATCAATCCCCAGTAAACAGATGTTCCGGAACTGTGACCGGGTCACGCGGCGGTCCTTCCTGCAGATCGGAGCCCCAGTGGTCGGCCTTGGATTACCGGCACTCTTGAAGGCGGAGTCGGAATCAGGTCCAGTGGTTACCAAGGGGAAGTCGCTGATCGTGTTCTGGACTCATGGTGGCATGAGCCAGCAGGACACCTATGACATGAAACCCGACGCGCCGCCGGAATATCGCGGTATGTACCTGCCGATCCAGACAGCTGCTGCTGGTATCCATGTTGGCGAACGGTTTCCACTGCAAGCGAAGGTCATGGACAAGATCTCCCAGGTGCGTTCTGTGCATCATGGCAACGGGATTCATGCCCCCTCCGCTCACTGGATGCAGACCGGGTTTTTCGGTCCGACCTTGGCCCGCAACGCTGCCCAGCGTCCATCCTTCGAGTCCGTTATTTCTCGAACGCTGGGATCACGAGCTCCGCTGATGCCGGCTTATGTGACCATCCCAAAATCCGAAGCGTTTGGATATCAGGGTGCAGTTTACCTTGGCCAGAGGTTTAATCCCTTTGAAGTGGGTGCGGATCCCAGCGCCAAGGAATTCAAGGTTCCCAATCTCGCCTTGCCTGGCGGAGTTACGCTGGAGACGCTTGCTTCGCGACGAGGATTGTTACGGTCCTTTGATACGCTGCAGCGAAACGTCGACGATTCAGGAGTCCTGGAGGGCCTGGATACCTTCAAAGCCCAGGCACTTGAGATGGTAACCGGCAAACATGTCCGCAAGGCGTTTGACATTCATGCCGAGAAGGATGCGTTGAGGGACAAGTACGGACGCCACCTGTATGGCCAGGGAGCTCTGCTGGCTCGACGGCTCGT
Organism: Planctomycetota bacterium; assembly: GCA_963581185.1. Lineage (GTDB taxonomy): Bacteria > Planctomycetota > Planctomycetia > Pirellulales > Pirellulaceae > SAT2750. The sequence goes on along the minus strand of CAUZOB010000053.1, from coordinate 583 downwards.
TGAGGCAGGCACCCGGGTCGTGACCGTCAATACTGGTTACTGGGATCATCACAACGACATTGAAAAGGGCCTCGAAGAACACTTGCCACCGCTCGATCAGGCCATCTGGGCGCTGATTGAAGACCTCGAGGACCGTGGCATGCTCGACGACGTGGTGATCTACTGCGCAGGCGAGTTTGGCCGAACTCCACTTATCAATGGCCACGCTGGCCGCGATCACTGGGCCCGTTGTTTCACGGTCATGCTGGCCGGTGGTGGCATCCAGGGTGGACGGGTTGTTGGCGCCAGTGAACGGTATGGCGGCGAGGTGAAGGAACGCCCGGCAACACCACTCGACGTGATGGCGACGATCTATGATCGACTGGGGATCGACATCGGGACTCACTATGCCGACTCCACAGGCAGGCCGGTGAGCATCGTTGATTCGGGCCGCCCGATTCGCGAACTGTTCTAGCGTGTCCTGACCGTGTGCTTTGGCGACACGTATCCGCTTCACTGATCACAATCGAGCATGCCCTATCCAGGAGTCTTGGCTAATGTTTCGCCTGTACTTAATTGCCATGTCGATCGCCCTGTTGTTCGC
>CAUZOB010000052.1:0-26134 GCA_963581185.1 Planctomycetota bacterium | reverse complement strand
TCGTGGCCGGGCTGCTACATGATGTCGGGCACCTGCTGCACGACCTCGGCGAAGATATCGCCGAGCATGGTGTTGATGACTGCCATGAGCAACTGGGGGCCGAATGGCTGCAGCAGCACTTTCCTGACGCGGTCACACAACCGGTCATGCTTCACGTGGCGGCCAAGCGTTATCGCTGTGCGATCGACGAGCAGTATTACCAGAAGCTCTCCTCTGCATCGCGACTGAGTTTGAGTTTGCAGGGCGGGCCGTTCTCAGCAAGCCAGGTGCAGCATTTTCGCGAAGGTCCGTTCTTTCACGATGCGCTTCAATTGCGAGGCTGGGACGAGGCAGCCAAGGTGCCGGGGATGGCAACGCCAGGGCTGGAGCACTATCTCGCCCGGGTCGGTTCCTTGCTGGACTCCAACGGACCGCTTCTTTCGCCAGGACACAGCTGATGGATGACGATATTCCCTATCTCCTGCTTACTCCGGGGCCGCTGACGACGTCGGCAGGAGTGCGGCAGGCAATGCAGCGAGACTATTCCACCTGGGATGTCGACTACAACGAGATCGTCAATTCCATTCGTCGGCAACTGGTAATGCTTGCCACCGACCAGGACGATTGCAGCTCTGTGCTGATGCAGGGAAGTGGCACTTTTTCTGTGGAGGCCACGATCGGCAGTGCCGTCCCGGATGAGGGTGAGCTGCTGGTGATAAACAACGGAGCTTACGGGGCCCGCATGGCGACGATTGCCCAACGGTTACAGATTCCGTATCAGCAATTGTCGTGCGGTGAGTTGCGGCCGCCGACCGCCGCTGAAGTCGACAGCTGGCTGGCAGAGAATCCCCAGGTGACTCATGTCGCTATGGTGCATTGTGAAACCACGACTGGCATGTTGAACCCGGTCGAGGAGGTCGGGCAGGTTGTCAAGCAGCATGGCTGTTGCTATATCGTGGACGCGATGTCGTCATTTGGCGGGATTCCCCTCTCGATGGACGAGGCCCATGCCGACTTTCTCATCTCCTCGGCGAACAAGTGTATCCAGGGAGTCCCCGGGTTCGGCTTTGTCGTTGCCCGCCGATCGCTGCTGGAAGAACTGCAGGGACGCAGTCGTTCACTCAGTCTTGACCTGTTTGACCAATGGCAGGACATGGAGCAGCAGGGAGGTAAGTGGAGATTCACTTCTCCGACGCACAGTGTCTGTGCGTTTGCCACCGCACTGGATGAACTGCAGGCAGAAGGTGGAGTAGCGGCACGGCATCAGCGATATAGCGACAACCAGGTGTTGTTGGTCGAGCGGATGCGGGCGCTGGGATTGCATTCGCTCCTGCCGAGCCAGTGGCATTCGCCAATTATCACCTCGTTTTATGACCCCTGCCCTGACTTCGACTTTGGACGCTTCTACGAATTGCTCAAGCAACGACGGTATGTCATCTATCCCGGCAAAGTCACCGACGCCCAGACTTTTCGGATCGGTACCATCGGGCACCTGTTTGCTGAGGATATCATCGGACTGGCGGAAGCGATGGCCGAGGTGCTGGAGCTGATGCAGATTGAACCAGGCGTCTGGTGGGAAGCGGAACAGCCATGACGAATGCACGATATGCCCTGTTCTCTGGACCAGCACGGCCGCTGGAAATCCACCAGCACCCGCTGGATCAACTGTCGGCGGACGAGGCGCTGGTAAATGTCTCGCTCTGCACGCTCTGCGGCAGTGACCTGCACAGCTACAAGGGAGATCGTCAGGTCGAGTGCCCGACCGTGCTGGGACACGAGATGGTGGGCACGCTGGTGCGGCTTCCCGCCGCTGGCCCGCTGCTGGATGTTTCCGGCAACCCGCTCAATGTGGGAGACCGTGTTGTCTGGTCGGTCACGGTCCATTGTGGTGCATGCTACTTCTGCCAGCATGGTCTGCCACAAAAGTGCAGCTCGCTCTTCAAGTACGGCCATCAGCGACATCAACCGAACAGGCCGCTGGCAGGTGGGCTGGCCGACTATTGCCAGCTGCTGTCAGGCAGCAGCCTGGTGAAGGTGCCGGATTCGGTCAGCGATATGGCTGCAGCTCCGGCCAGCTGTGCCACGGCGACCGTTGTCGGAGCCTGCCGGAGGATCGGGTTGGAGTCAGTCAATTCGCTGTTGATCCTGGGGGCTGGCATGCTGGGCCTGACGGCGGCCGGTTACGCCCGCGCTGCTGGTGTTGAGCAGATTATTGTCGTCGATATGAAACCCGAACGTCTCGACCTGGCCAGTCGGTTTGGGGCTACCGCGACTGTTGTGGCAACTGATCACGCGACCCTGCAGCGGGAGGTTGCCGCTGCCAGCGACGGTCGTGGCGTCGATGCAGTGCTGGAGCTGAGTGGATCGACACAGGCCTGCCAGGCGGGCCTGCAGCAGCTGCGTATCGGCGGTCAGATGATGTTGGTGGGCGCGGTCTTCAGCGTGGATGCCCTGCCACTGGATCCTGAATTCGTTGTACGACGTTGCCTGCGTATCGAGGGAGTGCATAACTATGCTCCCGCTGATCTACAGCTGGCGATGGATTTCCTGGCCGACGGTAGCTGCCAGCAGTTGCTGGCTGAGCTGGTGGACCGCCAGTTTCCGTTGCTCGAAGTGCAGCAGGCCTTTGAGTGGGCGGCTACGCAGGAGTGTTATCGGGTTGGCGTGCAGATGTCAGCTGATGATGTGGCCCTGTAAATCCCTTGGCGCACGAGCGACCGCGAGAGATCATGGACTCCATGATTGTCCCGCCTGCCAGTGCCGAACCTGCCGCTCCGTTGGTTGCTCCCTTGATGATTGGCAATCTCAAGGTGGATCCTCCGGTGCTGCAGGCGCCGATGGCAGGCTTTACGAATTACGCCTATCGCCAGATTGTGCGTGAGTTTGGCGGCGCCGGCCTGCAGACGACCGAGATGGTCCACGCCCGCGGGTTTGTCTGGATGGATCGAGTCAAGGCAGAGCATCCAGAGCGACTCTGGGGTGTGGCCGACGAACCGAAGCCGCTGGCAGTGCAAATCTGGGATAACGACTCCACGGCACTGGCCCAGGTTGGCAAGCGGCTGGTTGAGGACTATGGCGTGAGCGTCGTCGATATCAACTTTGGCTGTCCTGTCAAGCGGATCACAGAGCGGACACAGAGCGGGTCTTACCTGCTGCGTCATCCGGACCAGATTGGCGAGATTATTCAGCAGGTGGTGGCTGCCTGTGCACCCACGCCAGTGACCGCCAAGATCCGGCTGGGCTGCAGCAGGGATACTATTAATGCATGCGATGTGGCAGTCGTTGTCGAGGAAGCTGGAGCGGCCGCCCTGACCGTGCATGGTCGCACCGCCGAGGACTATTTTCGCGGCCATGCCAGCTGGGACCAGGTCGCTTCCATCAAGCCGGTCCTCAAGAAAATCCCCTTGATCGGCAATGGCGATCTGGATTCAGCGGACAAGGTTGTTGATGTGTTTCGTCGTTATCACGTCGATGGGGTCATGATCGCACGTGCGGCACTTGGTCGGCCCTGGCTGTTTGCCCAGGTTAAGGCTGCCTTGCGCGGCGAGCCGGTGCCACCCGAACCGACGCTGGCTGAGCAGCGCGAGTGCCTGCTGCACCATTACGATCTGGTGGTCGAGCGGTTTGGCGAAGAGAAGGGTACGCTGCTGATGCGAAAGTACGCCTGCTGTTATGCCCAGGGCAAGTACGGTGCTCGACATTTCCGTACGCACGCGGCGCGGGTCAGTACACGCCAGCAGTTCCTGCAGGTTGTGACTGAGTATTTCCCCCAGGATCCAGATTGTCCCGCAGCGGTCTCCTGATGCGCGGACGGCTGGATCTTAATGGGTTCGCGAGATTTCCCCCGACTCTAATCTGGTGACGTAGTCCCTGGCCTTTTTGACCAGGATGCCTGATAGCAGGATAAGGCCGATGATGTTCGGAAAAGCCATGCTGAACAACATCATGTCAGAGAAGGCAATCACGGTTTCGAGGGAAACGATCGGCCCCAGGATAACGAAGATCAAGAACAGGATCCGATAGGGTCGGATTCCTTTCTCGCCGAACAAGTACTCGGCAGCGCGGTCACCATAGTAGCTCCAGGAGATCATCGTGGAATAGGCAAATACGAAGACGGCAGCGCACAACAGGTAAGGCACCCAGCTTCCCAGTGTGGCGAATGCGGCGGCGGTCAGGGCCACGTCCTTTTCCTTGGCCAGTGCTTCAGCAAATGGTTGGCCAGTCGCCACGTCGATATGTGAATTGGTAATCAGAATTGTCAGTGCCGTCATCGTGCAGACGATGATCGTGTCAATAAACGGTCCAATCATGGCCACCACGCCTTCACGGATCGGCTCTTCCGTACGAGCGGCTGCATGAGCGATTGCCGCTGAGCCCAGGCCCGCTTCATTGGAGAATGCAGCACGTTGTGCTCCGATCAGGAGCACGCCAATTATGCCGCCACTGAATATTGCATCAGGTTGAAATGCGCTGGTGAAGATGCTGCCCAGCATGGTCGGTACTTGGGATGCGTTGGAGAGAATAATGATCAGGCAACAGACGCAATAGAAGAGACACATCGCTGGCACTATTTTGCTGGTGACATCACCGATGCGTTTGATGCCTCCGATAATGACGATCCCTACCAGGATCGCCATCACAACACCAAACAGCCAGTCGTAGCTTGAGGGGACACCAAGCTGTTCAGAAACGATCTTGAATGTTTGGTTGCCCTGGAACATGTTGCCGCCGCCGAGCGACGCAAGGATGGTGAAAACGGCAAATGAGATTCCGAAGATTGTTCCCAGCCAGCCCAGACGCGGATAATGTTCCTTGATGCCTTCGTCCAGGTAGACCATGGGACCACCCAGGACAGTGCCATCCGGCCTGACTCGTCGATACAGTTGGGCAAATGCGCAACTGGTGAACTTGGCACTCATCCCAAAAAATGCGATGCACCACATCCAGAAAATCGCGCCAGGGCCACCCAGGGCGATGGCAATCGCAACTCCGCCAATGTTGCCTAGCCCGACCGTTGCTGAAAGTGCTGATGTGAGAGCCTGGAAGTGAGTGATTTCTCCCTCATCTTCCGGTTTGTCATACTTCCCTCGAATCACGTTAATCGAATGGCGGAAAAGGCGAATATTGATAAATCCGAACCGCAGCGTGAAAAAGATCCCTCCAAAAATCAACACAAGCAGGACAAGGGGAGCGGTCTGGTCACTGATCAGCAAGGGGACCTTGTAGAAGATAACTCCTTCCAGAACAGCAACTACAGATGCAAAGTTCTCATTGATCTTGTCTTGAAATGTTGCTGCTGACGGAGCGTCCTCCTTCTTTTCGGGGCTGCCATCGTCTGCAGAATCTAGTTCAGTTGCATTATCGTTACCGGCAGGCTGGCTTGCCTGGGCTACAGTAGGCGATGGATCAATCGACTGTGCGGTGACCGTTGGTCCATGCCAGATCAAAATCAACGACAGTAGACTGGCCAACCGCACTGCAAGGGTATTCAGTTTTGATCGCTGTCGCGATTGTAAAGAATGATTCATCGTGGCGGGTTTACCTAGCGGGGCGTGAAAGCAAGAGCTGGCGGGGATGTGATGGGCCTTATTTTGGTCATCTGACCGATAAAAGCAAACCTGATCTGGCCTGTGTAAGCACGAATCGTGTTTGCCAGCACATTTTTCGAAGAAAAGCTTGTCGAAAGTAGGGTAACTCGGTACGATATAACAACATAGGACGGCACAGATGTGCTTTCGGGAGGTTAGGACATGACCGACGCAATTCTCAGCTCAGACGTAGCAATTCTGGATTTGCTGCGCAGCCAGGACGAAATGACCATTCGTCAGCTGACGACCGTGCTGGAAGTCACAGACACGGCGGTACGCCAGCGGCTCAAGCGGCTGCTGCAGCAACAGTTGGTGGAACGTAACAAACTTGCTCCCTCACGCGGCCGGCCGCAGCATATCTACCGCTTGACCAGCAAGGGCCGCCGGCGCAGCGGCGAGAATTTTGCTGACCTGGCCATCGCCTTGTGGCAGGAGATCCGCTCGATCCAGGACCCTGAAGTTCGCAACAGCCTGATGGCGCGGATATCTTCTCGCATGGCTGCGATGTACGAAAGCCAGATTCCGGAGGGAACGCTGCGACAACGGATCCAGTCGGTTGTCGAGCTATTCGAACAGCGGCAGTTACCAATCGTCGTCGACGAGAGTGGCAAGCTGCCAATCTTGTCAGTGGAAGCCTGTCCTTACCCTGAGTTGGCGGAGGACGATCGAGGCGTCTGCAGCATGGAGCAAATGCTCTTCTCCGAGGTGCTCGGTGAGAAGGTGGAGCTGACCTCTTGCCGCCTCGATGGAGACTGTGGATGTACGTTTGAATTCCAATCAGAAGAGGTGCTCGTGGACTGATGTTGTGGCCAAGTTGGGCCACTGGTCAGCCAGAGTGAATTAGTTATGCTGGGCAGCTTACGTTTCTCTGCCAGGCTATGTCAGGTGAATCAGGAAAGAAAACCATGACACAAGCATTCATCGAAGGCCGCTTTGAAGAAGGCTCCATCCTGACCACGGTGGAACATGCCATTAACTGGGCACGGCAGTCCAGCATCTGGCCAATGACCTTCGGACTTGCCTGCTGTGCGATCGAGATGATGGCGACCGGAGCGAGCCGCTTTGACATCGATCGTTTTGGCGCTGGAGCCTTTCGAGCGACCCCGCGGCAAGCCGACCTGATGATTGTTGCCGGTACTGTGACCTACAAGATGGGCAGCCGGGTTCGCCGCTTATACAACCAGATGCCCGATCCGAAATTCGTGATTGCCATGGGGGCCTGCACGGTCGGTGGCGGTCCCTACTTCAAGTGGGGATACCACGTGGTCAAGGGAGTCGACCTGGTGGTTCCCGTCGACGTTTACGTGCCAGGTTGCCCGCCTCGTCCCGAGGCCCTGTTAGAAGGCCTGATGCGGATCCAGGACAAAATTGCGGGACAGCGATTGGCCAAGCGAAGTGACACTGGCAGTGGATTCATGCGTCGCGGCGCCAAGGTAGACGATCAGCTTCCCGTACCTCATCACAGTGGCTATATCGACGACGTCGAAGACGTCGAGCCAGTCTTTGACCACCAGAAGATTACCGATTGAGCAGAACCATGACCAACCAGCTTTCTATCGAAAACCTGCATGTCGCTGTCGACGGCAAGCCCATCCTGCGAGGCGTCAACCTGGCGCTCAATCAGGGCGAAACACATGCCCTGATGGGACCCAATGGCTCCGGCAAGAGCACGCTCGGCCTGGCCTTGATGGGACATCCTCATTACGAAGTCACCGAGGGCAGCATCCAGCTCGATGGCCTCGATGTACTGGAGATGTCGCCGGATGAGCGCGCCCGTCACGGCCTGTTCATGGCTTTTCAGCGACCAGTAGCAATTCCCGGTGTAAAGATGGCCGACTTCCTGCGGCATGCCACGACCAACGTACGGAATCCGGATCGCAAAGAGGGTGAGGAGCTGATCCCGATGGCGGACTTCCGGCGGGAGCTCAAGGGCAACATGGAAAAGCTGCAGATGGACATGGAATTTGCCCGCCGTTATGTCAACGACGGGTTTTCTGGCGGCGAGATGAAGCGGGCAGAAATCCTCCAGCTGGCGATGCTCCAGCCACGCTTCGCGATCCTTGACGAAACAGACAGTGGACTGGATGCCGACGCCGTTCGGCTGGCCAGCGAGAGTATTCGTGATATTGGCCGTGAGACGATGGGCCTCTTGATCATCACCCATCATGACAAGCTGCTGGTCCATAATCCCCCTGAATTCACCCACGTGATGCTCGGTGGCCGGATCGTGGAAACGGGTGGTGCCGAATTGGCTCGTGAGCTGCATTCGGATGGCTACCAGCGAGTTCGCGACTCTTACCCCGATGCAGATGCCCGAAACCAGGCGATGGTGGAGGCCGACGGAGTCGCAGCCGGACAGGCCTAGGAGTGCCTGGCATGCTGCAGATTAGGAATAGGCAGACACGCTTTACGAGTGACTGAGGATATATCATGGCAACAGACGCAAAAGTTAACGAACAAGACGAATCTCTTGGCGAGATCAACAAGTACAACTTCCGCACCGAGAGTACGGCAGTATTCAAGGCTGAGAAGGGAATTAACGCGGATATCGTTAAGCAGATCTCGGCAATGAAGGATGAACCGCAGTGGATGCGGGACTTCCGCCTCAAGTCGCTGGAGATTTTCGAATCCAAGCCGATGCCGGAGTGGGGTGGCGATATCGCCATCGACTTCCAGGATATCTACTACTACCTCAAGCCGACCACCGAACAGGGCCGCAGCTGGGATGATGTCCCCGAGGAGATCAAGGATACATTCGAAAAACTGGGAATTCCCCAGGCTGAGCGGGAATACCTCTCAGGCGTCAAGGCACAGTTTGAGAGTGAAGTGATTTACGGATCGCTCAAGGAAGACCTTGCCGAGCAGGGTGTGCTCTTTACTGACACCGACAATGCCATCAAGGAACATCCGGAACTGGTTGAGAAGTACTTTGCCACTATCATCCCCCCGGATGACAACAAGTTCGCTGCCCTCAACTCGGCAGTCTGGTCCGGTGGCTCATTCATCTATGTCCCACCAGGTGTCAAGATCGAGTTTCCGCTGCAGGCCTATTTCCGCATCAATGCGGAGAACATGGGACAGTTCGAGCGGACGCTGATCATCGTCGACAAGGGAGCCGAGGTTCATTATGTCGAAGGTTGCACGGCACCGATGTACAGTAGCGAAAGCCTGCACTCGGCCGTCGTGGAAATCGTCTGCCTGGAAGGCTCGCGTTGCCGCTATACCACCATCCAGAACTGGGCCAACAACATCTATAACCTGGTGACCAAGCGTGCCATGGCCTACCGTGATGCCACGATGGAGTGGATTGACGGAAACCTCGGCAGCAAGCTGACGATGAAGTACCCCGCCGTTTACATGATGGAACCGGGAGCTCGCGGAGAAATTCTCTCGATCGCCTTCTCCGGCCAGGGACAGCATCAGGATGCCGGCGCCAAGCTGGTCCACGCAGCCCCCAACACGAGCGGCCAGATCATCTCCAAGTCGATTTCCAAGGATGGTGGACGGAGCAGTTATCGTGGCCTCGTGCGAGTCGAAAAAGGTGCCCACGGTACCCGTACAAACGTCGTCTGCGATGCCCTGATACTCGATGAGGAGAGCCGCAGCGACACCTATCCTTATATCGAGATCGCCGAGCAGGATGTGTCGGTTGGTCACGAGGCAAGCGTCTCGCGAATTGGTGAAGAACAGCTGTTCTACCTCACCAGTCGTGGTCTGACCGAGGCGGAAGCCAGCACGATGATCGTGAATGGCTTCATCGAGCCACTCGTCAAGGAACTTCCGATGGAGTACGCGGTTGAATTGAACCGCCTTATTCAGCTCCAGATGGAAGGCTCGGTCGGCTAAATCCGACACCGCCCCGCCACATTTTCATCACGCAATTCGACGTGACCCCATGATCGAGATGACAACAGCTGCCGGCTTTACCGACGAGACGTTCGATCGTTTCGTTGAGTCCCGCAACGAACCGGGCTGGCTGGTGGATCATCGCCGCAGCGCCTGGGATATCTACAAGACCCTGCCCTGGCCCAGTCGCCGTGAGGAAGAGTGGACAAGGACCGATATCCGACTGTTCAAGCTGGATCGCTTCGGCCTGCCGATTGATGGAGAGCTGAAACAGCCGGCCGGCGAGGCCCTGCTGGCTGATGGAGTCCAGCTTGGTGGGAAGTCGGCCAGCATCAATAGCCGGTCGATCGAGCTGTCTCTGGATGCCCGCTGGTCAGACCAGGGAGTCCTGTTCGGGTCCCTCAGTCAACTCGCCAGCGAACATCCCGAATTGATCCAGGAGATCCTTGGCCGGCGACAACTGAAAGCTGGCAAGGACCGCTTCGCTGCCCTCAATAACGCCTGCTGGTCCAATGGGAATGTGCTCTATGTTCCCCGCGGAGTGATGCTGGACGAGCCACTTCACCTGCACGCCATGATTGCCGATGGCGGAGTCGACCTTTCACACACCGTGATTGTGCTGGAGGAAGGTGCCGCTGCGACCGTCCTCTCGGAGAGTAGCTCAGAGAACGCCGAGAGCGATGGTTTTCACTGTGGTTCCGTCGAGATGATGCTGGCTGGCGGCGCCAATCTGCGTTATGTCAACCTGCAAAACTGGTCTCACAACACCTGGCACTTTTCGCACCAGTCGGCCCAGCTGGGGCAGGACGCGTCGCTACAGTGGACCGTGGGAGCCATCGGCAGCCGCCTGTCGAAGGTCAATCAGCAAGTTCGATTGGCTGGGCCAGGAGCGAACTGCCAGGTCAATGGCGTGCTCTTCACCGAGGGCAAGCAACACCTCTCCTACCACACGCTGCAACATCACCAGGCTCCCAACTGCCACAGCGACTTTCTCTACAAGGCGGCTCTGCAGGACCGCTCGCGGACAATCTGGCGCGGCATGATCGAGGTGGATCCCGTTGCCCAACAGACAAATGGCTATCAGCGTAACGACAACCTGCTGTTGAGTAACCAGGCTCGAGCCGATTCGATTCCAGGCCTCGAAATCGACGCGGATGATGTCCGCTGTACCCACGGTGCCACGACCGGCAAAGTTGACGAGGAGCTGATCTTCTATGCAACCTGCCGCGGCTTCACTCGCCTGGAAGCGACCCGGCTGGTCGTCTGTGGCTTCTTTCAGCAAGTGATCGATCGGATCACGATCGATTCAGTTCGCGAGGCCCTCACCCAGGCCATCGGGCGCCGGGTTCGAGATTACGCGTAATTCACCCGAACATAATCACGCTCCGAGATGAGGCGATGAGATGACGGAATTTGTCGAAGTTGCCGCGATAACGGATGTACCGGATCCCGGCTGCACAGTTGTCGAGGTCGACGAACAGCTTGTCGTGCTGGTCCATGTCGATGGCCAGTTTTACTGCATCGATGATGTCTGCACGCATGACGGTGGGACGCTCGGCGATGGAGAACTGGACGGCTGCCAGCTGATCTGCCCCCGCCACGGTGCACGTTTTGACGTCCGCGACGGTAGCCCGCAGACCATGCCGGCGACCCAGCCGACGACCGTCCACGAAGTACGAGTCGACGGCGACTCTGTGTTTGTTAAAATCAATGAGAACTGACCCGTTACGGCGTTCCACAGCGCCTTCACAAGAGGGAAAGGGGATACCATGGCAGTTACTGAGGATCTCGTTCGGGAAGAACTGAAACAAGTCATCGATCCTGAGTTGTTTGTCAATATCGTCGATCTGGGACTGGTCTACGAAGTCATCCTGGAGGAAACGGATGACGAGCTGACGAACGTCTCAATCAATATGACTTTGACCAGCCCCATGTGTCCTGCCGGTCCACAGCTGATTGGTAACAGCAAGCAGGTGCTGACCAGCCTCGACGAAGTGGGTGAGGTGGAAGTCAAGATCGTGCTGGATCCCCCCTGGAGTCCCGATCGTATGACCGAGGATGCCCGGGACCAGTTGGGCATCTTCTAGCCCGTTGGATACGTTAACGGGAAACCTCCTGGTCTACGAGGCGGTCAGCGCCGGCGTGACCGGTCGCTGCCCTGCCCCGTCGCTGGCAATCGAGGGTGCCGCCATGCTGGCGGCCCTGGTTGATGACTTTTCCCAGTTGCCTGGCTGCCAGGTCTGGACCATGCTGGCCGCAGAGAATTCAACTCTGCCAGCCGCCACTCTCACGCACCTGGCCCGCTGCGAACGGGCTGACAGCCTGCCAGAGCATGACCGCCTGTTTGACCTGCTGGTCAGCGAGGCCGATCGTGTGCTGCTGGTGGCTCCTGAAACCGATGGCCTCCTGTTGCGGTTGACGCGACGAGCCGAGTTGCTCGATGCAGAACTGCTGGGTCCTTCCTCCGAATGGATCGCACTGGTCGCCGACAAGCTGCGATTGAAACTGCACCTGGCAGAGCACGGTGTTGCCGTGCCGCCAGGAATTGTCCGGCGGCTGCCAATCGACGATGCATTGCCGTTCGATTATCCCTGCATCGCCAAACCGCGTTCTGATGCCGGTACTGTCAATAATCACTGGCTGGCTGACGCGGCGGCGGGCCGAGCCGCAGCAGCGAGCGACTGCCAGCTGGTTGAGCCTTGCCAGCCAGGGACCCCTGTCAGCCTGGTGGCCTTGCTGGCCGACGGTCAGGCCTACCTGCTGCCCGCGGGGCAACAGTCGATCGACCTGCAGCACTCCCTTTACCATGGTGGTGAATTGCCGATCGCGGCGAACCTGGCGGACCGCGCACGACAGCTGGCCCGGCAGACACTTGCCGCTCTACCCGCAGGACGTGGCCTGGTCGGTATCGACATGATCCTCGGTGACGAGGAGCGAGCTGATCGGGATGTTGTAATTGAAGTCAATCCGCGTGTCACGACATCCTACGTCGGCCTACGTGCTGCCCTCGACATGAACCTGGCCAGTCTGCTGGTCGGACTGGATCGACCACACGAGGCACCCCAGGCCGCTCGCCACGTTCGCTTCACCGCCGCCGGCGAGGTAAGCTCTTCGTTATTAACTTCAGACAACCGCTCGACCCGTGGATGAGACGATGCACTGGATTGGCCTCGATATCGGCGGAGCCAACATCAAGCTGGCGGACGAGCGCGGCACCGCCATCCAACACGCATTTCCACTCTGGCAGCAACCCGCTTTGCTGGCAGCTGAGCTTGAAGGCCTGCTTGAAGGCCTGGATTCATCCGCTGGCCTTGCTGTTACCATGACCGGTGAGTTGGCAGACTGCTTTCCAGATAAGCTGGCGGGAGTTGAGCATATCGTCCGTGCAGCCGAGCAGGCAGCCGGTCAGCGTCTGCTGCAGTTCTATTCAGTGGCCGGCAACTGGCACACGACGGCAGACTGTTGTGATGATTCCAGCCTGGCCAGCAGCCTGGCGGCATCCAACTGGCATGGCCTGGCTCGATTTGCCAGTCGATTCCAGCCAGCCGACTCCCAGCTGTTGATCGATGTCGGTTCGACCACGGTCGACATCATTCCGATCGCAGAGGGCAGCCCCGCCGCACGCGGCCAGACCGATACCGAGCGGCTGGCGGCCGGCGAGCTGGTCTACTGTGGTGTCAGGCGAACGCCGCTGGCAACGCTGGTCGATGAACTGCCCTGGCAGGGCGGCTCGATACCGATTGCACGTGAGCGGTTTGCCACCACCCACGACGTTTACCTGTTGACCGGTGAGATTTCCGAGGAGATCAGCGATCTGGATACCGCCGATGGCTGTTCGGCCACGATCGGTGCTGCAGCGGACCGCCTGGCACGCATGGTGTGTGCCTGCCCCAGCGAGGTTGCTCGATCAGCGGCGCTGGACATGGCCAGGGCTGTGGCAGCCCGCCAGCGATCACTCGTGGCCTCAGCTTTACGACAGGTACTGGCTTCCATGTCACAGGCCCCGCAATCGGTGATCGTGGCTGGTGAAGGAAGTTTCCTGGCCCAGCAGGCGCTGGAAGATATCGGCTGTCAGGCGACCGTGCTGTGCTTGAAAGAGCAACTTGGGCCGGACCTGGCGGCGGTGGCGACGGCTCTGGCGATGGCAACGCTAGCCAGCGAAGAGGTGCTGACGTGCCAGTAACGCCCGCGCGGATCATCAAGCTGGGTGGCAGCCTGCTGGATCTGCCGGAGCTGGCATCTCGGCTGGCTGACTGGCTGGCCGATCAACCTGCCCGCCGCAACGTTGTGATCGTGGGCGGCGGCAAGACCGTGAAGCTGCTCCGTCGCTGGGCTAGCCTGCGGCAGTGGTCGGCAGAAAAGTCGCATTGGGCGGCTATCCGCGTGATGGGGATCAATGCCCGTCGACTGGCCCGTGAGGCAGGCAACTGGCAGCTGGTCGAGGAGCTTGAATCTCTGCCAGCGGTCGCCTCGACCGTTCTGATCGATCCGCTCACGCTGTTGCGGCAGTGGCACCAGCTGGACCCGACTGTGCTGCCAGCCAGCTGGGATGTGACCAGCGATTCGATTGCTGCCCAATTCGCCCAGCAGCTGAACCAGGCTGAACTGGTACTGCTTAAGTCAGTCGATGGGAGTGCCGAGCAGCTGGACCTGCTCCATCGGCGCGGCGTGATCGACAGTTACTTTCAGCAGGCGGCCCGTGGGCTGAGCGTGCGGATAGTGAACCTGCGGCGGTCAGCTGCAGCGAGCGATTAAAAGTCGCAGTGTCAGGCGGACTACTGCCACCAGAATTGGCTATGATCGCTGTCGTTACCCTTGGCCCAGGTTTCCTTGACCGAAGGATCAAGTGCGACCTTGCTGGCGACTTCCCAGCTATTCACATCGACACCACCTGAGGCGGTGAGGATCCAGTTGGAACGGCTCTTGACGAAGCTGCACTGGGCAGCAACCTGCGTGGGAGCGTGCCAGACATCGAGCTGCAGGTCGTTGTTATCGGCGACAGCGAGTGCGGCCATATCGAGGCCGGCCTTTTCCATCAGGCCTTCCTTCTTGATCAAGGCAGCCACGACACAGAGGTCCATGACATTACGCAGCTCGCCAAAGACGGGGTCAGCTGCTGACAGGGCGTCGTAACGAGCGGTCATCATGTCAGCCCATTTCTGTGCCAAGGGGTCTATCGTGCCAGCTTGCTTGACGTCGCCACCTGCCTGCACAATTTCGTTCTCGGTCATTGCCTTGACGCCCTGGCCCTTCAGTTCCCAAGCCAGTCCATCTTCGCTGCGAGCCAGTGGTTCGTAATCACAGGCCAACCACCAGCGTGGATTCACGTCGGCACGCACGCTGCGGCCCTTGATCATGTCGATAAAGCTGGGCAGTCCCTTGACGGGCGACGGGTCCAGCTTCATCGCAATTCGCTTCATCTTGTAGTCGGCAGCAACCATCACGCGAGCGAAATAGCTGGTTCCAGGGACACCCGTGATGCGGACCTGTTGCGGACCAAAGGCCTGCTTCATCTGGGGTTCCATCACGCGTGGATTGACTGCAATACCATTCTTGCGGTAGTGATCGAGCAAGGTCTGCAACTTCTGCATGCCCGCTTCGGTCGGATCGATCGAGCAGGTGATGCCGACCTGGCGAGCGGCGTCGGCAGTTCGCAGTGCTGTCAGCAAGTGGTCCAGCTGGATCACCGGGCGGCCGGTGGTGACACCGACAACGTTGGCGTTCTCATCGACGCGCCAGCCCTCTCCGGGACCGGCCAGCACGATGTCCTGCTGTTCAGGATAGACCAGGATGTATTGAATTCGCTGCAGGCCGGCCAGGAATCGAACCTCGTCGGGCAGCCGACCGAGATTGTTGGCCTGGGCATCAGCGATGGCGCGCTGCAAGCCACGCAGCGAGACCATGCGTAGCCCGGTTGGGGCCATCAGCGCCTGCGGAGCCCGCTGGATGTCCTTACGCAGTTCATCCAGCAGCATTTTCTTGCTGCGTACATCAGCTTCTCGAATCACGCCCTCGGCGTCGATTGAGATCCCACCGACCGCCTGGTTACGGAAGTTGCGATGCCCCGCCAGGAGAGAAACACTGTAAACTGCCAGCAGCACAGTTACGACTGTGAAACCCGCCAGCAGGTGGGGACGGGAGATGTTATGTGCAGTTGTGGTGGAGGTGCGCAGCATTGCCTTGACTCCTCAATGTCAATGAATTGTGCCTGCCACATAGCCCTTCGCGGCCAGCACGGTTTCTGTTCCGTTGTTGCCAGAGTGTAAAGTGGGTTGGCGGAGGGATTTAAAGTCCCCACACCCATTGAACTTCGTCATTTATAGCCGAAGAACACCACGAATTACTCTGCTGCAAGAATAACCTCGAAGCCCGCTTATTTCAAGAAAAGTTGCCCTATTCTCGCTATTGTGAAGCAGTTCCCGCTGCACGATCTTTCTCCATTGGGTAAGTTTGATAGATCGTCATTCGGGACCACCATATACCTCCCTGTTTCCAGTCACATCCCCGCCGATAAGTGGACACCATCACTCGTGTATGGCAGACCGCAGGCTTGGCGATCCGCGTCACGGGTTGCAACAGAAGATTGAATACAGAGTGCCGTTTAGACCATCTGGCAGGATTATTCCGACTCCATGGACTCTTACCTGGTAATCCGAGAAGGTACCAAGTGGACCGATGTGATTCGCCTTGTGGCGGGACGCACCACGACCATTGGCCGCGCTGCCACCAACCAGATTGTGATCAAGGATGAACGCTGCAGCAGGAATCATGCCGAGTTGTTCTTTACCGGTGGTGAGTGGACACTTCGTGATCTGGACAGCCGCAACGGCTCACTGATTAACGGTGAGTCGATAACAGGTGACTACAAGTTACAGAGCCGGGACGTGGTGCGGGTTGCCAAGTGCCAGATGGCTTTTGTGCTGGAACTCTCTGAGGCAGTCAACAACGTCTTTGAGGCGGATCCGGTTTCGGTCCTGACTGAGGAGGACCTGGATGCGATCGGCGGTGAGTTGGATGACGACGCCAGCGTGCTGGACGATACCTTCTCACCAACCACGATCACCCATCGGCGTGGCCAAACCCGCTTGCTGGAACGCGAGGGTGCCAGTCCGGGGACAGCCAAGTTAGACCGAGCGGTGGCAACACTCTGTCGACTCGCTTTTCACCTCGCTCGCCAGCAGGACCTCCGGGGTATCGCCGAAACGGCGCTGGAGGGTTTGTTTGACGGCACAGCTGCAGACGCGGGTGCGATCCTGATCGTCCCGCGTGACTTTGAAGGGCAGCCGGTTGGCGCCGACCTGGATCTGGTGGCCTCGCAGGCGATCGATGGCAAGCGTTACCACCGCGTGACCGGTTTCCTGGCCTCGACCGTGCTCGGTGACGGGGAAGCGGTATTGGCCCGCAACATTGGTGACGACAGTGCCCTCGCAAGTCGAGACAGCAAGGGAGTGATTCAGTCGACCAGCGTGATCTGTGCACCGATTCGACATGATGAAGGTGCGATCGGCCTGCTGCACCTCTATTCCATCGACGGTGAGCGGACACTGGATCCGGACGACCTGGAGTTCACCCTGGCGGTAGCCGACAACCTGGGTCTGGCAATCAGCAACCTCAACCGGGAAAAGGAACTGGCGGAAGATCTTTCCCAGACCCGTAGCGAAGTTCAGCAACTGCGGACCCAGCTCGGTGCCGAATCGGAGCTGGTGGGCGACAGTCCCCAGCTGCAGCTGGTCCGCGAACATATTCAACAGGCAGCTCCCAGTCGAGCCACGGTCCTGATTCGTGGCGAGAGTGGCGTTGGCAAGGAACTGGTGGCTCGCGCCGTGCACTACTCCAGTCCACGAACCGGCGGGCCATTTGTCTGCCTGAATTGTGCCGCGCTATCCGAATCGTTGCTGGAGAGCGAGTTGTTCGGGCACGAGAAAGGATCTTTCACCGGTGCCACGGATCGCAAGATCGGGAAATTTGAAGCGGCGGATGGCGGTACTCTGATGCTCGATGAGATCGGGGAAATGAGTCCATCGATCCAGGCCAAGTTCCTGCGCGTCTTGGAAGGACACCCGTTTGAACGTGTCGGAGGAAGCACAGATATCCAGGTTGACGTGCGCGTGATTGCCGCCACGAACCGCGATCTGGAAGCTGCTGTGGCGGATGGGGAGTTTCGCCGTGACCTCTTCTTCCGCTTGAATGTTGTCGATATCGAGGTTCCTCCGCTGCGTAAACGACCTGCCGATATTGACGTGCTGGCGGAATTCTTCCTGAGTCGATTTCGTGAGGAGACTGGGCGACGGTTGTCCGGGTTTACCGAGCAGGCGCGGCTGCAGATGCGGCAGCACAAGTGGCCTGGGAATGTTCGCGAACTGAAGAATATGGTCGAGCGTGCTGTGGTTCTCTCTCGCGGCGATGTGATTGACGTGCCGGACCTGGCCCTCACGTCGATTGCGCCAGCCAGCGATTCTGGTACGATCAGCCTGGTCGAGGGCAGCTACCTGGCTCGCACAATTGCCGATATGGAACGCGCCCATATTATCGCCACGCTGGAAGAAAACGGTTGGAACAAGAGCCGCAGCGCTGGCATTCTGGGTATCGAACGATCCACGCTTGATCGAAAAATCCGTCGTTACGAGATTGTGGCGCGCGACAAGTCCTGAGGATTTGAAGCCCCGTTGTTCCGTTCTCGACAGTCGCTCCTTTTATCTGGCAGTCACTAGCCATGAAACTCCCCGTCGGTGTAATCGGCCTCGGCGACGCCTGGGAATCGCGTCATCGACCTGCCCTGCGAGCAATGTCCGATCGCTTTGATGTGGTCGCCATCTGTGCCGAGGTGGGACAGCTGGCACAACAGGCGGCAGGGGAATTCGAGGCCGCCGTGGTTGAAGGATTTCGTAGCCTGGTCAGCCGTGATGACATCGAAGCGATCTTGATTCTCTCGCCGGAGTGGTACGGGCCGCTGCCGATCCTGGCAGCCTGCCGGGCGGGCAAGGCTGTCTACTGCGCCTCGGCACTGAACCTGGCCGCCGATCGGGCCATTGAAGTCCGAGAACGTGTGGAAGAATCCGGCATCGCCTTCATGGCCGAGTTGCCGCGGCGCCATGCCCCGGCGACTGTCCGCCTGCGGGAACTGATCGCCAGCCGACTCGGTCAGCCCTGGCTACTGCTCTGCCATGGCAAGGATGACCGCTCGCTGCAGGACCTGACTCGATCGACCGCCAGTCGCTATCGTCCGGCAACCGGCGACTCGCAGTGGCAGACCATGCTCGAACTTGTCGACTGGTGCCACTATATCTCCGACCGAAAGGTGACCAGCGTGCTGGGAGAGGAACACCACGCCGATCGGCCCAACAAACGCTGGAAGAAAGTGCAACTCGGCTTCGCCAACGGTGAGCTGACGGCAGAGATCTTCTGCGGACGGACAATTCCCCGTGGCTGGCAGGAAGCTGTCAGTTACCGGTCACCAGCTGCGTTGCAAGTGAGCTGTGAGAATGGAGTCGCCTTCCTGGACCTGCCCAGTACGCTGGTCTGGTTCGATGAAGCTGGACGACATACCGAAAGGCTGGATCAAGATCGACCGGTTGGCGAGCAAATGTTGATGCTCTTTCACCGTCGCGTTACCAGCCTGGTGCGAAATACCGACGACCTGAGAGCAACCTACCATGCCCTGGCACTGATTGACGCTGCCCGCCAGAGTGCCGAAGAGGGGCGACGCCTGGACCTGGACAGTTGATGCGCCCTCAACGAGGAGCTGTCCGCCGAGGGCGGAACGAACCCCCCCCTCTAGCTGACCGGCTGGTTGTCCAGTTCCTTCAACTCTTCGATCAACAAGTGAATCTCGTGATCGTATTCCTGATTGTCCTCATTGAGGACCAGCTGTCTTTGGATCTCCGCTGCTCCGTCGCTCAGTAACTCAGCCGCTTCGGCACTCTCGAATCGGTCAGCCGGATCGACAGCAATTAACTGACGGCAGAATGCCATCAGCGTCTGGTTGCGGAGCACGCTCTTGGGAAGTATCTCCTCCAGCTGCTCAGGCAACCTGCGTTTGGCTTCCACCAGGTCGCTGTACTTGGGCAGCTCTGAGAAGGGACAGCGGCCCGAAAGTACCTCGACCAACACGTAACCCAGCGAGGCCAGGTCGCTCTGGGCTGTTGGCTCACTGCCAGCCAGGACTTCGGGTGCCGCATAAACGGGAGTACACGTTCGCTTGGTCGGCAGGTCGTCCAGTGCATAGGCGGAGCCGGTATCGATGATCTTTGCCAGTCCACTGCGTTTGACCATCACATTGGAAGGCTTGATGTCGCCATGGATGACGCCATGCTGGTGCAGCGAACCGAGTCCCGCCAGGCAATGGCGGACAATGGCGATGGTGACGCCGGTCCGCAGCCGGGATTGCTTCTCACCGGCTGTGATGATGCCCCGGTTGATCTCGTCCCAGCGTTCAGAATTAACCTGCTGCTTGATCTGGTTCAGCCGTGGCAGGGAGATCAGCTGGCGCAAGTCGTATCCATCAATCCACTCCATCACCAGGATCCGGATGCCACCGCGGTCCACAAAGTTATGGATATCAAGCAGGTTATCGTGCTGGATCTGCGCAATTCGACGGGAAACTCGCGCCAGGCGCCCCATCGCTTCCGAATAGGCCGCTTCATTTTCAAATCCAGCGGGCGAGAAGATCTTGATAGCCACCGGGATGCTGAAGCCATCTGCGCCCCGACGCTCAGACAGGTAAACCACTCCCTGGCCGCCGGTACCAAGCAGCCGCGACAGTCGGTGATGCACCGCCCATTGCAGCCGCTGGGAATCGAGGATTCTGGAGTAGCCCTTGAGCAACTCGGGCGGGCCAGGCAGATCCATGGAACCCTCCGTACGCAGCGGTGCGGTGACGGTCGCCATTAATTTCGAATTGTCGTTGTCCATTGTCCTGCTGGAGCTTGAGCACGTGCCAGGCGACTCGCCTGTGTTCCTTCTGAGTAAGGATTCTAGGAGTTTGGCAGAGCACGCGTCCAGTGCGATTGTTGGACAGCACAATACCCCCCCCTCAGATACCTTAAGTTATCGTCCAGAGTGCAGTTTTGTCAGGGTGACTGCAGGCAACAACATGAAACAGCAGGGCCACGATCGATAAATCGTCGAGAGCAGTACGTGGCCCGCACCAGAGACTTAAACCACGGTCCTCAACTCTCGCCTGCTCTGTCCGTTTCAGACCGAGCGACATGCTCGGGAACGGAGAAACCGAGTTGCTTGTCGACCAGCTTGGCGAGACTTTCACCCGCCAGGAAACGCCGCAGGTTCTCGCAAACGAAGTCGATGGTAACGTCAATTCGGCGGGCCGACTGGGCACCGACGTGGGGCGTGATGATCACGTTGGGCATATCCCAGAGTGGACTCTCTTTTGGCAGCGGCTCCAGTTCGGTCACATCCAGTCCGGCAGCGGCTAGCTGGCCTGAGCCCAGCGCCGACACAAGCTGGTCTTGCCTCACGATCTGGCCGCGTGCCACGTTGATCAGCAGGCTGCCGGCGGGCAGCTTCGACAGACAGCTGGCATCGATCATCCCTTCTGTTTCGGCCGTCAGCGGGACCGCCAGGATCAGCACGTTGACCTCAGGCAGCAGCTGGTCCAGCTGATCGGCTGGCAGGACTGCTTCTACGTGATCCGGCGGAGGCACTGGAAATTTGTCGGTTGCCAGGATGCGAACGCCCCAGGGCGCCAGTACCTCGGCAATCCTCTGGCCGTTGCCGCCGAAGCCGACGATGCCGACCGTCATGCCGTGCAGATCCATGGTCGGGCGGCGGACGAATTCGCGGGCCTGTTGTGCTCGCATGAAAGTTGGCATGCTGCGGACGAGGCCAAGTAGCAGGGCCATTGTCTGCTCGGCCACCTGGTCGGCAAACAGGCCAGCCACACTGGTGACAGGGATTTCTGATTCGACCACGGCTGGCACAAGACAGTGGTCCAGCCCGGCGGCAGAAGATTGAATCCACTTGAGCCGACCCTGGTGGACCACACGCTCCCAGTCGACCGGAACTTTGGCGTGACCAATGAAGATGTCCGCCTGATGGAGGGCCTCAGCGACGCCATCCTGTCCGCTGTTAACTATTTCCAATTCTGGATGCACAGCTGCCAGTTGCTGACAATGATGTGCTTGAACAGGAAAACAAAGGACAACTCGCTGGCAACTCACCTTCCAACTCCGTATGCAGGTGTCAAAACCGGGTCGATAGAGCGATGTTAGCAGTCATTAATTGGATTGGACACCGGGACCGGCAGAGTCTGCTTGGCGAGCCACTGCAAAATGTGGATAATACTGGCAGTAGCGGGTTGCCGCTGCTTCACCCGCGACATTGAGATGCCGTTATCAGTAGCCGCCCCGGGCCCAATTGTTGGTGCTCGTCGGCCACCCAAGGAACTTTTCCGTGCCCAGGCAAGCCAAGCAGATTGCTACTCGCCTTGTCGTCGCACTCGTGCTGTTGCGACTGATCATCGGATGTCATTTCCTCAACGAAGGAGCGTCCAA
Source organism: Planctomycetota bacterium (assembly GCA_963581185.1). GTDB lineage: Bacteria > Planctomycetota > Planctomycetia > Pirellulales > Pirellulaceae > SAT2750. The sequence goes on along the minus strand of CAUZOB010000052.1, from coordinate 4,212 downwards.
GCTAGGTTCGGGCAGTTTCTCCTCGGCCGGATTCCTGGGTAATTCCCATGGCCCGCTGGCTGGCTGGTTTCACGATCGGGTCTGGGACGCCGATGGTCTGCACCGACTCGGTTTCGTCCGGCTTGATGATGGCGGCGTGGATATCGATACGGAACCGACGACGCAGGCCTGGCAGCAGTTCGCCGAGGGTATTGTCGGCCATTACGGACTTGATAAAGAACAAGCAGCAGAGGCCACAAAGATCGTGGAAGTCTTCACTGGCCAGCTGGACTGGTACCTCGATACCAATCACGACGAGATCATCAGCTATTTCCGCCAGGTCGATCGCCGCACGCATCAGCTTGAATCCGCCGCTCTGCAGCAGGTCAGTAGCCTGCGAGAGCAGGGAGACAGGTTGGCCAGCGAGAATCGCCTGGCCCGCATTACGCTGGTGGGCGGAATCGACAGAATATGGTCTGGCCTGGAAAACGATTTGAACGCGCTGGGAACTGCGTACCAGCCGGCAGCCTCGCGACTGGCGCTGGGCAAGCTTGGCCGCCGCAGCCTGGATTCGGTGGCGATCGACAAGTTGATTCCCTACTTTGATTTGCTGGTCGGTATCTGTCTGATCATCGGGCTGTTCACACCTGTGGCGGCTTCGGCGGGAGCTCTCTTCCTGCTGTCAGTGATCGTTTCCCAGTGGCCCGGGTCGCTCGGTGCAACACCGGTCTATTACCAGGCGATTGAGATGTTTGGGCTGGTCACGTTGGCCCTGGCATCGGCTGGCCGTTACGCTGGCATCGACTACTTCCTCTTGTATCTTCTTCGCCATCGGAAAGCGGGTAAGCACCCCGCCGTTGACTCCCAAGGAGCCGAAGCATGAATCTCACCCCTGAAGAAAAAGAAGTTGGCAGGGAGAATTACTACGACGCTGTCGGTTTCACCCGCCGCGACTTCCTCAAGAATGTCGTAGCTACCGGTGCAGTGTCGGGGGCCGGGCTCGGCGCTGCCTATTTCGGTTACCAGACGATCGCCGACCCGGTACGGGTGGGGATCATCGGAACCGGAGACGAAGGGGGTGTCCTGATCGGCGCGCTCAATGCGTCCTATGTTCAGGTCACGGCGATCGCCGATATTCGCCCTTACAATATTCACCGCGCTTTCCATGGCGATTATTCCAGCCCCAACGCCAAGGCGGCACGCCCCGGCCTGCTCAGCAAGTACGGCTGGAGCAACGTGGAGGAAGCACGGCAGACCGTTAACGTCTACGAGCAGGATTATCATCAACTGCTGGATGATGACTCGGTCGAGGCAGTTATTATTGCCCTGCCACTGCATCTGCATGCCCGCGTGGCCTGTGAGGCTCTCAAACGTGGCAAGCATGTGCTGACTGAAAAACTGATGGCCCACAACATTGCCCAGTGCAAGGTCATGTCACGCCTCGCTTCAGAAACCGGCCTGCTACTGGCGACCGGACACCAGCGACATTACAGCGTGCTTTACGACAATGCTGTGAACCTGATCCAGAACGGCTTGCTGGGTGAAATCCACCATATTCGGGCCCAGTGGCACCGCGGCAATCTGCCAGGCAGGGATAGCTGGCAGCAACCACTGCCAGGCGGTGAAGACCGACTGGATGGCAAAGGTCGTCTCGACAAGATTGCTGATACGATCGCCTCCTGGGAAAAATCGCTGCCCCGTCAGAAAGACCGGGTTGCCATTGAACTGCTGCAGAACAAGCTGAACCAGTGGAAAGCATGGGATACGGACAAATCGATCGATGCCGCCAAGCACGGTTACCAGGACTTTGAGCTGGAAGGCCGTCAGCACCCGGCCCTGGAAGAACTCTGCCGCTGGCGACTCTGGCAACGGACCGGTGGAGGTCTGATGGCCGAACTTGGTAGCCACCAGCTGGATGCCGCCAGCATCTTTATCTCGGCGCTACGCCGCGATAAGAAAAAGGCCAAGCCGCTGACCGTGCATGCCGTCGGTGGTCGACATGTCTTTCCTGCCGATCGCCACGCCGAGGATCATGTCTACTGCATGTTCGAGTTCCCAGGGCCAGGCTATGAGGAGAGCTTTGATGCCGGCTATCGGGATGTCGTCAATGCCGCGCCGAATCCGGCAGGGATTCCTGGTTACGATAATGATCCCAACAAGAAGATCGTCGTCACCTACTCCTCGATCATGGGGAATGGTTTTGGAGGTTATGGCGAAGTTGTGATGGGGACCAAAGGGACACTCGTACTGGAACGCGAAAAGGAAGTCATGCTGTTTGCCGGATCGAGTACCAGTTCGCGGGTCGGCGTTAAGAACGATGCCAGCGGCCCCACGCTCGATACCCAGGCCAGCGGTGAGGATGCACCGGTTGCCAAGGCCGCCGAAACCGGCCCGGTCAGCCGAGGCTATACCGAAGAGATCGAGCACTGGGCCTACTGCATTCGCCATCCGGACAAGAGCCGCAGTGGCGAGGACAATCCCTCCAATGATAATGTGCCCCGCTGCCGACCCGAGGTAGCCCTGGGGGATGCCGTGATTGCCCTGACCGCAAATACTGCCATTCGCAAATCGAGTAAGGGTGGCAACGGCTATCTTAACTTTGACGATGCCTGGTTCAATATCGATGATGATGCGACACCCGATGGAAGTAGCGTGGCGACAGAGAAGAACTCACTGTTGAAGTAGATCGAGTACGACGTCCTGGCGACTATTGAATTCGAAAAAAGAGGAGATGAGGTCATGGACCAATGGCCAATTGGCGTGTTTACAAGCGTGGATGCTGGTTTGGGAGTCAAGCTGGAAGTCGCTCACGAACTTGGTGTGCCAACAATCCAGTTGCATGCACCTGCCCGTGAATCCCGCACCGAGGGCAATGCCCGAGCCTTCCTGGCACGGCTGAGGGAATTCGATATCCAGCTGACCGCCGTGTTCGGAGGCTTTGACGGTGAGAGTTACGCGGATATTCCCACGGTCGTCAAAACGGTTGGCCTGGTACCAGCCGAAACTCGCGCCGAACGAACCCGGGAAATGAAGGAAATCGCCGACTTCGCCCGCATGCTCGGCTGTACCGTCGTCGCCCTGCACCTGGGCTTCATTCCCCATGACAGCAGCGATTCACTGTATGGCGACGTGCTGGACGTGACGCGTGAAATCTGTGCGCATTGCAAGGCGAACGGCCAGAACCTGCACCTGGAGACCGGACAGGAATCTGCCGAGGGCCTGCTGCAGTTTATCGACGATGTCGGCTGTGATAATCTCTTCATCAACTTCGATCCCGCCAACATGATCCTCTACGGTACGGGCGAACCGATCGAAGCACTCCGCCAGGTGGGTCACCTCGTCAAGAGCGTGCATTGCAAGGATGGCAGCTGGGCTGCCAATCCAGGCAAGGAGTGGGGAGCCGAAACGCCACTCGGTGAGGGTGACGTCGGCATGGAAGACTACCTGCGGACGCTGAATGAACTTGGCTATCACGGTCCACTCACGATTGAACGTGAAATTGCCGCAGAACCGGAGCGGCAGAAAGAGGACATCGGCCAGGCAGTCGGCATGCTGGAAAAGCTGCGAGCCAAGATCCTCGCCTAGCGGCGTCTGGTCTTTTTCGGACCGGATTGGCCACCAGAGTCCCCGCCGAAAAATTGCTGGACATACTGCAGCCCGGCCATCACCAGGATCGAGACAGCCACCACCGGCACAATCACTTTGGCGCCCTTGGCGAAGCAGAGTGCGATCGCGCCGAGCCCAAGCAGGATCCCGTACTGGCCATAGCCTCGCTTGAAAATCATCTCCAGCTGGGGCATTGCCAGCCAGATCGCGGCTAGCACAATCGCCACCCGCAAGATAATGTCTCCGGCACGCTGCGTGCCATCCTCGCCGCCACCCAGTCGTAGGTAGCCGCCGACAGCTAGCAGGGTCAGCGTAGCAAGAAGTACCGATGTGCGTGACATGCTGGCCGTTCGTTTTCTAGAGCATGTCGAGCGAGTCAATCCAACGCAACAGCCGACCACGCTCGTCCGCATTCAGTCGACCCTGGGGACTGGCAATTTCAACTCGCTGCAGCGGATACTTCATCTGCTCAAGTTGCTTCAGGCGGGCTTCAATGGCCGGCTTCAATCGCGAATCTCGAGGGGTGATCGAGTAGATACTCAATCGCTCCACTGGATCGTTGGGCTTGACTGCTGTTACACGTGGCATCGCTGCGTCGGTCGGCACCAGGCCGCGGACCAGGTCCCG
>CAUZOB010000051.1:0-26323 GCA_963581185.1 Planctomycetota bacterium | reverse complement strand
CCACCGGTTGCTGCACCGTTTGACCTGCAAGCAGCTGAACTGCAGGTAAGACAGTTTTGTGGTGACTGTCATGCAGTTCCCACGCCTGACCAGTTCCCCAAGTTGGCCTGGCCGGAAGAAATCGATCAGGGCTACCGCTTCTACTATGACTCCGGGCGGACCGATCTGAAGGCGCCTCCGCGGCGGATGATCATGCAGTATTACGTCAGCCAGGCTCCGGACGGCATGCAGATCGAGGTCTACCCCAGCGGTGATGGCGGGCCCGTCCGGTTTGAGCAAAGTCGGCTGGCATTTCCGAGCGAGAGAATACCTGGCGGTAGCACCCATCCACCGGCAATTGCCAACGTCAACTGGGGCCAGATACCCAATAACCCAGCTCGGCTGCTGGTCAGCGAAATGCGAACCGGGCTGGTCTACCAGCTGCAACCAGCCCAGGGCGATGGTGCAGAGAGTGTTTTTACGGCGGTTCAACAGTTCGACCACCCCTGTCACACAACAATGACCGACCTGGACCAGGATCAGAAACCCGACATGCTGGTTGCTGACCTGGGGAGTTTCCTTCCCGAGGATCACCAGAAGGGGCGAGTTATATGGATCCGGCCCGGCGACGACGGTACCAGCGAATCCCATGTATTGCTGGCGAATGTCGGCCGTGTAACCGATGTGCAGACCGGTGATTTTGATGGTGATGGCGACCTGGACGCGGTGGTGGCAGAGTTCGGCTGGCGCAATACCGGACAGATTCACTTGCTGGAAAACAGGGGCTGGAAGGACGGTGTTCCTGATTTTGAAGCCCGCGTTCTTGATAAACGTCATGGCTGCATCCAGCTGCCTGTTGTCGACCTGGACCAGGACGGCGACCTCGACTTTGTAGCGGTCATTAGCCAGGAGCACGAGATCGTGCTGGCTTTCCTCAACCGCGGAGATGGCAGCTTTCGCCAGCAGCTCATCTTTGCTGCGGACAATCCCTCGTTTGGCTCCAGCGGGGTCGATGTGGTAGACCTCGACCAGGACGGCGACCCGGACCTGCTGTACACCAATGGCGATGTGTTTGACCTGTTTTATATCGTGCCATACCACGGAGTTCACTGGCTGGAGAACCTCGGGGACGGGAGCTGGGACCATCATCAGCTGACTCAGTTGCCGGGTGTTCATCGAGCCGAAGCGGGAGACCTGGATGGCGACGGCGACCTCGATATCGTGGCCTGCAGCCTGGTGACGGACGAATCGCGCGGCGACGTGCAGGCCGACCAGCTGGACTCACTGATCTGGCTCGAGCAGACCGCCCCGGGGACATTTCTTCGGCACAGCCTGGAAAGAGCACGCTGCACGCATGCCACGCTGGAAGTGGGTGACTTCGACGGCGATGGCGATCAGGACCTGGCGGTGGGCGAATTCCGCGAGTCAGCTGAGCCGGTTCGCACGGATTTAACGATTTGGTGGAATCAACTGCCTGCCAAGGAATAGAATCCGATGATTTCCCTGTCGATCTACCGTGGAAGCGTGAAACAGGGTTTACCATTGATAATACGAGCCCGTTTTAAAACCCTTACCGGACCGCGTCATGTCGGCTGATCAAGATCAAGCTGCCCCGACCAACACGCCCGCTCGCCGCAATCGCCGCAAGCGGCGCACCAAGTCGCGCAAGGCTACCGCACAGCGCCGGGGATCCGGTCGAGCACGACGTATTGCCGTGCGAGTCGTACTGGCGCTGCTGCCACTGCTGATCTGGCAGGGCACGCTCCTGTTCGTGCAGATGAAGGCCCGCACGCTGATTGCTGAACGGCAGATCGAGGATGCACGCTCCTGGTTGGGCTGGGTCAACTCGTTCAGTTTTCGCAGTGGCACCAACGAGTTTCTGCTGGCCCGCTGCGCCCGCAAGCTGGGTGATTACCAGGCAACGTCGGCCCACCTGCAAACAGCTCTCTACTATGGCTACGACAAGGAAACGATTCAGCGTGAACAGTGGCTGGCGCTCGCCCAGACCGGCGACCTGGCCAAGTCGGAGCCGCACTTGTCGGAGCTGTTGGTGGACCACCGAGGCGATGGCCAGGAGATTTGCGAGGCCTACGTGCTGGGATACCTCTTGATCCAGCAATATGCAGGCGCCGAAGAGTTGCTGCGGGGCTGGTCAGATTCCTACCCGGAAGATTCACAACCATGGTTCATGCGCGGAATTATCAACCGCAACCTGGGCCAGTGGAAAAGTGCTGAAACGGCCTTCCGTAAAGTGATCGAGCTGAGTCCCGATCACCACGAGGCGTCCTTTCACCTCGGCAGTGTGCTACTCACGCTCAAGAACACAGAAGAGGCCTTAAAGTTCCTCAAGCGAGCTTCCCAGGACGAAGAATACCGGATTGAAAGCCAGGTTGGCCAGGCACACTGCTACCGCCTGTTAGGCCAGCCGGCTCAGACTCGAAAAATCCTCGAAACGGTTCTGCGTGATCATCCCACGGACTCGTCTGCCGGCCTGGAGATGGGCCGCCTGGCTCTCGACGACGGCGATTATGCCACAGCTGTTACCTGGCTCGAGCCACTGGCGGACAAGGACCCACGTAATACAGACGCCCGCTACGCGCTCGCATCAGCGCTGCTTCAAGTCGGCCGCAGCGAGGATGCACAGGCACATTTTTCTGCTGTCAACTTGATGAATGACGAGCTGGCGAACGCAAATCAGATCGCCGAGACAATTACGACCAAACCAGATAGTGCCGCCGACCGTATGAAAGTCGCAGCGGCACAACTGAAATATGGCTCGCAGGAAGAAGGCCTGTTCTGGCTGCGCAGCGCCATTTCGGTCAATCCGACCTACCGGCCGGCGCTAGAGGCACTGGTTAAGTATTACGAACGTAAGGTACGGGAGAATCCCGAGACTCCCCAGTACAAAACAACGGCACAGAAATTCAGGACAATGCTGCAGAAGTTACCACTCGTGCCGGCTCCGCCCGTAGAGTAAGCGGCGCCCGCAAACCGAAGTCAGGAAGAAACCATGAAGAACAATTCGCTATCCAGAGTGGATATCTGCCGGCACCGGCTGCTTGGCCTGCTGAGCTTGACCCTGAGCTTGACCCTGGGACTGGCTACCGGCTGCAGTAACTCCGCTGACAAAGGCGATGCGGTCAAAGATACCACTATCAAACGACCCAATGACATTGGCGATAATGTGGTGCCCACGGACAGCAATACAAACAACGCTCTCGGCTCGGCCAATGTGGGGCTGGACATCAAGCTTGTCGAGTTGACTGGCCCTGACATCGTTGACTTTACCTATCGCAATGGCCGAGAGTCGGGCAACAACGCCATCCTGGAGTCACTTGGTGGCGGCGTGGCGCTGCTCGACTTTGACAACGACGGCTTGCTGGACATCTTCCTGCCGGGCGGCGGCACGTACGAGGGAAAAAACGTGCGTGGCCTGTCCGCAGGCCTGTTCCGCAATCTCGGTGAGATGAAGTTTGTCGAGGTAACGGATCTGGCTGGTACGACACCGGATGGTCTTTATAGCCATGGAGCACAGATCGGCGACTTTGACAACGACGGCTTTTCCGATGTACTGGTGACCGGCTATGGCTCGCTGCAACTGTTTCATAACCAGGGCGACGGGACATTTCTGGAAGTCCACGAGGCGGCGCACTTGACAAGTCGCTCCTGGAGCAGCAGTGCTGCCTGGGGTGACTTCAACGGTGACAGTTTTCTCGACCTCTACGTCTGCAACTATGTCAGCTGGTCGTTTGATAACCATCCAACCTGTCCGGGACCCGAGCCGGGACAAATCGAGATCTGTCCCCCCAAGAGCTTCGAAGGGCTGGCCGACACACTCTACTTCAATAACGGCGATGGCACCTTTCGGGATGTCTCGAAGGAATCCGGTATCCATCTGGAGGACAAGATCAGCGACGCCAAGGGGCTGGGCGTGCTGGTCGGCGACGTCGACCGGGACAACGATGTGGATATCTATGTAGCCAATGATACCGAGGCGAATTTTCTCTACTTGAACAACGGTAACGGCACGTTCAAGGAACTGGGATTGTTACACAGTGTGGCCTTCGACTCTGTCGGGGGAGCCAACGGATCGATGGGTGTCGACATGGGTGACTACAACGGTGACCTGGAACCCGACTTGTGGGTCGCGAATTACGAGCAGGAGTCCTTTGCCCTCTATGAGAACCGTGGCCGCGGACGCTTCCTGCATGTCAGCGACAAGACCGGCGTCTCCAGCCTGGGCGGCCTGTTTGTTGGCTTCGGCACGCTCTTCTGGGACCTCGATCTGGACGGCGATGAGGACCTGGTGGTGGCCAATGGCCATGTCATCAAGTACCCGACATCCAAACGAGTCGATCAGCTGCCGCTGCTGCTGATCAACGACAAGGGCCAGCGATTCGTCCGCAAGCGGTTTGACCCCGGCGATGACTATTTTGGAACTCCCCATTCGGGCCGTGGCCTGGCCATCGGCGACCTCGATGAAGATGGCGACGCCGACATGGTATTTGCCAACAACGTGCAACCCGCAGCGATCATCGACAACCGGACCGAGAATGCCAACCACTGGGTGCGAGTCCGCTTGATCGGCCGGCGGGGCAACCGGGATGCCGTCGGTGCCGCCTTGATCCTGCACACCTCCAGCGGTGACCAGCTGCGGATGATCAAAGGTGGTGGAAGCTACCTTTCGCAGAGTGAATCACGACTCTACTGGGGTGTCGCTGAGGGCAGTACGCTGACAGGACTGACGATCATCTGGCCTTCTGGATTAGAACAGAAGCTCGACTCAATCACGCTCGACGACACACATGTCGTGCTGGAACCCGTTGAATAAACAGACACCGGAATCTATCGAAAGTAATCCGATGAACGACGAAGCCCAGGACACGCCACACGACGCGAACGAGACCCTGGATGACCAGCAAGCCGAGCAGCAGCTGGGCGTGGACGAAACGGAGGATGCCGTTTCAGCAGCGCCGGCAACAGAACAGGGCAGGCGGATGGTTCTTGTCGTCAGCGCAATCGCGCTGCTGCTGATCGCCACCGTGGCCAGCCTCTATCTCTCCGGTCGTGGCGCACTCAGTCCCGACGAGCGTTTCGACCTGGCCATGACTGCCGTCCGTGATCGAAATGCCCCGCTGGTAGTGGAACAGACCCGCGAACTGGAGCAGGTCGCCGGCTACGAGGACAAGCTGCATGTGCTGAAAGGCTATATCAGTCTCTACATTGATGACTTTGAAACTGCCATGCTTGAGTTGGAGCTGGCGATGGAGCATGAAGACGACGCCGTCAAGGCTGCTGCCTTCGCGCTGGCAGGCGAGTTGATGTACAAACTGGCCAATTATGGCGAAGCCCTGCCGCTGCTGATGAACGCGATTCAACTGGATCCCGGTTACCAGAATGCCCACCGACTACTGGGCGGACTGTACTACGACACCGGCCTCATGCAAGAGGCCATTATTCACCTTGCACAAACTGCCCAGCTGGCTCCTGAAGACGCCACGCCGCATCGCTTAATGGGCTTGATCCACAAGGACTATGAAAAGTACCAGGATGCGATCCGTGATTATCGTGAAGCGCTGACCCGCGATCCCTTCCATACCGAGCGTGAGAATGTGCTGGTGGAAATGGCCGAATCCCAGATTCAATTACTGCGTTACGAACCCGCCATCAATACTCTGAAACTGGCACTCGACTCTGCCAAGGTCCACGCCTTGCGAGCCGATTGCCTGAGACAACTCAACCGCCTGCCGGAAGCTCGCCAGCAGCTGGAACTCTCGCTGGCAGGCAACCCAACTCAATTTGAAGCACTCTTGCTCAAGGGCACGCTGCAACTGGAAGACAAAGACCTGGCGGATGCTCGCAAGACCCTCGAACTGGCCGTCAATCTCTTCCCGCAGGACGACAAGTGTCGCTATAAGTTGATCGAGGTCTACCGTGAACTCGACGAGGACGAGTTGGTGGAAAAACACCTGGCGGTCTACGAGCCGCTACGTGCCAAGCGATTGCGCTTCTCAGAACTCAATGTTGAAGCGATTCAGCAGCCAGATGACATTGAGTTGCGTTACGAACTGGGCATACTGGCCCGCGACCTGGGGAAACGGCGGATCGCCATCACCTGGTTCCAGGCGGTGATGAAAATGGACCCGGGGCACGAGAATTCCGCCCGGGCTCTACAAGAGATCCAGCAGGAACTCAGCCAAACTCCCTGATCCCGCTCATTCCACATCCCTCTCACTCATTGCTGGAATTGGACCATGACCGACGAATCATCCACCACGACAGAACACGGCCCGCACGACGACGCACCGGCAACCGATGACACGGCCACAGGTACACCGTTTCGACTCTTCAATGATGACGACGATGAGACCCTCGATCAGGTTGACAAGACTTCCAGTCGGCACAAGCTGGCCATGACCCTGATTTTCCTGACGATCAGCGGTGCCTTTGTCGTGGTCGCATTCATGGTCTACACGGATGAGGGCAAGAAAATCAAGATTCCCCTGCTAGAGCAGCAGATAATCAATGGCAAGCAGGAGCCACAAGAACAGGCCTTCTTGCTGCCAGGTCTCTGGAAGCCAAAGACGCTCAAATCTACTGAGGCCCTGGTGGCGGATGAGGATGAAGTGATTGGTGTCACGGTTGGAGAGACCTACCGCGCCTACCAGATCAAGGCTTTCATCTCCAACGGCGGACGGGTACTCAACGACATTGTTGGCGGCACTGCCGTCTCTGTGACCTACTGCGACATCTGGGACAATATCCGGGTCTTTACGCTCGACACCGATGGTGAGGAAATCGTGCTGGGCCTGGCCGGCTGGCGGAATCATCAGCTGGACCTGAACTACGAGGACATGCAGTACGGTCAAAAGACCGGTACCGATATCCCGCTGGAGGATTTTCCGCATGAAAGGATGAGCTGGCTGGACTGGAAAACAGCTCACCCGGAAACGGACATCTATCTGGGCGAGGCGATTCCGCACCGGCAGAACTAGGGAGTGCGCCAGAGTGGCAGGTTTGGCGGTCGCCTAGTTGTCGCCCAAGAGGTGATCGATGAAGGCAATTTGCCCTTCGATATATTCTAGCTGAATCGGCTGCGTCTCCCGCGGCCGCTGGCGATCGAACATCACAGCACCCTCCTCGCGATGCGAATAGGGTGGCGGTAACTCAAGAGCACACTGGTAGCTCTCCTTCGCCTCCTGCAGCGGGGCTCTCAGTCGGCTGATGTCGGCCGCTGAAATCGAAAGCGGAATTCCCTGGCTGACATGGTCCCAATAGTGCTGGCACATGGCCCGCTCAAAGAGCAGGTCTGCCAGGTAGCAATAATGCACCCCCAGCGGACGCAGCTCGATCATCTGTCGTTCGATTTCGATTTGGCGGCTGACCAGCGCAATCCCCGCCCGCCCCTGTTGCTCAGCCTGGCGGGAGGGACGATCGTCGGAGGACTTGCGCATGATCGCAATCGGATACTGCTCAGCCTTGTTATCTCGTGACATCCAGAATAGCGCCGTCAGCAGTCCCATCGGCAGCAGAAAGTAGAGGGACTGTCGCAGCAGTACTCTGCCGATCGGCTGAGCACCGCTGGATTCAAACCAGGAGACTCCCTGCTGGGCAGGCTTGGCCTCGGCTGGCTGCCTGGCGACCTGGCGGTCTGCCGCTGGCTTGTCGTCGCTCATAGCCAGGTTCTGCCGATTCTCCTTGTGCCGGACCTTCCAGATGAAGCCGTCGTAATAGTAATGTGTCAACGTGGATGTGAAGGCAATCGAGCCCAGCACAATGACCAGGTAAAGAGTAAAGTCGCCGCCGCCGATCTGAAACAGGCTGAACCAGTATTGCTTGCCGTAATCCGTCAGAAAGGAACCGTAAAGCAGGCAGGCCAGGACATAACCGCACATCACCCCAATCAGCACCCTGCCGCGGCTGCCAAACAAGCGGCTGAAGAGCGGTGTCCGTGAAGCACCCTCACGCGAGGCCAGGCTGCGGTTGTACTTCCAGACAATCGCCAGGTACTGAGACACATGGACCATCCCGATCACCGCAAATCCCATGCTAAAGGTCCATCCCGGCACCATGCTCTGCATCAACGGGTTGGGAGCATAGGTCAGATACATGATTGAAAAGGTGATCAGCAGCAACAGTAACTTGGCCGTGCTGACGAAATAGCCGTTGCGGCGACACCAGCCCAGGTAAAGCATGTAGACAACGGTCATCCCCACCGCAGCGGCAAATGAGATCACCCAGAGAGCCTGGAAAATGGTGCCGTTGAGGAAAAACAGCAGGGGGACGCCGAAGTGATGGTAAAAGTCGTAGATCAAGCTGGGCAACCAGCCTGTCGCCGCGATCATGCAGAAAGTGAACCAGCTGGCGCACAGCCAGAAGTCCATGCGGGCGGCAATGCTCCTCGGAGCAACGTTATGTCGGTCATAAATCCGCACGAAACCATAGTGCTGCATGAGGAAATGCCAGGGATCCCAGATCGTCAGAATGATGCTCAGGTAAACGATGTAATGAAGCGGATACTGCTTGACCAGCACCAGGTAGCTGCACATGCCCAGGGCAGCCGTGAAGACCAGGATCGGTGCCAGCAGCAGGCTCCAGCGAAACCGCTTGACCAGGCTGGCATCACCGTAGATACGGACAAAGGTAGGAAAGTGATGGGCGACGTTGAAGATCATGAAGATACCGACAACGACAACCTGGCCATTCAGCCCGCCACCGGCCAGCCGATAAGTAGCGATGCCCCACAACAGCCCCAGTACCGGGGCGACGATGATCAACAGGTGATCTGCAATTCCGCCCAGGATCCAGTTCTGGCTGGGTTGAGATCGGGCTGAAGAAGTCGAGGCGGCAGTGGCCATCGTATCGCGATCTCGCCTGAAAAAACTGAGTCCGTGTGGCGTACCGGTGAAAGGACTACATTCACGCCCACAAGACATGCCCTGTCTTTTCAGAATACCGCAAAGCACCGATCACGACAAAGCCAACGTTCTGATTGTGTCGACAGAATGCGAATTATTGACCCTTTTTTGCGGGGCCATTAGGATGGCAATAGATGTCGCAGAGATCGACACTTGACCTGGACAACTGAATCCACTCATTCGCCTCCCACGGACTGGCCCGCTTCGTTGATATATCGCCTAGCCGCCTTCTGCCTGTCGTTGATAATCATGGCCCACGGGTCGATGCCGACCAGTGCCAAAGAGCCAGTCGCTGCGGAGTCACTTCAGCACGCTGAGCGGCTGTTTGAAAATGAGATCCGGCCGCTGCTGGCAGATACGTGCTTCCGTTGCCACGGACCAAAACGCCAGAAGGGCAAGCTCCGGCTGGACTCCCGTGAAGCGATCCTCCGGGGTGGTGAATCCGGTCCGGCACTTCTCCCAGGAAAGCCCGCGGAGAGCCTGTTGATGGAGGCCATTCGACACGAGTCGCTGGAAATGCCGCCCGACAAGAAGCTCTCTGATCGACAGGTTGCCCTGATTGAGCAGTGGATTCAAAGCGGGGCTGTATGGCCGCAAACCCGCTCCACGCGAAAGACCAGACCAGACGATTCCTTCACATCCGAAGACCGTGCTCTCTGGTCCTTGCAGCCGATCGAGCAGGTCAGCGTCCCTCGGCTCAAACGTGACGACTGGTCTCGTAACGACGTCGACCGGTTTGTACTCGCCCAGCTGCGGGTGAATCAACTGCAGCCCTCAGCAGCGGCCGAACCGCATATTCTGCTACGGCGACTCTATCTCGATTTGATTGGCCTACCGCCGACAGCGGAACAGATCAGTCGGTTCCTCGCCGATCCGTCCGAACAGGCCTACCAGCAGGTGATCAAGGAGTTGCTCGCTAGCCCCCACTATGGTGAGCGCTGGGCGCGTCACTGGCTGGACCTGGTCCGTTACGCGGAGTCGGACGGATACAAGGCGGACGGCTATCGTCCCAACGCCTGGCGATATCGTGACTATGTGATCGCCGCCTTTAACGATGACAAACCGTACGATCAGTTCGTCAGTCAGCAGCTGGCGGGCGACGAAGTAACCAGCCCAACGGTCGAGGACCTGGCGGCGACCGGCTACCTGCGGCTCTGGATTTACGAGTACAACCAGCGCGACGTGCGGACCCAGTGGCAGACGATCTTGAATGACCTGACCGATGTCACGGCCGATGTCTTCCTGGGACTGGGAGTAAGCTGTGCTCGCTGCCACGATCACAAGTTCGATCCGATCTTGCAGCAGGACTATTACCAGCTGCAGTCTTATTTCGTGGCTATCCTGCCGCGTGACGATCTGCCATTGCTGGACCAGGAAAAAACGCGGGCCTATCAACAGCAACAAGACAAGTGGCTGGAAGCAACCGCTGCTGTTCGTCGCCAGCTGGCGGAACTGGAAGCGGACACCCGTCAGCAGGCTGCCGAGGGGGCAACCAACAAGTTCCCTCGCGACATCCGCCCGATGATGCGTAAACCTGCTGAACAGCGTGATCCCTTTGAATCACAACTCGTGGCGATGGCGGATCGGCAGGTGGTGCGAGAACTGGAGTTACTGGATTTCTCCAAGTCACTCAAGGGCGAGGCCGTCACCCAGTGGCAGCAGCTCTCGGAACAACTCAAGCAATTCGATCACCTGCGTCCGCAGCAGCCTGAAATGGCCCTCACAGTCAGGGACGTCGGTATCGAGGCTCCGGCAACGATCATTCCAGGCAGCGGCGGGGTCGAGGCGCTGCCTGGCGAACTGGCGGTCCTCGGTGGCAGACCCGCCGAGGTGACTCCCTTGCCGACGGGATCGAGCGGACGTCGCACGGCGCTGGCGGATTGGATCACCAGCCCGGACAATCCGTTCACGGCACGCGTGCTGGTGAACCGGCTCTGGCAGCAGCACTTTGGCCAGGGACTGGTCATGACACCCAATGATTTTGGCACGCTGGCAACTCCACCCAGCCACCCCGCCTTACTCGATTACCTGGCCTGGCGATTCAGCCACGAGGGCTGGAGCATCAAACAGCTGCATCAGCTGATGACCAGTTCAGCTACTTACCGCCAGTCCTGCTGGCAGCCAGCTTCGCTTGCTGCGGTTGAGCTGGATCCGGACAACCGGCTGCTCTGGAAAGCCAATTTTCGCCGCCTCGATGCCGAACAGATTCGTGACTCCATGCTGGTGGCCAGCGGTGAACTGGACCGGTCGACAGGTGGGCCAGGCGAGGTTGAACACGTGCGACGGAGCATTTACCTGCGTGTGATTCGAAACGAGCGGGATCCGCTGTTGGCTGGCTTCGACGCCGCCGACGGTTTCACCAGCACCGGACGTCGAAATGTGACCACCACACCCAACCAGGCCTTGATGCTGATAAATGGCAACTGGGTGCTGGAGCGATCCATGGCACTGGCCAGCAGCGTGCGAGAGGCGAGACCAGATGACCTGGCGGCTCGCGTCCGGCTGGCGATGCTAAGCTGCTTTGCCCGGCAACCAACCACGGCCGAACTCGAGGAGGCAACTGGCTTCCTGCTCGGTGATGACAATACAATCAATGAGCAGGCCTGGCAGGACTATTGTCACGTACTGCTCAACAGTAACGAGCTCCTCTATATCGACTGAACCATGGACCACTTCATCCACCCGGAATCGCGACAGTTGGATCGCCGCCAGATGCTAGCCAGCAGCGGCACTGGATTCGGCCTGCTCGCGCTGAGCGGTTTGCTGGCAGGCGACCAGCAGTCGATCCGTGCCGCGGAGAGCGGCGCGATTCGGTCGACCGCCCACCACTCGCCGCGAGCGACCAGTGTGATCTTCCTGTTCATGGAAGGTGGACCGAGTCATATCGATCTGTTCGATCCCAAGCCGAAGCTGAATGAACTGGCTGGTAAGCCACTGCCGGATAGCTTTCAACCGGTAATCACGCCGATGGGAGAGTACGACGCTCCGTTACTGGCTTCCAGACGCCGCTGGCAGCAGCACGGGGAATGTGGCACCTGGGTCTCCGACTGGCTGCCTCACACGGCTACGTGCGTCGACGATATCGCGGTACTGCGGGGATGCTGGGCAAATGGCCTGAATCACTCCAACGGCGTCTGCCAGATGAACACCGGCTCGATCATCGGGGGCCGCCCCTCGCTCGGTGCCTGGGTAAACTATGGCCTCGGCTCTGAAAACGAAAACATGCCAGCTTTTGTGGTTATGGAAGATAACCCTGGCAAGGTAATCAATGGCCCCCGCAACTGGAGTGCCGGGTTCATGCCGGGCAGCTACCAGGGAACTCCCCTGCTGAACAGCGACCCGCCGATCCGCGACCTGCAACCGGCAATCGAAGTTCCCAGCCAGCGGCTGGCACGTCAACGTGAACTGCTCGCTCGCTTGAATCGTCGCCACGCTGCCTCGCGCGACAATGACTCCAGGTTAGAGGCGCGTATCGAGAGCTACGAGTTGGCCTTCCGTATGCAGTTGGCTGCGCCGGAGGCGGTCAATTTTGCCAGCGAGACCGCTGAGACTCAGAATCTGTATGGCATGGACCAGGACGCGACCCGTGTTTTTGGACGCAACTGTCTGCTGGCCCGCCGACTGGTGGAACGCGGTGTTCGCTTTGTGCAGCTCTACCATGGCAGCGGCAGCAAGTGGGACGCGCACTCGGGGATCGAGTCGAATCATGCCACCAATTGTGCTGCATCCGATAAACCGGTGGCCGGTTTGCTCAAGGATCTTAAGCGGCGTGGTCTGCTTGACCAGACGCTGGTCGTCTGGGGGGGCGAGTTTGGCCGCACGCCGATGAGTGAAAAAGGTACCGGCCGTGACCACAATCCCTACGGCTTCACGATCTGGATGGCCGGGGGCGGCGTGGCAGGCGGCCAGGTGATCGGAAACACAGATGAGATCGGCTTGCATGCCATCGAGGACCGGCTGCATGTCCATGACCTGCATGCCAGCATTCTCTACATGCTCGGTATCGATCATTCGCAACTGGTCTACCTGCACCAGGGCCGACCCGAACGAGCCACTATCAACGAGGGCCAGCCCTGCCTGAAGTTGCTCGGTAGCTGAACGTGATGTGCCATGTCCGACCTGCAGCTGCGACCGTATCACAATGACGACCGGGAGGGAGTGGTCAGCCTGGTCAATGGCGTTTACCAGGAATACGGCGACGAGGTCAACCTGGCTGGTGCGGACGCCGATCTGCTGGATATTCCCTCGTTTTACCTGGCGCAGGGCGGCAGCTTCGTGGTGCTGGCTGCTGACAGGATTGTTGGAAGCCATGCCCTGCTGCCGCTGGATCCTGACCGCAACTGTTGCACTTTTCGCCGCCTCTACCTGGCGGCCAGCCAGCGGGGTAGTGGCTGTGGAGAGCAGCTGATGGAGTGGGCCATCGATCTGGCACGCCACCAGGGTTACCAGCGAGTCGAATTCTGGTCCGACACGCGATTTACTCGCGGCCATCGATTTTTCCAACGCTGCGGCTTCCAGTCCGACGGACAAAATCGCGAGATGGACGACGGGTTAATTCCCTACCAGGAGTACTTTTTCTGGCAGGACCTGTAATCGAAGGTGGCCTGCCAAAAGCCAGCAACGAGGAGTCTGGGCAGCTCATTGACATAGCTCCGATCAGGTCCGATCATGTGCGAAGCATGTCAGGTCGTCATGACGCTGACCTCTCGCCTTACGGACTTCACTTTGCGAAGGATATTTCCGTGTCACAACTCACATCGCCCTGCCGTCGTTGCCTCGGGTCCCTGCTGCTGATCGCCATCCTCTCACTCGCGGCGACCCCGGCCTATTCTGCCGACGTCACAAAACTGACGACGGTCGAGGGGATCACCGAATACCAGCTGGAAAACGGCATGCAAGTGCTGATTTTTCCCGATCCGTCCAAGCCGACGGTGACGGTCAACCTGACAATCTTCTGTGGATCTCGCCACGAGGGATACGGCGAAAGCGGCATGGCTCATCTGTTGGAGCACATGTTGTTCAAGGGTACTCCCTTGCACGCCAACATTCCCAAGTTGTTGTCGGAGCGCGGAGCCCGTTTTAATGGCACCACATCGTATGACAGGACGAACTACTACGAGACGTTGCCAGCCAGCGAGGAGAACCTGGAATTCGCCATCCGGCTCGAGTCGGACCGGATGATCAACAGCTTTATCAAGGGCGAAGACCTGGCATCCGAGATGACGGTGGTTCGCAACGAGTTTGAGAGTGGCGAGAATTCACCCAGCCGAGTGCTGCGTCAGCGGATGATGGCGACTGCCTACGAGTGGCACAACTACGGCAAGGCTGTAATTGGCAACCGCAGCGATATCGAACGGGTACCCCTGCCGCGACTGCGTGACTTTTACCGCAAGCACTACCAGCCTGACAATGCGATGCTGGTGATTGCCGGCCAGTTTGACGTGGACAAGGCGCTGGCGCTGGCCAACAAGTACTTTGGTGCCATTCCGAAGCCCGAGCGTGAACTGGATCGAACATATACCGAGGAACCACCACAGGACGGCGAGCGGATTGTCTCGTTAAGACGAGTCGGTGAAGTCGGCCTGGTCGGCGTGGCCTATCACATTCCGGCAGCCTCACATCCGGATTTCGCTCCCGTCGATGTGCTCGGTTATATCCTGGCGATTGAGCCAGCGGGCCGACTGTACAAGTCGACGGTGCAAACCGAGATGGCCACCAGCATCATGGGCGGTTCCTATTCGCTGCATGACCCAAGCCTGCTGATGATGGTCTGCGAGGTCAAGGACCTGGAAAACGTACCACTGGTACGCAAGACCATGATCCAGGAAATCGAGAAGATTGGCACGGACGGTGTCAGCCAGGAAGAAGTCGATCGAGTCATTCTCCAGGTCACCAAGCAACGCGAGCAGTTGATGGCCAACAGCGGACGAGTGGCACTACAACTGAGCGAATGGGCCTCTCAGGGGGACTGGCGATTGTTCTTCCTTTACCGGGATCGGATGGAAAAGGTCACGGCGGACGATGTCAAGCGAGTTGCCGCGCAGTACTGCCGCGACTCCAATCGTACGGTTGGATTATTCGTACCGACTGAGACAGTCAGCAGGGCGGTGATTCCGGCGGCGGTCAACATCGCCGAAATGGTCGAGGGATACGAGGGCCGCGAGACGGTGGCTGCCGGCGAGGTGTTCGACGCCACTCCGGAAAACATCCAGGGCCGACTGATACAGTTCAAGCTGGACGACGGCCTGGAGGTGGGCTTGCTGCCCAAAAAGACGCGCGGCGAGGTGGTCCGCTTGTCACTGACACTGCGTTACGGCTCACTCCAGAACCTGGAAGGACTGGACACAGCCGGTTCCATGCTCGGTACGCTGATGACACGCGGCACCGCGTCGTTGGATTACCAGCAGCTGCAGGACGAGCTGGATGGACTGGGCGCATCATTATCGGGCAGCGGCGGGCTGGGATCGGTCTCCTTTGGGATCCAGACCAAGCGTCCCCAATTACAAAAGACGCTCGACCTGCTGCGCCAGGTTTTACGCGAACCGACGTTACCCTCCAAGGAATTGGATGTCCTCAAGAACGAACAGCTGGCCGGCCTGGGAGCATCTCAGAACGAGCCGCAGTTCCTGGCAATGAACCGCCTGCGCCAGCTGATGTTTCCTTACGGCGAGGATGACCTGCGTCGCTACAAGTCTGTTGGCGAGCAGATCGAAAGCATGCAGAAACTGTCGCTGGACGACGTCCAGCAGCTCTACAGCAACTATGTTGGCAGCAACAACGGCGAGCTGGTGATGGTCGGCGATTTTGATGTCGACGAAGTTCGCGCGCAGCTGGGACAGATTTTTGCTGGTTGGAAGTCAGAACAGGACTACAAGCGGATTCCGCGACAGTCGTTCATCAAGGACGGTCAGCGTGTGTCGGTCAACACGCCCGACAAGAAGAACGCCGTTTACTACGCTGCCGTGATCGTTCCGATCGGGCTGCACCACGAGGATTACCCGGCCGTGATCATCGGCAATTACATCCTCGGTGGTGGGTC
The DNA here is from genome assembly GCA_963581185.1 of Planctomycetota bacterium. Taxonomy (GTDB): domain Bacteria; phylum Planctomycetota; class Planctomycetia; order Pirellulales; family Pirellulaceae; genus SAT2750. The sequence goes on along the minus strand of CAUZOB010000051.1, from coordinate 10,387 downwards.
CCTTTCCTCGCGATTGGGCGATCGAGTTCGCCAGAAGGATGGCCTCTCCTACGGCATCGGCTCAGGCTACGGCGCCTACGCACTGGAAGATCTAAGCCGGATCACGATCGGCGCCATCTCCAACCCGGAAAACTCACCCAAGGTAGTCGCAGCGATTGACGAGGAGATCGCTCGCCTGCTCAAGGATGGCATTACCGATAAGGAACTGACAAGCGCCACGACGGGATACCTGGAGAGTCTGAAAGTCCAGATGAACAATGACGGTACGCTGAGTGGTATGATCTCTTCCTCGATCTACGAGAGTCGGCCGATCAGCTACTACGATGAATTGCAGCAGCGGATCGAGCGATTGACGAAGGAAGATGTCGTCGAGGCACTCAGGAAGCACCTCTTGACCAAGCGGCTGAATGTGGTCACAGCTGGCGACTTCGGCTCGGAATAGCTCTCCCCCTAGCCAGAGACTCAACCGTAGTTCAACCGTTCTCCCACCCCGCGCGCGATTGGCACGTCCAGTAGCAAGGGGCGGTCGTTGTTGAACTGAGCTGCCAGTTCGTCGCTGAGTTGGTCGGCGGTCTCCACTCGGCGAGCTTCCACACCCAGCGACTGGGCCAGGCCGACGAAGTCAATCTCGGGACCAATGATATCGAGTCCCTCGAATTCTCCCTGTTCCGCCTGGGGCAGGTTCATCGTGCGGGCACAGAGTTTGAGTATGTGGTACTGGGCGTTGTTGCAGATCACAAAGGTGGCTGGTATTTTTTCGCGAGCCGCGGTCCAGAGGCCCTGGATGCCGTAGGTCGCAGCGCCTTCGCCAAGGATCCCCAGCACGGGCCGATCGGGCCAAGCCAGCTGGGCTCCAATGGTAACACCGAGTCCCCAGCCGAGGGCCCAACCGCGGTGGCCAAAGTAACCGCTGGTGCTCTTTATCGCGCCAAGCCGTTCCAGGGTGGTGTTCGTTGTGGTGACTGCCTCTTCCACCACGGCAGCATTCTCGGGCAGCACCCGGGCAATGGCGTCCATGGTGCAGAGGGGAGTCAGCGGGGACTGGTCACGCTGGCTGTCAATCTCAGCCCGCAGCGCATCTCTGGCCGCCTGGTGCTCGGCAGTGATCCTGGCAGTTCGTTCAGCGACGGCGGAACGCTGCTGTTCGTCCTGGCGATCCTGGACCAGTGGCACGAGCGATTCGAGTCCCGTCCTGGTGTGACCGAGCAGGGCAACATCGAGCGGATAGTTCTTGCCCAGCTGCCAGGGATCTTCATCCAGGTGTATCAACTTGACCTGTTCCGGGATCGGGCATTGCGGTTCGTGGTAGATGTATTGCCGGAACATGTCCATGCCGGCCACGAAGACGACATCAAAAGCCGACAGCCGCTCATGAACTTGCGGCGACCAGAGTGGCAGGCCCTGGCTATAAAGTGGGTGGTCGCAGGGGAATGCCAGGCGACCATGGGTGGTCCCCGATTCGCTGATGACGACGGCACCGAGCGACTCCGCCAATGCCACCAGTGCATCGACTCCCTCCGCTTCCATCACACGGCTACCAACCAGCAAGGCTGGTGAACTGGCAGCCGCCAGTAAATCGGCGGCCTTTTCGAGTGCCGCTTGCGCCGGTCGGACATGAGGGTCCGGCAAATGAAAATCGGCCTGTGGCAGGGTCTCGGTGATTTCCATCTGTAAGTCGACAGGAAGCGAGAGGAAAACCGGGCCGGTCGGCGGAGTCAGTGCGATCTGGATAGCGCGGCGAATGGCCGACGGCAGGTCCTCAACTCGCTGCACTTCCACAGACCATTTCGTCCAGGGCTTGGCCACCGCGGTCATCTCGCCAGCCAGGATCGGTTCCTCAAATAACAAGCGGCGGTCCTGCTGTCCGGCAGTGACCAACAGGGGAGTCCCCTCTCGGTATGCGTTGTAAAGCATGCCCATGGCATTACCGAGTCCGCAACAGATGTGCAGGTTGATTACGCCCAGTTGACCAGAGGCCATGCTGTAACCATCCGCGATCGCCATCACCGGCACTTCCTGCAGGCCGAGGATATAGCGGAAGCGATCATCGACGGCGAGGGCATCGTTGAGCGGAAGCTCGGTCGTGCCCGGATTGCCAAAGATGTAGCGCACACCCTGGCTCGCCAGCATATCGAGTAGTAACTCTACGCCCGTCATGGCCATCACGACTTCCTCGAACCTGTCTATCAAGCGACCCAGTAGCTACTTGGAGCCGACCGGGAGGAAGTCGTATGATAACGGCCGAATCAGGGAGCGTACAACGGAGTGGGCGTGCTGCAGACCGGATCGCTGCTCATCCTGATACGCTTGTTGCCACCCAGCTGGTCCTTTTCGCTGGGTGGATGGTTGTACCAGTCGCTCCAGTAGACATCGCCACAGCCGGCACAGATCAGCTTGTCGGTGATACGTTCCCGCCTTGATTGTCGTGATTGCTGAGCGGAGTCAGCGTCATCGCCGCTGGCGACGTCCTCGTAGACAGGTTGATAGATCGGTCGTGCATCACTGGCTCGTGCCAGCTGCTTCATACGTGGCAGCTGGGCGCAGCCAACAGAGAGAAATGAGAACAGCACCAGCAACAGCCAGGCTGGCTGATTCCAAACAGGTTTTGAATGCTTCGACACGTCGAGTCCCCCTCGCAGCCATGAACTACCGTGGTTCAGGTATCGACAATTCACTGCCACTGAGTCCGGAAAAACGGAATAATCACTACGGCTTAACGTGCGTAGTTCGCCAGCGGCGCCAATCGATGACAAAATAGAGAAGCTCGGTCAAGTTTCCGGCATCCGGCCTGGATTTGCACTGGCTGTCCTTTAAGGACTCTCATGATTCGTTCACTGTTGCTGGTTGTGGTCGCTGTCACTCCCCTCGCACATCTCCAGGCCCAGCTGTTTCAACCGACCGATACCATCCGCTGGTCCGGCGAACTGGGATTCAGTCGCTATGGCCAGCGACACTTTACCGGCCAGAACCCATCCGCGGGATGTGCAATCTACTATCGTGTGAGCGACGCGAAGGAGGTGACAGGCCTGGAGATTCACGACGTGCAGGGCACGGTGATTCGGCAGATACGCCTGAAACCGAAGCCAGGTTTGAACGTGGTCTACTGGGATCTGCGCAAATCGCCGCCGCTGAGTGAAGATGGAAAACCGACGGCCCGCTTTGGACCAGCGGTGGAAGCTGGCACTTATCTCGTGGTGCTGAAGCTGAAAGAGTCCCGGCTGCAGCAGCCGGCGCGCGTGATCGCCGATCCGGAGTTGCCGGAAGGACTGCTGTCAGCAGAGCTTGAGGAGTTTGAACGGAAACAACTGCCGTAGAGACGATATGTATCGCATCACTCTATTTTTACGATGCTAATTACGTACTCTCGCCACTTCAAGAACAAACTGCCTAAGCACAATCGGTGGCAACAGGCTATGCGAGATTGTCGATCAGCAGGTCACCCATCTGGCTGGTGGTCAGCGATCCCCCCAGGTCGGGCGTTCCCTGGCCACTGGCCAGTGTCGTTTCGACCGCAGCGCGAACCTGCCCGGCCGCTGCAGCTTCATCGAGATGGTCCAGCATCATGGCGGCACTCAATACAGCCGCCACGGGGTTGGCAATTCCCTGGCCGGCGATATCCGGGGCGGAACCATGGACCGGTTCGAACATCGAAGGAAAGTCGCCTTCCGGGTTCAAGTTGCAGCTAGGGGCCAAACCGAGGCCGCCGCCGATGATGCCACCGAGGTCTGTCAGCAGATCGCCAAACAGGTTTGAGGCGACGACCACATCGAAAGATTCCGGCGAGCGCACGAAGTTCATCACAGCTGCATCACAATGCTGCTTGTCCGACTCCACATCGGGATAGTCAGCACAGATCTCATCGAGGATATCGTCCCACATCACGTAGGAGTAACGCTGGGCATTGGACTTGGTAACCATGGTCAGCTTACTGCGGCGAGTGCGGGCCAGTTCGTAGCTGAAACGCAGGATCCGCTCGACTCCTCGGCGAGTATGCAGTGCCGTCTGCGTGGCCACTTCATCAGGCGAACCCTGCTTGAAGCGGCCGCCGTTGTCGATGTACTCGCCCTCGGAATTCTCTCGCACCACCACCAGGTCGATATCGTCGGAGCCCTTGTCTACCAGCACACTCTTGAGTCCGGGATAGAGTCGAGCTGGCCGAACGCAGGCATACTGGTCAAAGGCCTGACGAATTCGCACCAGGGGAGCCAACGTGATGTGGTCTGGCAATTCCGCCGGCCAGCCAACCGCGCCGAGGTAGATTGCATCGAAGGGCTTCAGTGTTTCGAGGTAATCATCGGCAACGACCTGGCCATGCTGTTTCCAGTACTCGTAGCCCCAGGGGAACTCGTGCCACTCGAATGTCGGCCCGGCCGGCAGGCTCTCGAGCAGCCGCACGGTCTCACGAGTCACTTCCGGTCCAATGCCGTCACCGGGATACAACGCAACTCGGTAGGAATTCTCAGTCATAACTTGTCACTCGGTCCTCGAGGGCTGACTCCCGCCTGCTCAATCGGCCGGCCAGGTCACTTGGCGTTGTTCATCCATTCCCATACGACCCAGCCGACGCGGGCCATCGAGACGCCTGAACAGTTTTCCGGCTTATCCTGCTGGGTATGCCAGTAGGATGTTTTCCTTCCCAACCCGGGATAGTCAAAGTCGATCAGGTCGCAGCTGGGAATGCCGGCAATCTGGTTAAGTGGAATATGGTCGTCCCGCACCTCGTGGCGTGAACGCGGCCGAAACTCTTTGACACCCAAGCGGGCCGCGGTCTTCCAGATATCCAGCACCAGTTGACGAGCGTACCGCAGGCTGTTGACCTCGTAGTACAGTTCCAGTTCGCGATCGGCCACCATGTCGAGCAAGACGCCCCACTTGTAGCTGTAGCCTGGCGGTTCGGACTTGTAGTTGCGGGAAAAATAAGTCGAGCCCAGAAAGTACTCACCACCGTCGACCTGAAAAACAAACTCCTCGCCATCGAAGAGCACAAAGTCGATACCGAGCGATCCCTTGTAGGTCGGCATCAACTCAGCCAGTTCCGCCAGCAGGGCGGTACCGCTGGCACCGTCATTGGCTCCCAGGAACAGGCCCCTGGGGTTTTTCGGGTCCCGGTCAGGGTAGGGACGCGTGTCATAGTGGGCACACAGCAGGATCCGATTTTTTCGCTGCGGATGCCACTGGACAATCATATTGGCCATTGTGACCCGCGATCCATCCTGAGGATGCCGGACATCAAATTCCTGCAGCTGGACCTTTCCCCCTAGCCTGGTGAAGTGGTCCTTCAGCAGCTGCTGTTGTTTCTTCATACCGACCGAGTTACTTGTCCGGCTGCCGAGATCACAGATCCGTTGCAGCCAGGCAGCACAGCGATCCGCTTTGAGCGGTACATTGACCAGCGACTGAGCCTGGGCTTTTTCCAATAACTGCTGCACAGCGGACACTGATTTCGCCGACTGCAGTTGCTCACGCAACTGCACCGTCAGCAAGCCACGCTGCTGCAGCACACGAATCGCCTGGCTGCGACGGGCAATCAAACCGTCCACCGACTGGCCATCGGTGTGCTGGCAGCCAAGAGGGGAGATGCCACCCAGAATTGCCGCGCAGGCGATAACCGTGACAGCAAGTAGGCGAGGGTGGGGTAACATTGTTTTGGCCCGCAGCTGGGTACGTCGATCGGACTCCTGGCTGCATTCTATGGCAGCTGATCACGGGGTCCAAGGTGATCGCAGTCTGTACGGCTGATGGAGCAGAATCTCGGCTTGAGACAAATCTGCGGTTTGGCCTAGAATCGTCGCAGCAGGCAGACAAGTCACATTCACTTACTAGTCACGGACGACGCCATGTTTGATGTCAAGAAGATTACGGAACTGCACCGCGAACTGGTTGTCGGCTGGCACGAGCGCGACGTTGATAATCCACACGATGGATTCCTCGGCCTGGTGACCGAGCAATTCAGCTTTAACTTCCTGCTCTGGCACCAGGAGGACATTGCCCGCAGCCCTGACGTGGGGGACGCCAAGATCGCCGAGGTCAAACGCAAGATCGATGGCTACAACCAGAATCGCAACGACTGGATCGAGAAGATCGACGACTGGCTGACCGACAAGTTGGAAGCCGCCGATTGCCAGCCGAATCAGGATGCACCGATGAACACCGAGACGCCAGGAAGCGTGGTGGATCGGATGAGTATCATGGCCCTGCGAATCTATCACATGCAGGAGCAACTGCAGCGTGACGACGCCAGCGAGGAGCACATCGAGAAAGTCGAGCAGAAGCTGGCTGTCTGTTTTATCCAGCTGGATGAACTGGCTGCGGCACTCGAGCACCTGCTGACAAACATCGAGGCTGGCACGGTGCGGCATCGTACCTACCGGCAATTCAAGATGTACAACGACCCCACGATGAATCCCTACCTGTACAAAGCAAGCCAGCGAAAAGCGGGCTAGCACCGCCTCCTGTGTCCTCTCCTGTCCGGTTCGCACGATGCGAAAACCGGGCTCGCCTGGCAAAGACGCGCATGCCGTGATGGATGCTATCTGGTAAACTGGTGTGGCAGCTGACATGCCAGGCGGGGCCTGTCGGCATGGAATTCCCAACCAGGAAAAACCGATGCGTTCCTTGCAGCAACTCAGACTGCTGGCCCTCTCGGCTCTCCTCTTGACGCTGAGTGTTGCTACGCCGCTGCGCGGCCAGCAGCCAGCCGAGGCTGCCAGCGACGAGCAGGTGCAGCAATGGATCCATGAGCTGGGTGCCCGGCGTTTCATCGTGCGGGAGGATGCCACACTGCAGTTGGTGGAAGCGGGCAATTCAGTTATCGCGGCCGTCGAAGCGGCCATTAGCGAACAGAACGTGGAGGGCCTGGCCCGCACAATGTTCGTGCTCGATCGACTTGCCTCAAGTGACGACCTGGCGACCGCGCAGGCAGCCCGGGAGGCGCTGGGGAGATTGAGCCAGCACGAGGGCAATGCGGTCAGCCGCCGGGCGATCCGGGCCCTGGCCACACTGGATCAACGCCGCGAGGAAAAGTCGATTCGAGAACTCCGTTCACTGGGTGCCTCGTTTGGCAACCAGTACGTCGTCGTCGGCAATGACACGATGCAACTGATGGTGCTCAGCATCGCTGATAACTGGCGCGGCACCACCGATGACCTGGTGCGGCTCAAATGGATCACCAACCTGCAGCACCTGGACCTGGTCGGTGAGCATGTGACAGATGAGTGGATGCAGTATGTCGAAGCGGTCACCAACCTCTCCAGCCTGGCATTAAAGAGGACGTCGGTGACGGCCAGCGGTATCGGCATGCTGGTCAAGCTTGAACAGTTCATGAACCTGGACGTGAAATATGGCCCGATGGGCGATGCAACGCTTGAACACCTGGTCAAGATTCGGACGCTGCGATATGTCAAGCTCTACGGCACCGCCGTGACGCTGGAGGCTGCTGAGAAATTCGCCGCCGACCAACCGCAGATCGAACTCGACTTCCGCCTCGGAGCGTTCCTCGGAGTGGCCTGCCCGCGAGCCCCCGAGCCGTGCTACGTACGTAGCGTGCAAAGTGACACGGCGGCTGAGCGAGCAGGCATGCGAGCCGGTGACCTGATTATCGAGTTTGGTGGAGTTGTGATTCGGGACTTTGACGACCTCAAGAAGCAGATTGGGCGGCATCGACCCGGTGACAAAACCACGCTGGTCCTGATCCGGCCAGGGCCGCTCCAATCGACAAGCCTGCGGAAGGCTGAGGAGACCGAATTTGATCTCAAGGCCGAGGACCATGCCCTGGGCATTGAAATCACCGACATCGACGAGGATTCGGCCTGGTACAAAGTTGGCATGCGGGCTGGCGATGTGATCAACGTGTTGAATAACGAATCGGTCAAAACAGCTGCCGAGGCGATGGAGGCATTCAAGAAGATCGCGGCAGGCGAGGTGGTCAATATTGTCTTCTATCGCAAGCCCGATAAGCGTCCCGCCAGCATCACCTTTGGTGCCTGGAAATAATCAAGTCCGATCAGAACACGATGAATCGAAACCCTGAAAACGGTATGCTAACTGGTACCCGTAACACCGCGCCGAACGCTCTTGGGAGAGACGAACCAATGACCGACCTTTCACGACGCCAATTCGCAGGCAATACGCTCTCAGCCCTGCTCACCTACTCACTGCTGGAAACGCTGTTCACAGATCAAGCGCTGGCCGACCAGCTGAAGCCGGTTGCAGCCCAGTGGATCAAGGATCTCAACGAGCTGGGGAGCGATCTGAAGGGTAACAAGCTGGAACAGGTTGCCTGGCAGAAGCAGGTCGAGAAACTGATGGCCCGCGTCAACCTGCCCGACCTCTTGAAGTTCATCGACTTTGAGAAGCGACAGCAGGTCCCCTTCCGCGACAAGGGCGAGCGGTCGATCCGCTTCAAGTTCCCTGAAGTCGAGGGGCTGCCGACCAACCTGGTCTTCGGCCACCAGATATTCAAGTTGAAGAAGGGTCAGTCGGTTGTGCCTCACGGACACAACAACATGGCAACCGCCTTTCTCGTGCTCGATGGAAAATTCCAGGGACGGTTGTATGACCGCCTGGAAGATACCGACGAACATATGATCATTCGGCCGACCGTCGATCAGGCTTTTTCGGCCGGAGATTGTTCCACGATTTCGGACAAGAAAGACAATGTCCACTGGTTCGAGGCCAGCTCCGACCAGGGCTATATCTTCAACATCCATGTACTCAATCTGAATTCTGGCCTGAGCGGCAGAATTTACATTGATCCGAATGGTGAGAAGCTGGCCAACGGGCTCGTCAAGGCACGTCGCATCGGCGCTGCCGAGGCGATCAAGCTGTACGGCTAGCCGCCCGTGCTCGGATGCTTCTGTAACAGGGTTCTCCCTCCGTCTCACGGAATCGCCTGCTGTGGAATTGAAACTTGGTCAGCAGAACGTTGTCGTCGTCGGCGCGGCACAGGGTATTGGCCTGGCAATTGCCGAAGCATTCATCGACGAGCACGCCAACGTGGCTCTCTGGGATCTGAAGCCATCCGTTCAGGATGTTGCCCGGCAACTGGATCAGAACTCAAACGCAACTGTCTGCGGCCTGCTGGCTGATGTAACCTCGGCAGAGTCTGTTGCCGCGGCCACGGCTGCCTCGATCGAGAAACTGGGATCGATCCAGCACCTGGTTTACGCTGCCGGTGCAGGCTCTGGGAAACACGGCTTTCCCTTTTGGAACCTGCAGCCAGAAGACTGGCCCCGGATCCTCGATATCAACCTGGTGGGTGCCGTGCGGGTGCTGCAATCGCTGGTCGAGACGCTGATCCAGTCGGACTGCGGCTCGGTCCTGATGATCGCGTCGATCGCCGGCCAGATTGGCTCGCAGACCGATCCACCCTACAGTGCCGCCAAGGCCGGCCTGATCAACTTTACCCAGTGTGCCGCCCGTGATCTGGCAGTCCACCAGGTGAGAGTCAACGCGATTGCACCTGGGATGATCAAGACCGAATTGAACCGAGCGGTCTGGGAAGCCTGGTCTGCAGGCCAGACGGAGGATCAGCGCGCCAGCTATGATGACTGGGCCGCTGAAAAAATCAGCCGCGTCTCGCCGCTCGGCCGCTGGCAGGAAGCGGATGATGTGGCCCAGATGGCCGTCATGCTCGCCTCGGCCCGCTCAAAAAACATCACCGGCCAGACGATCAACGTCGATGGCGGCCAGGTGATGCGGTGACTGCTCTTACCCGCCCTGATTCGCCTGCAGCGAAGGCCTATTACATGCCGGCCCTGCAGGCCCAAGCTGCCTCTGCGGTGAGCTTTTGCTGGATGCATCTGCGGTGAGCTGCTTTGGATTGACGAGGGGAGTCGCAGAGCGGGCGCTGGCCACTATTCCTTGGCGACTGGCAGGACGGTCAGCCAGGGATCCTCACGTCGCAGCGTGGTCTTGGCAATGGCGTAGCTGGCAGTCCGCTGGCGTTCGCCCACCTGGCCAATAATCCGGATCGCGCCGGACCAGGCCTCTGCACTGCCACTGATCTTGACCGTCACCTTCTTGGCCGAATCGCCTGCAGCGGCCGAACTCACTGCCGCTGCCTCGATACCGTCGGGCAGTCCTTCTACAGTCAGCTGGATCTCTTCCTTGAAGCCCTGGATGCGATTCACAGTGACTTCCAGATCGACCGACTCACCTGCTTTCAGCGTCAGCATGTCAGCTGCCAAACTGAGTGCGTAATCAGGTTCGGGCTGGGTCACAGTAAGCCGGTAGACATAGCGGAAGCCGCCACCTCGGTGCAGGTCACGAACGACCAGCGTGTACTGGCCATCGGCCGGCGGGTTGAAGGTCAGCACCGGATCGCGGTTCTTGCCAGCATCATCGACATCCACCAGCACCTTGCCTTCGCCGTCGATCACCTGCAGCC
>CAUZOB010000050.1:0-26902 GCA_963581185.1 Planctomycetota bacterium | reverse complement strand
TCGCCGCGCAGTTACATTCCAGCACAACCGCCTGCGGGACCAGTCCCAGCTGTTGCTGGCCTTGACGGGCAACCAGGCGGACGGCCTCCTGCAGCTGCTGTCGAGTTGCTGGAGGACGATCGACCAGTAGCTGGCGAGCCTGCTGGAGAAACTGGCGCGTCTCTGCAGCGGCAGGATCAAGCTTGTGATGGCTGGTGAAGACTTTGTCCGAGCAGGCGATCTCGAGGCCACGGTAACAGTGGCGAGCGATCGCGGCCCAGCGAGGCTGGTGAAAATGGTGAGCCTGGACTTTCAGCATGATTTCGCCGAAACCAGCAACGCAGCGATTGAGTGGCGTTGTGCGGTAGGCGTCGACAAAACTGGCGTCATGATAGCGACGCGCCAGGTCGGTGTGCATGCGGGCGGTCTTGAGCCGCGACTGCAGGTCGTCGTGATCGGGGAACTGACGCAGGGCATCGCGGTAATGATCTCGAGCGGCATTCCATCGCTGGTTGGTTTCCAGCTGCTGACCCGCCTCCAGGATGACCTCGATAGCCTGGCTGGCAGGAGCCGCTGGAATGCGGATGCGTGGCTGGGCAATGCTGCTGCTGACCATCAGCGTGGCCAGCAGGACAATGCTCAAGAGCCTTGTGAACGGGGGAAAACGCCGCGCGAGAGGGGGCATTGGCATGAGTGTGATCCATCCGTGACCAGGGTGGGAGAGCAGCGGTGGGGGACTGCTGCTGGCCGAAATGCGCTCCTGCGCAGGGGTCTTCGGCCAAGTAGATATAGGTCACAAAAGGGGCCGGTCAAGCAGCTTGGAGAAAGAATCCAGCCGGCAATTCGGTAGCAGCCGAATAACCGGCAAAGTCACGCCCGGTTAGGCCGAATTACGCAGCTGTAACAGTGTGACGCGCAGTCTGGAGATGGCAGCGATTCAGCTCCGCTCGCTGTGCAACGTCGGCCATGCATCCTGCCCAAGGCCAAAGGCCGTCAGGTACCATCAGATGTAGTACATCGGCTCGGTGGCGTTGCCCGCCTCGGCCAGCAGATCCGCGAAGCTGATGGCAGACAACTGCTCCGCCTCGCTGCTGGAAACGTCTTGCCAATTCGAGATCAAAACATCGGTCATTGAGGACCGCTGGCTGGCACTGCTGACAATCTCCTCAGGCTGCGGATCGACCACCCGCATCACGTCCAGCAGGCTGATATCGGCAGCAGGAAGAAGCAGGCGATATCCGCCAGCGGCACCCCGTGTGCTCTGCACCAGGCCGGCACTCTTGAGCTGCTGGAATATCTGCACCAGAAACTGAGGGGGAATGCCATGACGGTCTGCAATCAAGGCGGCCCGCACAGGGCGTGGCTCGTCCGCATGGCGAGCCAATTCCAGGACGGCAATGCAGGCATATTCGGTCCGTGCAGAAATACTCAGCATCGCCAGCAGCACTCCTTCAGCATGCGCTCTTTCAGTCTTCGTCATCCAGCGAATGCAGCCCGCATTCGGTCTTCGCCTGGCCGCTCCAGCGACCCGCACGCTCATCATCGCCCAACAACACAGCCCGTGTGCAGGGCCGGCAGCCGATGCTGGGAAAGCCCTCGTCATGGAGCGGGTTGTAGGGGATATCTTCCGCTGTGATCATGCTCCAGATTTCCTCTTTCGTCGAGTTCGCCAGCGGGCTGACCTTGACCAGCTGAAACTTTTTGTCCCAGCCGACAATCGCTGCCCTCGCACGGTCCGGGCTCTGGTCCCGACGAATCGCGCTGGCCCAGGCATTCAGACCGTCGGCCGCCCGCTCAAGCAGCTTGATCTTGCGGTCAAAGCAGCACTGGTTGGGATTGCTCTCGTACAGCGGGCCGCCATGCAGGGCCTCGTAAGCCGGCACGTCCAACTCGGGCTTGAGCATGATCACATCGATACCGTAGCGCTGCTTGATCCGCTCACGCATCTTCAGTGTTTCATCAAACTGGTAGCCGGTGTCGAGATTGAAGATCGGTGTCTGCGGAGCGATCTCGGCCAGCATGTGAATCAGCGTCATGCCCTCAGGGCCAAACGCCGTTGCCATGGAAAAATGTGGGGCAAAACGGTCAGTAGCCCAGCTGAGAATCTCTCGCGGACTGGCCGTCTCCAGGCTGGCATCGGCCGCCGCAAGTTCCTCGGCCAAAGCGTCGGAATACTGGATTTTTTCGAATCCAGCGGGGGGCGCAAGCGTCGCCACAGCCGCAGAACTGGCAGCATCCTCTGACATCGAATTACCTACCGATGAAACCGACATACTCCAAACCTATTAATGTTGATCGGGTTAGTCAAGTATAGGTCTTGAGTTGAATCGGGGCAGCTCTTAATTGGAATCTCTGATGCGGTTCAGAACTGCCGGCGAGCAGCTCCCCCGGGGGCTGTCGATTGTTCTATACTGACGGGTCGCCCTGGCATGCCAGCATGCGGGCTGCACCCCATCATCCCCTGGCGGCTCCGCCTTAGCAGATCTCACTCGGCCATGGAAAACCAGCACGAATGCTACCTGGCCGCCGACCTCGGTGCCTCCAGCGGTCGTCTGGTCGCCGGTCAGTTTGACGGCGCCGAGCTTAAGCTGGAGGAAGTTCATCGTTTCGCCAACGGGGGGATCGAGATTGGTGGCAACCTGCACTGGAACCTCCTCGAACTCTGGAACCAGTTGCTGCAGGGCCTCGGCACGGCAGCCGCCAGCGATGCCTCATCTGTCGTCAGCCTGGGAGTCGACACCTGGGGAGTCGACTTTGGACTGCTCGATCGCAACGACCAGCTGATTGCCAACCCCCGTCACTATCGCAACCAGTCCAGCGAGATCCTCGACCAGGCATTTGAAATCGTCCCACGGGGAGAGATCTTCGAGCAGACCGGCCTGCAGTTCATGGAGTTCAACACACTCTACCAGCTGCTTTCACTGCAGCAGGAAAACTCGCCACTGCTGGACATCGCCGATTCGCTGCTGATGATCCCCGACCTCTTCCACTGGATGCTCAGCGGCGAGAAGGTCAACGAGTACACCAACGCCACCACGACACAGATGCTCGACCCACGCAGCTCAAGCTGGTCGGAGAGCCTGCTCAACAGCTTTAACCTGCCGGCCCACATTCTGCAGCCGGTCACTGCCCCTGGAACAACACTCGGTCCACTAAGGAAATCACTGGCCGATTCCACGGGTCTGGCGAACCTGCAGGTTGTGCTCCCTGGCAGCCACGACACGGCCAGTGCCGTGATGGCAGTTCCGGTCGAGACCGAGACGCTGGCCCGTGGCGACTGGTGTTACATCAGCAGCGGCACCTGGTCGCTGATGGGAGCTGAAATACCGGCTCCGGTTATCAACGACACCTGCCAGCAGCTCAACTTTACCAACGAGGGTGGCGTCGGCGGCACCGTCCGCTTGCTCAAGAATATCGCCGGCTTATGGCTACTCCAGCAGTGCCGGGCAGCCTGGTCAAGCCAGCAGGACTATAGCTGGGACCAGCTCGTCGAACTGGCCAACCAGAGCCCGCCACTACAGAGCCTGGTCGACCCGGACGACCCCCGCTTTGTCGCCCCGCCAGACATGCCGGCGGAAATCCAGGACTTCTGCCAGCAGACAGGCCAGGCCGCGCCGTCATCCGAGGGCGCGATCGTTCGCTGTGTGCTGGAGAGCCTGGCCCTGCGTTACCGCCAGGTGTTGGCCTCACTGGAGCAACTCTGTGGCCAGACCCTGCAGACGATCCACATTGTCGGTGGCGGCAGCCAGAACGAGATGCTTTGCCAGATGACGGCGGACGCCTGTAATCGCCAGGTTATTGCTGGCCCCGTCGAAGCGACGGCGATCGGCAACCTCGGTATGCAACTGGTGGCTCGCGGTGCGGTCGGCTCGATCGGACAGGCCCGCGAGGTGGTACGGACCAGCTTTCCTGTCCAGCGGTACGAGCCAGCCGCAACGTCTGCCTGGGACGACGCTGCCAGTCGGCTGGACAAGATACTGGCGGAACGGGCCTGAAGCTGCTCAGATAACCTCCATCACGCCAACAACTTTGAGGAGATGATTTGATGACCAAGGTGGGAATTGCCGGTGTCGGCTTCATGGGTTGGATCCATTACCTGGCTTACCAGCAGCGAGACGACATCCAGTTGGCTGCTATTTGCACAAGAAATGAGCAGAAGCTGGCTGGGGACTGGAGCAGCATCAAGGGCAACTTTGGCCCCCAGGCCGACCAGGTCGACGTCTCCAGCCTGGCCTGCTACAGCAACGTGTCCGACATGCTGGCAGATCCCGAGCTGGACTTGATCGACATCTGCCTGCCACCCGACATGCACCTGCCGGTCGCCCTCGAGGCCCTTGAGGCAGGCAAGCACGTCTTCTGTGAAAAGCCGCTGGCACTGGAACCGGAGCATTGTGACCAGCTGGTAACAGCCGCTGCCGCGGCAGATCGATTACTGCTGGTCGGCCACGTGCTGCCCTTCTTGCCCGAATACATGTTCTTGCGGGAGGCGATCGCTGACGGTCGTTACGGTGCGTTGTTGGGCGGCCATTTTGACCGCGTCATCTCCGACCCCGAATGGCTGCCGGACTTTTACGATCCCCAGCGAGTTGGCGGGCCGCTGATTGATCTGCATGTCCACGACGCCCACTTGATCCGTCTGCTGCTGGGCATGCCGACCGAAGTCGTCAGCCGCGGTCGTATGCGGGGCGAGGTAGTCGAGTACTGCCAATCGCTGTTCACTTTCGCCGACGAATCACTGGTCGTCAGCTCGACCAGCGGCGTGATTCAGCAACAGGGACGCGGCTTCATGCATGGCTACGAAGTGCACTTTGAACAAGCCACGCTGCAATTCCGCTTTTCGGCGCTGGCAGACGAGCCGGAATTGAGCCCCTTGAAAGTGCTCACTTCCGACGGCCAGGTGGAGCGGCCGGAGCTTGGCGACGGTGACATGATCGTTGCCTTTGCTGCTGAGATCGCGGAGGTAACAGCCTCGCTGGCTGCCGGACAACCGTCGCAGCTGATCTCCGGCGAGCTGGCTCGCGATGCCATTATCCTCTGCCAGAGACAGACTGAATCCGTGCTCCAGGGGGCCCCTGTGAGCGTCTCCTAGTAGTCGCCATCCCAAGCAGATCGACCATGTCAACCATCATCCTCGACACCAGCGGCGACGATCCACGCGATGCGATCCATCGTGCCGTGGAATCCCTGGCCGCGGGGGGCCTAGTCGTATTACCAACAGAGACAGTTTATGGACTGGCCGCCACGGCACTTGATGGTGATGCCGTGGCCAGCCTGGTAGCAGCCAAGCAGCGGCCGACCGATCAGCCTCTTGCCCTGGCAGTTGCCAGCGCCGATGCGGCCTGGGATTTTGTGCCGGAACCGAGTTCCCTCGCAGTCCGGCTGGCTCGCCGCGGCTGGCCCGGTCCGTTGACCCTCGTGCTGCCGGTCGATCACGCCGAAAGTGCCCTGCACCAGTTACCCGCCAATGTTCAGCCAGTCGTGGCACCCTCGGGCACAATCGGTTTTCGGGTCCCGCAGAACGATGTCACTCGATCGGTACTGCAGCTCTCCGCCGGGCCACTGGTACTGTCCAGCGCCAACCAGCACGGTCAGCCACCCGCCACCGCTGCGGACCAGGTCATTGATCTGGGAGATTCGATCTGCCTCGTGCTGGACGACGGGCCAACTCACTACCAGGACGCCTCCAGCGTGGTCCTGGTGGACGGCAACCGCTTTGAGATGCTGCGTGAAGGGGTACTGACCAGGCAGCATATCGAGACCATCTCGCGCGGCATGATCCTGACCGTCTGCACCGGCAATACCTGCCGCAGCCCGATGGCTGAGGGACTGCTCAGACACCGCATCAGTGAATCTCTGGACTGCCCATTCGATCAGCTCGATCAACACGGTATCATGGTCATGTCTGCTGGTATTTCTGCTCCGGCTGGAAGCCCGGCAAGTCGCGAAGCTGAAGCAGTGCTGGCGGAGCGAAAACTGGACATTTCCAGCCACATAAGCCGCCAGGTTGACGAGCAGTTGATCCGTTTCGCGGACCAGATCTGGACCATGACGCGCGTGCACAGGGACGTGATTGTCCAGCAGTGGCCCCATGTCGCTGACCGGGTCCACGTCCTGGATCCAGCTGGAGGGGATGTTGCTGACCCGATCGGCGGACCACTTCAGCAATACCACGAATGTGCCAAGCAGATTGACAGTTTTCTTGAGCAGCGGCTGGATAAAATAGACCTGGCATCTTTTCGTCCAGCAGAGAGCGACAGGGGAGAAACAGCTTAATGCGAGTTGCCGTCGGATCTGATCACCGGGGTTTTCGAGTCAAGGCCAAGCTCATGGAGCTGGTGGCCTCGCTGGGTCATGAAGTTGCAGACGAGGGAACCGATAGCGAAGAGAGTATCGACTATCCCGATATCGCCACGGCTGTCAGCAGCAAGGTCACCAGCGGCCAGGCCGACCGCGGTATCCTGATCTGTGGTACTGGCATCGGCATGGCAATCGCAGCCAACAAGTTTGACGGCGTCCGGGCCGCACCAATCCATGACGAGATCACCGCCGAAATGAGCCGTCGGCACAATGATGTCAACGTGCTCTGCCTGTCGGGTGACATGCTGGGAGAGCGCAACATTGACCAGCTGGTGCAGATCTGGCTCGATACCGAATTCGAAGGCGGCCGCCACGCTCGACGGCTTGATAAAATCAGCGACCTGGAAACAGACGCGTAGCTCTGCAGTCGCCTCCTGCTCTATTCGCTTTACTTACCGCTCTCCCCTGGGCTGTCGGCATCTTCCCGCCCAAAGAACATCATGTGTTGCCAGGGCAGCTTGTCGTACTGGCGGACCAGTTTGAAACCATTGGGAGCCATCTCCCTGAGAATCTGGTTCTTGCTCATCTTATGAAGTGGCTTGATTGGCACCTTGGGATCTTCTTCACGAAACTCGACCAGCACAATCTGGCCACCCGGCTTGAGGCTGGCTCGCATCGACTTGAGCATCAACTCTGGATGTGAAAACTCATGGTACACATCGACCAGCAGGATCAGATCCACCGTGCCCGGAATCAGGCGAGGATTGTGATAAGAGCCAAGCAGGGGTGTAATATTTTCCAACCCCATCTGCTCCATTCGATCCCTCAGCAGCTTGAGCATCTCCGGCTGCACATCGACGCCCAGCACGTGGCCACCAGCCCCGACCATGCGGGCCAGCTTGAGCGTGTGAAAGCCGTTGCCGCAACCCATATCACAAATCGTCATGCCAGGTTTGACACCCAGGTTCGTCAACATCAGCGAGCAGCGTTCCTCGCGTTCACGCTCGTTACGAATTAACCAGGGGGCGCCGCTGAAGTGCATTGTGCGGGCGATTTCCCGACCCATGTAGGCGCGGCGGGCAGGTGGCAGCTTGGCCGGTTCCTGGGCCCCGACATCGGCCGCCAGCGTGGCAAGCATCAGCAGCAGCGGCAGGTAAGGGACCGAGTTCCAGCAGCACGGGGCAGCTCTGTTTTTCATAACCTTCTCCTCGTGAATTTTCAGAATTATAGAGGCGCATACCGCATTCATACAAATGCTGGCTCGACGGCAGTACGAACGCTACACTCTTGAACAGGAAACTGACAGCTTCGCATCCTTCGACAGACGACACGAGACAGACCGATATGAGTACGATTCGACGCCGCGACCTGCTGGCCGCTTCCGTCGTCAGCCTGGCAGCCGGCACGGTTGCCAGCAGCCAGACGAGACGACAGCTACGTAAGAACTATCCGCTGCCAGGCGAAAACATGCGATATGGCCTGGTCACTTACCAGTGGGGCAATGACTGGGACCTGCCAACGCTGATCCGCAACTGTGAACAGTCACTCTGCCTCGGCGTCGAGCTGCGTAGCACCCACGCCCACGGTGTGGAGCCGGAACTTAACAGGGACCAGCGGCGTGAGGTCGCTGACCGTTTTGCTGACACTCCCGTGGCCCTGGTCGGGCTCGGCAGCAATGAACGTTTCGACAATCCCGACCCGGCGGTCGTTGCCAAGGCAATCGAACGTTCCAAACAGTTTATCGTGCTCAGCCACGATGTCGGCGGCTCGGGCGTCAAGGTCAAGCCCGATCGCTTCTATGATGATGTACCACGGGAACAGACAATCGAACAAATCGGTATGGCACTCAACGAGCTGGGTGCCTTCGCCGCAGGTTGGGGACAGCAGGTCCGGCTGGAAGTCCACGGTCAATGTGCTCAACTCCCCACCATCAACGCCATCATGCAGATCGCTGACAATCCCAACGTGTCGGTCTGCTGGAACAGCAACGCCCAGGACCTTGAGGGGGAAGGGTTGACTCACAACTTCAACCTTGTCAGAGAGCGTTTCGGAGCCACGCTGCATGTGCGGGAGCTGGAAACTGAAAACTATCCGTACGACCAGCTGATGAGTTTGCTGGTCCGGTCAGACTACAACGGCTGGGTGATGCTTGAAGCCAGCAGCAAGCCAGACGACCGTGTAGCAGCACTGGCTGGCCAGGTGCGACGTTTCTACGAGCTCCGCAGCGGTATCCAGCGGGCAATCATCAAGGAAAATCGCAAACGCAGAGGTTAGGGGTTACGGGTGACAGGTTTCGAGTGAGTGGTCGCAGTGCCAGATTCCTGCCTTTAATAACCACTACAATCCGTCCTCGGCAAACTCTCTGCTACAAGACGCATGCATCGTAACGGTCACAGCGAATAGCAGCGGCACTATTCCGCCCGGATGCCGGATTCCACGGCTCTGAACTCTTGATGCTGCTGAGGATGTTATTAGATTCGAAGCAGGTGTCCGTTGTCTGCCCCGGCATGGCAACAGCGCGAGACACAGCAGCCGAAATATGATGGTGGTCATGATGAGTGACAACGGTACAGGATTCAGTCCCGCCGGCGGGAGCGACGTCGACCAGCTGCTTCTCAATGCGCAGCTACGGGACGATCTGGAACCGTACTGGGACGAGGCGGTCCATGTGGTCGATCGCTACCGGATGCCCACAGAACAGGAAAACGACTACCTCGAATCGATGCTCGCCTGGGAGCGTGCTCCCGTGTTACCAATCAGCAAGTGGTTTGATCCCGAGTTGGCGTTGCCACATCCGGAGAGCCTCTCGACGACTGAAATCCATGATCTCCTGGAGACAACACTGGACGTGCTTTACCAGCGAGATGTGACGCTCGAGCAGACCAACCACCTTTCGGACATTGAGTTGTATTGCCTGCTGCTGAGAGATATCCTGCCTGCCGAACAGAAGCTGCTACCAGGCGTTAAGGGGGGCTTGAAATGGCATTGCATTGATGCCGATGATGACCCTGAGACCTGGCTACGATACTACGCAAGCCGCGAAGAACGCGAACTCTGGCAGCGGGAAACCGACGGCAACGTGCCGCCGATGGAGTCCCCCCCCTACGACCGCAATCTGCCGCAGTATCGCTAGAATTTCCAGACCAGTACGCCTGCATACTGCAGATCGTTCGCCTTGCGGCCCTGCGGAGTACTGTCATAGCGGTCATAAGCAGACAACTTGACGCTCATGTCCAGCTTCTCATCCAGTAGCAGCTCCCAGCCAAACTCGGCTTCCACGCGAAAGTTGCGCCAGCTGGACCATTCAGGAAAATACTCTGCACCAATGATGACTCGCTGGCGAAGACTGACCTGACTTTCGGCCCGCAGCGAAAACACTGCTTCGGGAACCACGCGATCATCCACCGCACCAACTTCCTTTGAGATCCCTGCTCCCAGTCGTCCATGCAGCTCAAAGTCCGGGTCATCGTAAAACAGGATCGCCCGACCGCTATTCACACTGGTCCGTACGTCGAAGGCACGGAACTCGTCGTATTCCAGGGCAAACCGAGCGAACCATCCTTTTCGCTCATCATCTTCAATCCAGCGATGGGCAATATCCAGCAGGAGGTGATGGTCCGTGGTCCGTTTGTTTGACGAGGCCTTGAGGTAATCCAGCTCAATATCCAGGCGGCCAAATGTTGTCAGCCGCTGCAGGTCAACTGCTGAGGATTGCGAGAGGGTTTGTGAATTTCCTCGCGTGGCACTGATTCCCATCTCGATGGCGCCACTCCAGCTGAACTCGTCAACAGCCTCCACCAGCCCCGGCTCAACAGCCTCTGCTTGCTGCTGATCAACCACCACTGTCAGTTCCTCAAACGGGCTGTAAAGACGCGGAGGCTGGCCAGCGGCAGCCAACAGCTGTTCACTGAGAGTCTCCGCCGCGAGTGGCTGCAAGAGCAGCGCGGCAGGCAAAGACAGCACAAGTGAGATCAGGCGACTGCGCATGTGGGACGCGGAGATGGAGTTCTGGAAAGTACAGCGGAGGGGAGAGATTTAGCAGAAACCGCCGCGTGGCAACAGGTGAATCCACTGTCAGCGGGCAACGCCATGCGTCACTCAGGATTGCTGCACGGTCGCCCGGAACAGATCAGTCAGTCGGCGTGTGATCAGGCCAGGCGACCCATCGCCGATCTGGTTACCATCGACCTTGACGACCGGTATGACTTCGGCCGCACTCCCTGTCAGGAAGCACTCATCTGCTGCGTAGACGTCATCCAGCGTGAGCCGCGATTCGCGGACAGCCACGCCATCTTCACGGGCCAGGTCCATCACACAGGCCCTGGTGATGCCATGCAGCACACCTGATTCATAGGGTGGCGTCAGCAACTCACCCTCCTTGACGATGAAGATGTTATCCCCCGTGCACTCCGCCACGTCCCCCTCGTGGTTGAGCATCAGGGTCTCGACGCAGCCTGCTTCGAGCCCTTCGATTTTGGCCAGGATATTGTTGAGGTAATTGAGCGACTTGATCCGTGGATCGAGAGCTTGCGGATGGTTGCGAATTGTCCTGGCGGTCACAATCTCCAGCCCATTGGCATAGAACTCGTCAGGGTAGAGCGTGATGAAGTCGGGAATGATGATCACCTGGGGCTGCTCGCACTTGTTGGGATCCAGCCCCAGCGTGCCGACACCGCGAGTCACGACGAGGCGGATATAGCCATCCTCGATCTGGTTCACCGCCAGCGTCTGGATGACGGCCGCGGCCATGTCATCCTTGCTCAGCGGAATCGTCAGCTGAATCGCTGCCGCCGAATCCCACAACCGGTCAAGGTGTTCGCTCAGTCGGAAGACGGTCCCCGCATAGCTGCGCATACCCTCAAAAACGCCATCACCGTAGAGCAGGCCATGGTCGTAAACGCTGATCGTGGCGTTTACCTTGTCGACAAGTTCGCCGTTGATATAGATTTTCAGCGACATGTGATAACCAGTTGAGCGGTGGCATTCAGTCGCTGGCAACGCGTCCTGCGGCCAATCGCACCACCCGATCCGCTTGGCGAGCGATATGACTGTCATGGGTAACCATGACTATAGTGAGGCCTTGCTGCTGGTTCAAGGAGCGGAGAATGGCGAGAATCTCAGCTCCTGCTTCCTCATCCAGATTCCCCGTCGGCTCGTCTGCCAGCAGCAACCGTGGCTGCGATATCAGCGCCCGGGCAATCGCAACTCGCTGCATTTCACCCCCCGACATCTCGCGCGGCCGATGCTTGAGTCGATGCGAGAGTCCCACCAGTTCGAGTAATTCCAGTGCCCGCCTGCGATGGTGGCCACGATTCGCCCAGTACTTCAGCATGCTGTGCTGAATCATGACCGGAGTGAGCACGTTTTCCACCGCCGTCAACTCCGGCAGCAGATGGTAGAACTGGAAGATCATTCCGAAGTAGCGGTTCCGCAGAATGTCCTGTGAGCGAGCAGGCAAGTTGTCGATTCGGTTTCCCTCGAAGTGGATTTCGCCCTCGTCCGGTTTGTCGAGCGTGCCCAGCAGGTGCAGCAACGTGCTCTTGCCTGACCCGCTCTGGCCGACGATCGCCTGGAACTCACCCTCCTGGACAGAAAAATCCGTCCCCTGCAGCACAGGGATCGTGACCTGGTCCTTGCGATAACACTTGACCAGGCTGCGGGCCTCCAGCAATACCTTTCGATCTGTCTCGATCGGCTCTGGATTCTCAAACGAGATGTGCGCAGCCGGTCCCTGCTGTAGCTCAAGTTGCGGCCGCTGGTGCTGAACGTTACTCATATCGCAGCGCCTCCACCGGATGAAGTCGAGCAGCCTTACGTGCCGGCAGCACGCTTGCCAGTACGGCAATCAGCACCGATCCGACAGACACCAACACCACTGTGAGGGGATTGACGATGACCGGTATCTGCTGGAAATAGTAGATGGTGGGGTCAAATATCTCTCGCCCCGTCACCGCACTGACCCAGTCGGCAATCAGGTTGATATTATCCACGAACAACAGGCCCAGGACGGTGCCAATGCCTGCACCGACGACACCAAGTGCCAGTCCATATCCCAGGAAGATACTCATCACGCCCCGGCTAGGAGCTCCCAGTGACTTGAGCACGCCAATATCTCTCGTCTTCTCAACCACGATCATGAAGAACGTTGCCAGGATGCCGAAGCCAGCCACCGCAATGATCAGAAACAGGAGGATATTGAGGATCGTTGTCTCCAGTTGCACGGCCGACAGCAAGGGACCCTGCATGTCCATCCAGGTCTGAATCCGATAGCCAAACTGCAGCGCCGGAAAGCGAGCCTGCAGAGCATCCCGAGCGGCGTTCAGATCGGCACCCTCCCGCAGCTTGATTTGGACCGACGTCACACTGCTCACGCCACTCTGTTGATCGATCATGCCACGCAGCCGCTGCAGGTGAGCGAGTGGTACAAAAGCGAAGCTCGAGTCATATTCGCTCATCTTGCTCTCGTACAGGTCGACCACGGTAAAGGTGTCGCTGACAGCACGCGGTGGACGACCGGAATTCGGGAAAGTGACCTGCACGTCGTCGCCGGGAGCACAGAGGTAATAGTCGTGAACCTCGCCGTCGCCATCTCGACTCTTGAGACTGCAAATCGCAATGCCCAGGATGATCCCGGTGAACTGTTCCGTGGCCGGGTCAATCTCGCTGCCGGTCGGCTCTGTCAACTCTTCTGGCACCAGGTTAAACGGAACCGAGGGGAGTTCGTCATTGCCAGCAAATGGCGGCAGGCCGGGAACTTCCGCTCCAGCTGGACCGGGAGGCAGCAGGCCGGCTTCCGCCTGGCCACGCTGTTGCTCCTCGCGCAATGCCCGCTGGTACTCGGCAGTAATCCGCCGTCGCTTCCAGCCGGCATCGGGAAAGTCTTTCCGGCCCGGAGCGTAGCCAGTTTCACGTAACAGAAAACTCAACTCTCGCTGGTTGTCCGGGTGCAAGAGGAAGCGGGAGAAGTCCGACACGCCGGCATAACTTGACTCATCAATGCCAATCAAGTTGACCTGGAACGTATGCCACTGGCCATCGAACTGAAAGTTGAGCATGGCTGGCACCTGCACGGTGGCGGTCATACCAACAACGTCGTCACCCAGCACCTTGCGAATCTCTTGCTTGTGCGCCTCGGCATCAGGCAGCCCGTTGAGGTCATAGCTGGAGATCACCAGGTCCGAGAGGATACCGTGCAGACGGTCGTGCATTTCCTGGCTGAAACCAGCCATCACGCTGTTGACGACAATCAGCGTGGCAACCCCCAGCATCACGCTGATAATCGATGCCAGCGCGATGTACCGCGTTCGCAGGTACCGCCAGATCAGCATCCATTTGTACATCGGCCACTCCGTTGGCACTCGGGGCGAGCAGTCCTACTGCTCCGGTCGCAATAAGGGGAACAGGATAATGTCGCGAATAGACTGGGAATTGGTCAACAGCATCACCAAACGATCGATCCCGATGCCGAGGCCTCCGGCCGGCGGCATGCCATGCTGCAGGGCACGAATAAAGTCATCGTCCATGCGTGCCATCGAGTCATCTTCGGGCAATCCACTCAGCTGGGTCCGAAACAGCTGCTCCTGCAGATCCGGATCATTCAATTCGGTATAGGCGTTGGCAATTTCCATCCCCTCGACAAACAGCTCAAAACGTTCCGCAATCGACGGATCGTCCTTCTTGCGTCGAGTCAGGGGACAGATGCTGGCGGGGTAGTCAATCACGAACACCGGACCCGTCAATTTCGGCTCGACCCGCTCTTCAAAGATCTCGTTCTTGATCACGTCCGGATGCCGATCGGCGGTCTCCAGGCCAAGCGATTCGGCCAGGCTGGCCACCGCAGCCTCGTCCAACGGATCCACGCCGGCATGCTCTGCCAACAGGTCATGGTAGCTGGCTCGCAGGAAGGGAGCACTGAAGTCGATCTGCTTGTCGCCCCAGGGCATCTGGGAGGAACCCCCGATAGCTGCGATCGCGTCAATGATCACCGCCTCGGTCAGGTCCATCATGGAACCGTAATCGCCAAAGGCCTGGTATGCCTCCAGCATGGTGAATTCCGGATTATGCTTCGGGCTGATGCCCTCGTTCCGGTAGACACGCCCCATCTCGTAGACCCGTTCCATGCCGCCCACCAGCAGCCGCTTCAAGTGCAGCTCCAGGGCGATCCGCATGTAGAGGTCCATGTCGAGCGCATTATGGTGCGTGACAAAAGGCCGGGCTGCGGCCCCGCCGGCAATGCTATGCAGCGTGGGACCCTCGACCTCCACAAACTGGCGATTGGCAAGCGTTGTGCGAACCGATTGAACAATTCGAGTGCGATCGAGGAATCGATCCAGCACTCCCTCGTTATAGGCCAGGTCAACATACCGCATCCGCTGTCGCAAATCGGCATCGACCAGCCCGAGGTGCTTGGCCGGTGGCGGCTCAATCGACTTGGTCAGGAAGTGCAGCTTCTCGGCAAAGATTGTCAATTCGCCCGTGTTAGTGCGGCCCAGTCGGCCGTCGACACCGACAATGTCGCCGAGGTCGAAGAGTGCGGCCAGGGCAAAATCCTCTTCACCTACCTGGCGCTGGCCAATGAAGATCTGGATCCGGCCGGTCCAGTCCTGGATATCGACAAAGCGAAGCTTGCCCTTGTCTCGCTGCAACATGATGCGGCCAGCAGCACGTACCTGCGGGCCAATATCCTCGCCCGGCCCCTGCTCAGCTCGCCACTCGCGCATGTTAATGCGCTTCTCGGGGTCCTCATCCAACTCGGGCAAGTCGACTTCCTGGCCCGACTCAAGGCGATACTTGACCTGCTCAATTTTCTGGCGAATATCGGCAATCATCAGCCGGTCGTCGAAACGGCCGCCCCAGGGATCAATCCCCAGTTCCTCTAAACGCTTCAGCTTTTCGCGCCGAACGTGGCTCTGGGAACTAGTCTCTTCCGGAGCCGGAAGGTCAGCTTGTGTGTCGGACATAAGGTACAGAACTTCCCCTGGTTTCCCTGCCAATACGAGGCGGGCCAATCGTCAGCCTGCGACTCGCTGGGAGAACACGTGCAGTCTCTGGAATCGCAATATTCTAGTGAAACCCGGGAAACGGGCCAATGTCAGTGGCTACCTGTTATCAGTGACAGGTTGCGCTGGCACACATCTACTCGTTCACGATCAGGACTCTGTAGCCGACAGCGGACGACACAGACGCTGCATCTAACCACCATTCAACTTGCTGCGAACTCCCGGGATCACGCGCATGGCGTTCTGATAGTAGACCTTTCTGAGTACGCGATCGGGCAAACCGATGCCGTAGATGTTCCAGAGTCCTTGCGGCGGAAAGGGTTTTTCGGAGTAAGGAAAGTACTCATCGTAGGTTTCCAGAAATCGCCAGTAGAGGCGAATTCGCGTCTCCGGCCATGGCCCATCCGTACCAAACAGGATCCGCTCGGCATACTTCAGAAAGAACCGCCGGGCCGTGTAGGGCTGACGACCAAGCTCGCCAATCCGTGAGGCAGGCTCCACGTAAAGATTCGGATAGCGATCCAGCCAACTGGCAACCGTCTTCAGATCCTCCGGATTATTGGCAAAGTGGGCAGCAATAAACGTCGTGCCCGGGTGGCGGGCGATAACCCGATTCCGTGCCTCCAACAAGGACTCGCGTGAGGGATACTTATCGGGCGGAAAACTCCACTCAGGATGCCGATACAACTCTTCCCACCGCTCGTTGGTCTCATCAATCGCCAGGAAGAATGCCGCCGGGTCTGCCGTATGGATGATAATTGGCAGCCCCAGCCTGCCACAGGCCTGCCAGATCGGATCCCAGCGAGGGTCATCGATGGCGATCAGCGAGCCATCGGGATTGCGGTAACCGAGGCCAAAACTCTTGTAGAGCTTCAACCCGCTCACGCCCCGCTGCTTTGCTTCAGCCAACTGGCGGACAACACGGCGAGCGAATTCTGGTCGCTGGCAATCCCAGCTGGCTGGATCGTCGTCCTGTCCCTGCCCCTGCCAGTCGAGATTCGCAAACACAAGGAATCGGTCCGGATACTTCGTCCAGAGATACTGGCAATGCTCTTCCAGCAGGTCACCCAGCTTACCGTCGAGGCTGACACAGATGGCAATATTGTGGCGGTCCATCAGCCGCACGAACTCATCCAGTTGTTCCGGCGAGTGGTGCAGGCGGTGACGAAAGTGAGTGTGAACATCGACCACCGGGAAGCGAGCACGGCCGAGGTCATGTTCTTCCACTTTGAGCATGGCGCGTGGGCGGAAGTTGCCGAGTGCCAGGTTGCGACCCTGCCGGCCGTCGAGTGGATCTGCTGGTGGCTGAGCTGCCAGCCCAGACCAGCTGACCGCTGTTACCAGCAGGAAAAAAAAATTTGACCGTCGGTCGGCAATCATCATCAATTCCCTTCTCACATCTCTTAGTCTGCCATGCCCTATAATGATCCAGCAGCGGGTCGAGGACCCTTCTGCGGTGCATCAATATAATCCTCCGGGCGGCGTGGCGACACTCTGCCGGGGAACAGAGGCATGGCATTCGAACCAACTCAACACCAGGACGACGCGGAACAGGTACGGGCTCGCCAGCTGAGTCTCGACCAGGACCAGCCGCCGACCGACGTGCCCGGCTACCAGCTACACCGGGTCCTCGGTTCCGGCGCCTATGGCCAGGTTTGGGTCGGCATCGACGAGACAACCGGCCGCCAGGTGGCGGTCAAGTTCTATTTCCATCGCGGTGGCGTCGACTGGTCGCTGCTGTCACAGGAAGTTGAAAAGCTGGTCTTCATGTCCAGTGATCGCTACGTCGTGCAGTTGCTCGACGTGGGCTGGAGCGCCAACCCGCCCTATTACGTGATGGAATACCTCGAGAAAGGATCACTCGAAGATCACCTCGAGAGGGCCGGCCCGTTGCCGGTCGAGGAAGCTGTCGATATGACGACGGACCTGGCAATCGGCCTTGTCCATGCTCATACCAAGGGAGTCTTCCACTGCGATCTCAAGCCCGCCAACGTGCTGCTGGACCTGGACGACAAGCCGCGGCTGGCCGATTTTGGCCAATCCCGCCTCTCGGACGACCAAACACCTGCGCTCGGAACATTGTTCTACATGGCCCCTGAGCAGGCGGACCTGGAAGCTTCACCCGATGCACGCTGGGATGTCTATGGCCTGGGAGCCCTGCTGTTCACTATGCTGACCGGCCAACCGCCCCACCGCGATCCGGGATCGGTCGACCAGATCGAGCAAGCACCGGACCTGGCTCAACGGCTGCTGCGGTATCGGCAGATGATTGAGCAACAGGACTTAGCTTCGCGGACGATCGGCCGCACTGGGCTGGACCGGGCCCTGCTGGAGATCATCGACCGCTGCCTGGCGGTCAATCCGGCGGATCGCTATGCCAGTCCACGGGCAGTCCTGGCAGCCCTCGAGGCTCGGCAGCGAAATCGGGCCCGGCGACCACTGGTGATGCTCGGCGTCGGCGTGCCGCTGGTCCTGCTGATGGTGATGGTCTTCCTCTCCGGCCGCTGGTACAGCCAGACGATGGAAGAAGCCAAGCTGGCGGTTCGCGACCGGGCCTACGAGAACAATTCCTGGGTCGCCCGCCATGTGGCCCGCTCGGTGGAAGATGAAATCGAAAGCTACTTCAATATCGTCAAGGCTGAGTCCAGCCGGCCCGAATTGCTGGCCATGATCCAGCAGGTGCTGGAGACAGAACCTCTGCGGGCACTGGCAGATCGGACCCAGGCGGAACAGGCCGACGATGACCAGCGAGAGCTGTTCCTCAGCCACCCCGCCCGCACCAAGCTGCTGGGTCAACTCAAGTCGCGATTGCAGATCTTCCTCGAGAGACTCTCTGAGGATCCACTCAAACAACCCAAGCTGGCCAGTATGTTCATTGTCGATGCTAAAGGGACAATGCTGGCAGTGGCCTATGCCAATCCGGAGCGAGTCTCACGATCGGCCGGCAATAACTACTGCTGGCGAACCTATTTCCACGGAGGTCCGCGCGACCTGACTCGCTCGCTGAACCCGCAGCTGGCCAGGCCGATCTCCAGCACTCACCTGTCGGCAGCCTTCAAGAGTACAACCACGCAGCGTTGGAAAGTTGCCATCTCAACACCGATCATGCTGGCTGAGGGTGGCCAGTCAGTACAGCTCGGTGTGATGGCAATCACCGTCGACCTGGGTGATTTTGTCACGCTCCGTAGCGAGAACCTGGGGAACCAGAAGGCGGTCTTCCTGGACGGACGTGACGGAGCGGTGCTGCAACATCCGGACATGCGGCAATTGGACCAGGAAGGTGCTGAGGAGACTTTTCGGGTCACTCCGGAAGATCTTGATCGACTGAGAAAACCGGGCGCCCGCCTGTATGTCGATCCGGTAGCGCGGGCCTTGTCAGCCAGCCAGTCGGATGATCGCTGGATCGCCTCGGCCCAGCCGGTCAAGCTGCCAGGATCCGACAGCAGCAGCGATGACCAGGCCTCGCCACTGATCGTGCTTGTCCAGGAGAACTACTCAGCAGCCACCGATCCGGTCAACGCACTGGGCCAGCGACTGAGTGTCGAAGGGAGTATCGCGCTGGGGGTGCTGGTACTGATCTTCCTGGGATTAGGCTGGGCAATTGCCCGGCGTTAGCCACTCACCACGTCTTCAATCACCTTGCCTGCCACATCGGTCAAACGCCGCTGCAGACCGTTGTGATAAAAGGTCAGCTGCTCGTGGTTCAAACCCAGCAGGTGCAGGATCGTGGCATGAAAGTCATGCACGGTAGCAACATTCTCGACCGCCCGGTAACCAAATTCGTCCGTCGCACCATACGTAAAGGGTGCCTTGACTCCCGCGCCCGCCAGCCAGCCGGTGAAACCTGCCGGGTTGTGATCCCGACCCGAGGCGCCGACCTGGAAGGTCGGCATGCGACCAAACTCGCTGCAGAAAACCACCAGCGTGTCCTTCAGCATGCCGCGCTGGCCAAGGTCGGTCAGTAGCCCGGCGGTTGGTTGATCGAGGACCGGACCGTGCACCGAGTATTGCTTCTGCAGTACCTTGTGGCCGTCCCAGTTGCTGGTTCCCTCACCGCCGGTCTGGTAAGAGCCGTTAAACAGCTGGATGAATCGTACGCCGCGTTCCAACAGCCGCCGTGCCAGGATGCAGTTCCGTGCATAGCCCGACTTGATCTTGTTCTGCGCATCGTCCGCACCGTAGAGCTTGAGGATATGCGCCGGCTCGGATGAAATATCCAGCACCTCGGGCACACTCAGTTGCATGCGGGCCGACAGTTCATAACTGGCGATGCGGGCAGCCAACTGCGAATCGCCGGGGAATCGCTCCAGGTGCCGCTGATTGAGCCGCTTGAGAAAGTCCCTCGTGGCCTGGTCCTTGCGACGGCTGATGCTGGCTGGCCTGGCAAGATTGCGGATCGGTTTGGCGCTATTAAAGTCGGTCCCCTGGAAGGCGGCCGGCAGGAAGCCGGGTCCCCAGTTGTTGACACTCGCCTGGGGTGTCCCGCGGGGATCCGGAATCGCCACAAAGGCGGGCAGATCGTCAGCCTCGCTGCCAAGAGCGTAAGTGGCCCAGGCTCCGATACTGGGAAACCCATCCAGCGTGAAGCCGGTCGACATGTAGTTCTCACCCGGGCCATGCGTGTTCGTCTTGCTGGTCAGCGAGTGAATGAAACAGATCTCGTCGGCATGCTCACCGAGTTGATCGACCAGCTCGGAAACCATCTTGCCGCTCTCTCCTCGCGGCTTGAATTTCCAGGGGCTGCGGGTCAGATTTCCCTGCTTGCCCTGAAATGTCACCAGGTCATTTCCCCCCGGCATCGGCTGACCATCCCGCTTGATCAACTCCGGCTTGTAGTCAAACGTGTCCAGCGGGCTGATCGCACCACTGCAAAAGACCATCACCACCTGGCTGGCACGCGCGGGAAAATGTGGCTGCCGGGCCGCGTGCGGGCGGGCCGGGTCAATATCGGGAGCCATCGCTTGCTGGCGACTCACTCCACGTTCGCCATCCTGGGCCAGCAGGTTGTCCTCGGCCAGCAACTTGGCCAGGGCTATTCCGCTGAGTCCCATTGCCATATCACCCAGCAGCCCGCGGCGGCTGAGCAAATGACGGCCGGAAAAGTCTTCGGGATTTCGCTGAGTGTTCATGGAAGTTCGAACTCGACGCCTGGATCTGCTGCTAGGGAATAAAAAGGAACTCGTTGCTGTTGAGCAGGGCACGGCAAAATGCCCTCAAACCCTGCTCAGAAATAAACGCCCGGCACTCTGCCAGCTCCTGCTTGTCTGCTGCCCGAGCATAGGCCAGCTGGAAAGCCACCCGCACCTGCTCTGACAGATCCTCGCCTGCCATCCGCTGCAAACGTTCCGCCATCAGGCCGGCTTGCTGGATCACGAAATTGCTGTTGAGTAGGTTCAGAGCCTGGAGTGGTGTCGTCGACCGACTTCGTGCCGCTACCACCTGGCTGCCATCTGGACAGTCAAACAGGCCAAACACAGCATCCTGCTCCTGGCGAACCTTGGTCATGTAGATCATTCGTCGCCAGTGCTGCGGGCCGAATTCGTCGAGAGCGAAATAATGTCGCACGTTTTCCATCTCGACGCGAAAGCCGCTGAAGCCCGGCCCGCCAGCTCGCTGGTCCAGCGTCCCGGCCACCGACAGCAGGCTGTCCCGAATCGGTTCGGCAGCCAGTCGACGTGGGGGATATCGCCACAACAGTCGTGAGGCCGCATCCTTTTCCAGGCCGCGGGAATGCGGCACGCTCTGCTGGCGAAAGGTCGACGATGTGACAATCAAACGCATCACGTGTTTTAGACTCCAGCCACTGTCGATCAACTCGACTGCCAGCCAGTCGAGCAACTGCGGATGGGTCGGCTGTGTCCCGTTGGCGCCAAAATCGCTGGGCGTATCAACCAGGCCAACACCAAACAGGTGCTGCCAGAGCCGGTTCACGATGACCCTGGCGGTTAACGGGTTTTGTGGATCGATCACCCAGTTGGCAAAGGCCAGTCGCCGCTCGGGACCTGGTGTGCCGGAAGTAAGCTGCAGGGAGGTGAAAGCAGATATCGCATCCGGCTCGACCTCCTCGCGGGGTGCAAAGGGATCGCCTCGATAGAGTCGATATGTCTTACCGGGGTCAGAAAAAACGCCGGCGTAGACTCGACGACTCTGTTGAGCAGCGGCAATCCGCGCGGTCAACTCAGCAAGTCGTTGCTGGAGCTGGCGGCCCCGGCGAGCGTCTGCTTCAGGCAGGCCGGCGAACTGGTAGATCTCAGCCGGCTGGCTGGCGGAGAATGGGAGTCGATCGTTGGAGCTGGCAAGCGTCTGCCAGGTTGTCCCCTCCAGCGAGGCTTCGATCACGTACTGCACCGCAACCCGGTCCTGGAACTTGAGCTCCCGGTCACGTGCCCACTCGATGCGATCAATCATCACCGGTTGGGCCAACTGTAACTGGACCCAGCCCTTACCAGGCTGATTGGAAATCCAGCTGTGTGAGTTGCCATACATACCGTCATGGATGTGCTTGAGCTTGTGGATTTCATAACCCGGGAGGTTGCCGGACGAACTGGCAATGCTGCCGCTGCTGGCCAGTGCCACGTTCTTGCCGTGCGAAAAAATCTCGAGTTCATCGATGCAGGGTTGCGAGCCGTTGTTGGTTGACTGGATTGTGAAACGTACCAGGCGAGCTTGGACCGGCTGGAATAATTCGAGATTGTGGCCGCTGCTGGCAGCCGGCCGCACGCGGGGCAGGGCGGCAGCTGCGTCGCTGTCCGACTGGTCCAGTTTCTCCAGCAGCAGCATGTCCGCCGTCACCGCGTCGCCCTGCTCACCAGCGACCAGCAGGATCGTGGCGGATGGCTCCAGTATGAACGATCCCAGATCCTTGAAACCGCTCCAGGTCGACTGCTGGTCTGCCGGCGGTGACGACCGATCTGCAAACAGCTGCTGGTCAATGACCGCCAGCTGCTGCTGATCATCGCTGGTCGTTGGGTCGCCGTCACGGTCAAGCAGGTAACGCGCGGTGCTGGTGGCCCCGGGGTGATTTCCCCAGGAGATCCAGATTCGGAAGTGGCCACGGGCCAGTAGGTGGTAGCTGGCGGTGGTCTGCCCAGGCTCGTTTTTCCACCAGCGATAGCCGCCGCTATAATTCGCCGCACGATCGTCTGCTCCCGGATCAAAACGCTCACCCCGCCGCCGACCTGCCGGATTATCCACGTGACCAGCTGGCGGCCGATAATAAGAGACGCCGCGGCCCTCATCGACTCGCTGCTGTCCCTCGTCAATAAGTTGCAGCTTGTCGCGGGCCGCTGGGACAAATTCGAGGAGTTGCTGCCGCACAGCCGCACGCTGCGTTTCGAGGTTAGCCAGCTGCTGTTGCTGGCTGGGATCCGCCGGCAGATCCCTTTCACCATGTTGTACGCCGGCGAAGACCGCCTGAATTGCGTAGTAGTCGCGTTGTGAGACCGGATCAAACTTGTGGCTGTGACAGCGAGCGCAGCCCAGCGTGAGTCCCAGCATGGTGGTACCGGTGGCATTGATAATGTCTGCCAGCTCGTCCTGCCGCTGCATCAGCGTCAGCTTCTTGTTCTGGCTCTTGACCTGGTCGTACGGTCCGGCCACAAGGAAACCAGTGGCCGCGGTATCGCTCGCCAGCAGGTCACCTGCCAACTGCTCCCGCAAGAACTGGTCATACGGTTTGTCGTCGTTCAAGGCCCGAATCACGTAATCCCGGTAAGGCCAGGCATTGACTCGTTCACGGTTGACCTCAAAACCAGTCGTCTCACCGAAGCGGACCAGGTCCAGCCAGTAGCGGGCCCAGTGCTCACCGAGGTGATGGCTGGCCAGCAGCGAGTCGACCAGCCGTGGATACTGGACCAGGTAGTCCCGCCAGGCGATGCTATCCAGCTGGTCGAGTGAGGGGGGCAAGCCGTGCAGGACCAGGGTCAGTCGCCGCAACAGCGTCTGTTGGTCAGCGGCCGCCGAGGGCTGCAAGCCTGCCTCGTTCAACCGCGCCAGCACGAACTGGTCGATCGGATTACTGGCCCAGGATGAACGGATCGCCGGAACGCCTGGCCGCTGAAGTGGCTGAAAGGACCAGTAGGCAAGTCGCTGATCCGGCTCAACACCCTTGAAGTCCGCTGGCCAGTGAAAGCCCTGATCGACCCAGCGACGGAGGATCTCGACCTCAGCAGCAGCCAGGGGGGCCCCCTCGGGAGGCATTAGACGGTCTTCATCCAGTCCTGCCACGGCCTGGATGAGCGGACTCTGCTGACTTTTTCCAGCCAGCACAGCTGGCTCGCCACTATCCCCGCCAGCCAGCAGGGAGCTGCGCAGGTCGACCCGCAAGCCACTCTCCTGCTTGCTCGGGCCATGACATTCGAGGCATCGAGAGCGTAGGATCGGAAGGACATCACGGGTAAAATCAACTGCCGGCTCGTCAGCCGCGGTTGACGCTGCCAGGCAACTGACCAGCAGTAAGGTGATAATGCGGAAATACGACATGCAGCGGTTACTCCATCTATGACCTCAGCCATTCTAACCAACTTTCCGATCAGCTGCGCGTGGTCCATTTCCTCTGATCGCCGTCTGGAATCGCTGGCTGTTGCCAAAGGTAGCCAGCTCCAGCTACGTCACCCACATTCACTCACCACAAACCACTAACTTATGCCTGACTTGATTGCCCAGGGTGCCGATTTCCGTAAACGCTGGCGACGTCCGTTGCCAGCTGGCGAGGACGTCGTGCTGGGGCGTGGCGAGGACGTCGTGCTGGGGCGTGGCGAGGAGAGCTGGGAGATCGCCTGGGACAAGAAGATCTCTCACCAGCACGCAACGGTCCAGTGGCAGGGCGATCACCTGCAGGTGACAAAGTACCAGCAGGCAGCGAATCCGATCTTTTACCAGGGAGATGAGCAGCTGAGTTTCGAGGTGCCGATCGGCGGGCACTTCGTGATTGGTGAAACCACCTTCTCGGTGGCTGACGGGCAACTGAAAGCGACCCTGCACCAGGCCGAGCCGGTGGTGGAACGATCGTTTTCAGCGGACGACCTGCAAAAGCTGCGATTCGGCGACCCTGACCAGCGGATCGAGATGATCAGCCAGTTGCCTGACATCATTTCCCGGGCAGCCAATGACAGCGAGTTGTTCATCCGCATGATCAACCTGTTATTGTCCGGCATCCCACGCGGCAGCGGCGCCGCGATTGTTTCCTGTGGCGGCAACGTGGAAGCCAGTGACGGCATTTCCATCTCGGTTATGCACTGGGATTATCGCGGCAGCCAGCAGGGCAGTTTTTCTCCCAGCCAGCGGCTGATCCAGACGTCGGTTCGTCAAAACAAGAGCGTGCTGCAGATCTGGAAAGAGTCGGGCTCGAGTCCCCAGGCAACTTTCACGGCGACCGAGGGGATCGACTGGGCGTTCTGCGTACCGATCGACTCGCCCGCCTGTCCAGGCTGGGCCCTGTACGTCGCCGGCGAATTCTCCTCGGATGAAAGCAGCACCAGCAGCAGTAGCAAACATTCAGGGCTGTTGGAGGACGACATCAAGTTCACCGAACTGGCAGCCTCGACACTCGGCAATCTTCGTCAGTTGCGGGCTCTGGAACAGGCACAGGCCCACTTCCGCCAGTTCTTTCCCACTGTTGTGCTGGATGCCTTGCGACAGCGAAATCCAGATGACGTGCTGGCTCCACAGGAGACAGAAGTTGCCGTGATGTTCTGTGACCTGCACGGTTTTGCCCGCGAAAGCGAGCAGTGGGCGGACGATCTGCCGCGGCTCCTGGAGCGAACCAGCGGCGCGCTGGGTGTGATGACCCGCCATTTACTGGCTAGCGGTGGCGTTGTCGGCGACTTTCACGGCGATGCTGTGATGGGCTTCTGGGGCTGGCCGCTGCGACAGGACGACCGCATCGACCGAGCCTGCACCACTGCTCACAATATTCACTGTGAGCTGATCGATGAAGCAGCCAGCGGCGGCTCGATCCTGGGAGGATTTCAGGCAGGATTTGGGATTGCAGCCGGCAAGGTTGTGGCCGGCAAGATCGGTTCCGCCGACCAGGTCAAGGTCACCGTCTTTGGGCCGGTCGTGAACATGGCAGCCCGGCTGGAATCGATGACCCGGACTTTCGGAGTCTCCATTCTGCTGGATGAAGCAAGCGACGATCGGCTGCGCGGGATGGCAACCAGGCAGCAGGAGACCAGCAGCGGGATCCAGCTGCCGGTCGTGCAACTGGACAAGTCAGACTATTTCCTCCGCCGTGTCGGGCTGGTTCTGCCCTACGGCATGCAAACTCCAGCCCATGTATCCCAGCTGGTCCGCTGCGACCAGGTCGATGCCGACAGGCTTGGTCAGTATGAATCGCTATTGCCCCTGCTATCGGCAGCAGACTGGCCGGCGCTGGCTGACCGGCTGGCCCCACTGGCTGATGACGATCCTGTGGCCCATTTCCTGGCCAGCCACATCCGTGAGACATCTCCGCTGCCGGACGATGGCCCCGGGACGATACGCTTGCGATCCAAGTGAGCGTTGGCTTTTCCTTGGATTTCAGCTTCCCGCTGGGATAAGCTCTCAGGCACAGAAGATCCCTGCGATCACAGTTCCGCCACGCGAGGACAACAGCTGATGCATAGCTCAATCGTGCCTGCCAGACAGATCCAGAGATTTCTGCCTGGCTTCTGCTGCCTGGCACTGACGATCATTTTCGGAGTCAGCCTGCCACTGGAGGCTGTCGTCAAGGAGGGGGTCGCAGGCCGATTGGTAAGCGAGCACGACTTGCAACGCGGCCTGGCGGTGGTGCTGGGTTTACCCCGCGGCAGGGTCCAGTTTCTTGCCGAGCTGGCTGAGGCCAGTGAGCTGCTGATCCACGTGCAGCTGGACGATCCAGAGCAGCTGCTGGAGGCCCGCCAGCTGGCTCGCCGCGAGGGACTGCTGGGGCGGCGAATCACGATCTCGGCGGGCACGGCCGAGTCGATTCCGTTGGCTGACAACCTGGCCGACCTGGTCTACCTGCCGACCGGCACGCTCAGTAAAAGTGCCAGCGACGAAGTCATGCGGGTGCTCTGTCCCGGTGGCTTGGCCGAGCTGGCCGGTAAAGCGACCCGCAAGCTGGCCCCCGAGGGAATTGATGACTGGTCCCATCCCTATCATGGCCCGGACAACAACCCGGCATCGACGGATCAGCTGGCCCGCGCACCCTACATCACACAGTTCCTGGCGAGCCCGTTTTACGGGCCCATGCCGGAAGTAACGGTGGCCGCCGGCGGCAAGCTATTCAAGGTTTTCGGGCACCTGGCGATCAAAGAGAGGGAATGGCCGCTACTCAACTCACTGGTCTGCATTCACGGCTACAACGGCACGGAATTGTGGCGTCGCAAGCTTGAGCCGGGCTTCATGGTGCACCGTAACCTGATGGTCGCCACGCCGGACAAGCTCTATCTGGCATTCAAGAAGGACTGTCTGGTGATCGACACCAATAGCGGCGAGACGATCGACAAGGTACAGTTTCCCGGCGAGATGACCCCTGACAAGACCTGGAAGTGGATGGCAATCCAGGACGGCGTGCTGTACGCCATGCTCGGCGAAGAAGAACAGGACGCACTGGTCCTCAAGGGTGAGCGGATGCAGGCGGGCTGGCCCTGGAGCGGACTCGGCAA
>CAUZOB010000049.1:0-27051 GCA_963581185.1 Planctomycetota bacterium | reverse complement strand
AAGTACCAGAAAACGAGTGCGAACAGCAGGCCCATGACTGACATCACGATCAGCGCCCCGCGCCATGACATGGCGAGCGTGCCGATCAGGAGCGTGCTGAATATCAGTGGAGATATCGCTCCCCCCAGCCTGCCGAAGAAGCTGGCGATCATGGCCTGGCAGGTGGTCCGGTAGCGGAGCGGAATCCAGGTCCGAGTGACCTTGGCCAGGTTGGGATAGCAGCCTGCCTGGGTCGCACCAAATGCGACCCGCAGCGCGCCCAGTCCAAAGACATTGCTGGTCAGGCCAAACAAGGGCAAGACGAGTGACCAGCCGGCAATAATGACGGTCAGGAAGATAACTGAACCAAACAGGTCACAGAGAATACCGCTGGGGATCTGTCCGATCGTGTATGCGAATGAGAAGCAGGCCTGCAGTGACTGCAGCGTGGTATTTGAAAAGTCGTACTCGTTCCGCAGCTCAAGCCGAATAAACTGCCACGTGTAGCGGTGCAGGTAGAGGAACCAGGATGCACCACAGGCCAGCGAGAACATCACCCAGCGTTTATTGGTCGCTGGAGTTGTAGCGGCCGATCCGGAGGGCATTGTGTGGCACTCGCTGGTCGAAAAGTCGGGCCGTTGTATCCACTTCGCGGGGTCACTATAACATGACCGGTCCACCAGTGGGGCAGTCCGTCGTGAGAGCAGAGGGGAAGAGCCAGCCGTGAAGATCAAGGATATTCGTACCCATATCGTAGGTGAGCAGCGGAATTTTCTGTTCGTCGTTGTCGAGACCGACGATGGAATCGTGGGAGTTGGTGAAGCTGGTGTGACCTGGCGCGAGAAAGCTGTGGCGGGCTTTATCGACGCACTCAGACCAGCGCTGATCGACCAGGATCCGATGCGGACGGAACATCTCTGGCAGCTGATGCTGCGCTCGGGGTTCTTTCCCGCCAATCGCATCGGGGCTGCTGCCATCAGTGCCATCGACATTGCCCTCTGGGATATCAAGGCGCGGGCCCTGGACGTGCCGCTTTACCAGCTGCTCGGCGGCCAGGTGCGTGATCGCGTTGTCTGCTATCCACACGCCGTGGGAGCCTCAGCAGCTGAGCTGGCTGAGCATGCTGTCCAGCTTGTCTCCGAGGGCTGGCAGTTCATCCGCTTCAACTTTCCAGAACGTGGTGATCGGCTTGAGCCGCGCCAGGCGATACGGGATGCGCTGGAACATGTCACCGCTGTGCGGGACGCTGTGGGTGACGAGGTCGAGTTGATCATCGATGTCCATACACGCCTGGACCCCCATGATGCAGTCACATTCTGTCGCCAGGTTGAACCACTGAATATGTACTTTGTCGAGGACCCCGTTCGCTCGGAGAATCCAGGCGTACTGGCCCGACTGCGGACCCAGACCGGCGTACCGATCGCAATGGGTGAGCAGTTTGCCACCAAGTGGGAGTTTCGCCAGTCGATCGAGCAGGAGTGGATTGATTTTTGCCGAGTCGACCTCTGTATCGTGGGAGGACTGACCGAGGCTCTGAAAGTGGCCGGCTGGTGCGAGACGCACTATATCCCGATCGCGCCTCACAACCCGCTCGGTCCCGTCTCCACAGCCGCCTGCCTGCACCTCGATCTGGCCACCAGTAACTTTGCCGTACAGGAATGCGCCCGCCTGCCAGGCCAGGTCCTGGCGGATCTGTTTCCACAGCAGGTACCCTTTGAAAATGGTTTCCTGCTGCCACCGACTGGGCCAGGGCTGGGGATCGAAATTGACGAATCGGCAGTTGCCTCATGTCCGCCGCTTGAAGGCAGCTCGCCCCGGCTGAGTCGCAATGATGGCTCGTACACAAACTGGTAATCCAGCTATCGGAGGATCACAATCGCCATGAGTCGCCACTTCTTACTGGTCCTGCTGGGGATCCTGCTGCCAGGCCTGTTGACGGCCGGTCAGCTTGGAGCTGCCGAAGCGAACGAGCAACTGACCGAGCGCTGGCATGATGCAGCCGAGGTGAGCCAGCAGCTGGACCGCTTCGTCCGCTCCCGCGTGCCGCCACTTGAGTTGTCGTCATCTGCCAGAGCCTGGCAGCGTGAGGCCAAATCGCTGCGCAAACAGGTTCTGAGGAATGTCGTCTTCAGGGGTGTCCCGGCCAGCTGGCGAGCACCGTCGCCGCGTGTTGAATGGCTGGATCGTCTACCCAGCGAACATGGCTATTCCATCCGCAAGCTGCGGATTGAGGCACTGCCCGGATTGTGGATCCCCGCCCTGCTTTACGAACCGGACAAGCTGGAGGGCAGGGTGCCGGTCATCTTGAATGTGAATGGCCACTCCCGCGATGGCAAGGTGACCGATTACAAGCAGATTCGCTGCATCAACCAGGCCAAGCGGGGCATGATCGCGCTCAACCTGGAGTGGATCGGGATGGGGCAACTGCGCGAGGAAGGCTACTCGCACAACAACCTTGCCCTGCTGGATCTCTGCGGACGAAGCGGCCTGGGCGTTTTCTTCCTCTCGATGTCACGTGGTATCGATGTGCTGCTGGATCATCCCCATGCTGACCCAGATCGACTGGCGGTGACCGGCCTCTCGGGTGGTGGCTGGCAGACAATCGTACTCAGCTCGCTCGATACCAGGGTCAAGCTGGCGGTGCCGGTGGCGGGTCACAGTGGCATTCTGCATCGGCTGGACCATCGCAGCAGTATTGGTGACCTCGAGCAAATCCCCTGCGACCTGGTATCGCTCGCTGACTATACCCAGCTGACTGCCATGATGGTGCCGCGGCCAACGCTACTGATTTTCAATGACCAGGACAACTGTTGCTTTGTGGCGGGCCAGGTGAAGCCAAACATCGTGGACCCGGTGATTCCATTTTTCCGGCAAGCAGGTGTGGCGGACCGGGTTGCCTACCACGAGAACTCGGATCCAGGAACTCACAACTACGATCGCGACAATCGTCAGCAACTTTACCGCTTCCTCTCCCGTCACTTTCTGGATCTCGATGATCCCAACCTGGAAGAGATCGAATCGCAAGCGGAAGTCTTGTCGGCCGAGTTGCTCGAGGTCCCGCTGCCGGACGGCAACGCCACCTTTCATTCCCTGGCAGCTGACCTGGCCGCAGGATTACCGCGTGCATCCTCCCAGTCGACACCTCGACTCCGCCGCGCGGAACTTCGTGAGATCATCCGTTTGCCAGAGACCACGGCTGTTCTGCGCCAGGACTCGGCCTTGCGGTTGCTCGAGGCAGGCCGCCTGCATCGCTACGTCGTCGAGTACCGCGAACTTGATTTGACAGCTGCCGCCGTCGTTCTGGAACCCGAGGATCCCAGCCAGACAGTGCTGGTGGTTGCCGACGGTGGATTTGCCTCCCAGGCGGTTGCCATGCAAGAGATGCTGGCTGCCGGCAGGCGGGTGATTGGCATAGACCCGCTGTTGATCGGCCAGTCGGCACCGCCGGATGGCATTGGTTCCAACGCGATGTTGATCGCCACAGTTGGTGAACGTCCGCTCGGCATCCAGGTCTCCCAGCTGTTGTCCTGCCTCGATGCAATGGCTGCTCAATTCAACTTTCAGAGCGTCACGATCCATTCGACCGGGCCGCGCAGTGGTCTGGCAGCTTTAACTGCAGGCGCGCTGCTGGGTAACAAGCGGATCAGCGATGTCGTAACCTCCGCCATGCCAGAATCGCTGAGGGCGTTTCTTGAGCCTGGCCAGTCCTACAACAAAACACCGGAAGTCTACTGTTTCGGCTTGCTGCAGAGCTTTGACATCCCGCAGCTCCGACAACTCAATCGCCCCCTGCTTCAACCCTGAAGTGACCCAGGGCGTACCATTGTTCCTCGCGACCCTGGAAGGGGAGTCTGCCGATGCACGCTGTTATGAGTTCACGCTACTGGTCCGTGCGATTTGTCCTGCCGCTGGTGCTGGCTCTCTGGCTCTCCGCCGGAATCGTGCTGGCTCAGACAACCCGCGGCTACTACAGGGATCCCTCGCTACACCAGCAGACCGTTGTCTTTACGGCGGAGGGAGATCTCTGGAAGGTATCGCTCGCCGGCGGTGAGGCGACCCGTTTGACGACGCACCTGGCAGAAGAGAGATCCGCGGCAATTTCGCCGGACGGGACACAGGTCGCTTTCAGTGCCAGTTACGAGGGGCCGCGCGAGGTCTACCTGATGCCAATCCATGGCGGCTTGCCACGGCGGCTGACGTTTGACGGTGAATCGGCGAGAGTTGCCGGCTGGACGCCGACTGGCCAGGTGGTTTATGCCACCCAGCATTTCTCCACGCTCCCCAATAACCAGCTGGCCACAATTGACCCGGAAACTCTTGAGACCCAGCTGATTCCACTTAGCCAGGCCAACCAGGCCAGTTGGCTCGAAGCGGGTAATCTGCTGGTCTTCACGCGCCTGGCCAAGCAGGGTAGCAGCACCAAGCGATACAAGGGTGGATCCGTCGAAAGTCTCTGGCGATTTGAGACCGGGGCGGAAGAAGCACAGCCGCTGACGGCTGGCTATGCCGGCACGAGTCGTAATCCGATGGCTTGGCGTGGACGAATCTACTTTGCCTCGGATCGCGATGGGACGATGAATATCTGGTCGATGGATCCAGCCGGTGGCGAGCTCAAACAGCACAGCCGGCACAGTGGCTTTGATGTGCTGGGTCCATCCCTCTCGGCAGGCACAATCGTGTACCAGCTCGGTGCTGATCTCTGGCGACTGGACGTGGCCACGAACGAGAGCCAGCGGATATCGATCACGATCACATCGGACTTTGACCAGACCCGTGAAAAGTGGATCGAGGAGCCGCTCGATTTCCTTTCCGGCATCGATATTTCGCCAGACGGCGAGCGTGTTGCCCTCACGGCTCGTGGGCAGGTGTTTGTGTTTCCGGTCAAGAAATCCAGACCGCTGCAGATTACCCGGGATGCCAGCGTGCGTTTCCGTGATGCCAGGTTCCTGGATAATCAGAGCCTGGTTGCACTCTCGGATCAGTCGGGTGAGCTGGAGTACTGGGAGCTGCCGATCTCGCAGTCCGCTGCGCCACGCCGAATCACGCGGGACGGGAAGGTGTTTCGCTACGCGCCGCTGCCATCGCCGGATGGTAAACAGATTGCCCACGTCGACAAGGATTACAACCTCTGGATCTCCGCTCGCAAGCTGGGCGGATCTGTCAAGATTGCCAACTCAACTCATAACAACTTCTACGACCTCTGCTGGTCGCCTGACAGCCAGTTCTTGGCATACGTGGTCGGCGCGGAAAACTGGAATGACCAGATCCGGGTCTACAGCCTCAAGAACCGTAGCACGATTGAACTGACGACCGATCGGGCTGATAGTTATTCGCCGGCCTGGAGTGCCGATGGCAGCTGGCTCTATTTTCTCTCGGACCGCAATCTGGTGTCGCTGGTAGGAAGTCCCTGGGGCCCCCGACAGCCGGAACCGTTCTTTGACAAGACCACCAGGATTTACGAGCTGGCGCTGGTCAAGGACCTGCGTTCGCCGTTCCGGACACCCGATGAGCTGGTTGCAGAAACGGCGGAGGATGAGGAGCAGAAAGAGAAGCCGCCAAAGAAGGGTGAGAATGCCCAGCAGCCTGCCGTCGTGAGCATCGATGCGGATGGTATTCAACAGCGGATTCGCGTCGTACCGGTGCCGCCCGGAAACTATGACTCGTTGCAGGCAGCGAAGGGGCAGCTCTATTACACATCGCGGACCAGCGCCCTTCCGTCCGTGCGATCGTTGCTTGCGGTCCAGGTCAAGCACGATCCGACGGTCAACACGATCAGCTCGGAAGTGAAAGACTACCAGCTGTCGGGGGGCCGCACGCAGGTGGTTCTTCACAAGGGAGATAATATCCACGTGTTTGCGGCTAATGGAGCAGCTCCAGACAGCTGGAGCAAATCGCAGGTCGACATCAGTGACTGGACGTTCCCGATCGATCCGGTAGCGGAATGGCGGCAGATGTTCATCGATGCCTGGCGGCTGGAACGCGACTATTTCTATGACCCCAATTTGCATAACGTCGACTGGAATGAAGTCCTGGTGCGGCACCTGCCGCTGGTCGATCGCGTTACCGACCGGGCTGAATTGAACGACCTGATCGAACAGATGGTTGGTGAACTGGAAGCACTTCATATCTATGTGCGCGGGGGTGACCATCGGCAGGATGACAAGCGAATATGGCCAGCCTCGCTAGGTGCTGTACTCAGTCGAAGTGAGAAAGATGGTGGCTACCTGGTGGACCACGTCTACCAGTCCGATCCGGACTATCCTGAAAAACTCTCCCCGCTGGCGCGTGCCGGAGTGAACGTGGAAGCAGGTCTGGTGATCCAGTCGATTGATGGAGTACCGCTGCTCTCGGTCCGCCACCCGCATGAGTTACTGCGAGGAAAGTCCGGCGAATCGGTGCTGCTGGAAGTAAAACAAGCGGCTGACAACAAGTCGCGGCGCGTGATCGTGGAACCGATTTCGGCCAGCGCAGCTGCCAGCCTGCGGTACGACCAGTGGGAATACACGCGGCGATTGGAAGTGGAACGACTTGGTGAGGGCAATATCGGCTATGTGCATTTACGAGCTATGGGGCGCAGCAATATTGCTGAGTGGGCGCGGCACTACTATCCCGTTTTCAATCGCTCGGGCCTGATCATCGATGTGCGACACAACCGCGGCGGAAATATCGACAGCTGGATTCTGGGGAAGCTGTTGCGGAAGTCCTGGTTTTACTGGAAGTCCCGTGTTGGCGAGCCGACCTGGAACATGCAATATGCTTTCCGTGGTCACATGGTCGTGCTCTGTGACGAGAAGACCGCCTCGGATGGCGAAGCCTTCACCGAGGGCTTTCGCCGACTTGGCATGGGGCAGGCCATCGGCACCCGCACCTGGGGCGGCGAGATCTGGTTGAGCTTCAATAACCGGCTGGTAGATCGAGGAATTGCCTCGGCAGCCCAGACAGGAGTCTACGGCCCGGAAGGCGCCTGGCTGATCGAGGGTCATGGCGTCGATCCGGACATTGTCGTCGACAACCTGCCGCACGCCACCTACCAGGGCCGTGATGCTCAGCTGGAAGCGGCCATCAAGCATCTGCAGGCCAAGATCCTTGAACAGCCCGTGCCGGTTCCGCCTGTCCCGCCCTATCCGGACAAAAAACGCCGCTGATAACCGTTGCCGGCCATTAGTTGACTGCGGTGGGTAGTGATTTCGAGAATTGCCATTGTTCGAGGCCTGATCTAAACTGTAAGTAGATCAGTGGCCGAAGAGTCTTTTAGTGTTCTGCCTACGACGCTCACAGGAAGTAGCCGATGAACCACCCTGGACATCACCCGAGGGTCTCCCGCCGAACTGCC
This sequence comes from Planctomycetota bacterium, assembly GCA_963581185.1. GTDB lineage: Bacteria > Planctomycetota > Planctomycetia > Pirellulales > Pirellulaceae > SAT2750. The sequence continues at coordinate 19,739 of CAUZOB010000049.1, read as the reverse complement.
CTGCAGGCTGGTTCCATTAGCCTGCTGGGACTCGGCATGAATCACCTCGAAGGGCTGCGGGCCGCACCGCTTCCCGATGGCCAGGTCGCACAGCCGGCGACTGCCAAGCGAGTGATTTATATCTTCCTCTCTGGAGGCCTGGCGCAGCACGAGAGTTTCGATATGAAGCCGGACGCCGCGGACGACGTGCGTGGCGAATTCAATCCGATCCAGACCAAGACACCTGGCTTGCAGATTTGTGAACATCTGCCTCAGCTGGCTCAGCGCAGCGAGATGTGGTCGATCTGCCGATCGCTGACCCATGGTTCGAACGAGCACTCGCTTGGTCACCACATCATGCTGACCGGCCGCTCCAAGACGCCGCCCGGTTTTAGCGGTAGCAAGCCGCAGGGATCGGATTGGCCCTCGATTGCGTCCATCGTTAACGTAGCCACGCAGTCACAAGACAATCTTCCGCCAGCCATTGCCTTGCCAGAACGACTGGTCCACAACTCCGGACGAGTGATCCCCGGTCAGTTTGCCGGCATGCTGGGCGAGGAGAACAATCCCTGGTTTATCGAGGCCGCACCCTTCCACAACATGTCCTATGGAGCGTTTCCAGAGTACCAGTTTGATCATCAGGAACGGGACAAGAAGGACGAGCGGATCTTTCAGGCCCCCAACCTGTCACTGCCCCATGGCTTCTCTCGCGACCGATTCGAGGGTCGAAATGGCCTGCTGTCGACGCTGGCCCAGCAACGTCGCGAGCTCGATCGATTTGCCAGTACCGAGCGATTTGATCGCTACCGGCAGGGAGTCGTATCACTGTTGACCGATCCCAAAGTGCAGCATGCTCTCGATGTAACCCGGGCTGATGAGAAGGATCAGGAGCGGTATGGCAAAAACGCTTTTGGCTGGTCGCTGCTGATGGCCCGCCGACTGGTGGAATGTGGCGTCAACCTTGTGCAGGTCAACCTTGGCAACAACGAAGCCTGGGATACCCATGGAAATGCCTTCCCGCACCTCAAGGACAATCTCTTCCCGCCGACCGACAAGGCTGTCTCCGCTTTGCTGGATGATCTATCGGAACGTGGCCAATTGGATGACACCTTGATTGTGATGGCCGGCGAGTTCGGACGGACACCCAAGATCTCTCTGCTGGCTGAGCACTACAAGCTGCCTGGCCGCGATCACTGGGGCGCCGTGCAGACCGTCTTCTTTGCCGGCGGTGGTGTGAAGGGGGGCAACGTGATCGGCTCCTCCGACAAGCAGGGTGGCTATCCGACCGATAATCCGCAGACGCCCGAGAAGATGGCAGCTACGATTTACCAGGCACTGGGGATCCCAGCCACGGCCGCCTGGTATGACAAACTGGATCGACCGCACCAGATCTACCACGGTGAGCCGATCACAGGCCTGATCTGATTACCCCTACCAGGGCAGTGAGAACGTTTTCACATTGGTCATGAACTTGATCGCTTCGATCACACCTTCCTTGATGCCCAGCCCTGAGTCCTTGACGCCGCCAAATGGTGAGGACTCGATTCGATAGCCAGGCACCTCGTTAACGTTCACCGTGCCGGTTCGAATCCGCTTGACCGCGGCGATCGCGCGTTCGAGATCACGAGTGACAATGCCAGCGGCCAGTCCGAAGGGAGTGGCATTCGCCAACTGGATGGCGTCATCCAGGTCGGAAACCGCCATGATCGGGGCCAGCGGCCCGAATGACTCTTCCACCACCATCTGGCAGTCGCGTGGTACATCAGCAATCACGGTCGGTTGCAGCAGGGCTCCGTCACGACCGCCACCTGCCAGTACCCGGGCTCCCGCCGCAACTGCATCTGCTACGACCGCTTCAAGCTGACGAGCTGAGTTTTCATCGATCACTGTTCCGACCCGGGTTGCTTCGTCGGCAGGGTCCCCGCAGGGGTACTCGGCTGTCCTGGCAACCAGCCGCTCGGTAAAGTCAGCCAGCAGGGCTTCGTGAACCAGCAGCCGTTTGACCGCCGTGCAGCGCTGCCCGGAATTTCGAAAGCAGCCCTCGGCCGCCAGCTGCACGGCCAGTTCCATGTCCGCATCCTCGAGAATGATGAGCGGGGCATTGCCACCCAGTTCGAGGCATTTCTTTTTGTAGCCAGACAGCGTGGCAATCTTCTTGCCGACATCCGTGCTGCCGGTAAAGCTGACCAGCTCAACTCGTGGATCCACGATGATCGGTTCGATAACCGAGCGATTGTCTCCCACCAGAACACTCAGCATCTCGCCGGGCAGGCCAGCCTCGTAGAGCAGTTCAACGAGCCGAATCGCAGTCAGCGGTGTACGCTTGGGCGGTTTGAGGATGACCGGCACAGCGGCTGCAATAGCGGGGGCCAGCTTGTGAATGACCTGGTTGAGGGGATGGTTGAAAGGAGTAATAGCGAGTGCCAGTTGAAGCGGCTCGCGGGTGGTAAAGATCTTGCGTTGCTTGCCTTGCGGAGAGACGTCGCAGGAGAAGATCTGGCCGTCGTCCTTGAGTGATTCGATCGCGGCGAACTGCATCACGTCTGCAGCCCGACCAGTTTCGTAGCGAGTTTCTCGCAGGCAGAGTCCCGACTCGCGCATGATCAACTGGGCAAACTCCTCCGCCTGCTCGTTCAGGGCGGTGCGAGCCTTCATCAGGATTTCATATCGCTGGTAGCGAGTCAGCTGACCTGCGGCGCCGCTGGCAGCTACGATTGCCCGCTCGGCATCCTCCGGCGTTGCCTGCCTGACGGTGCCGACAAGCTCTCCGTTGTAAGGATTTACAACATCCAGCAGATCGTCTCCGCTGACCGGCTGGGCGGCAACATAACTTGTCAGCTGGCAGTGTCCGTCGTCGTTCATGAAGATGTTCCATTGCAGGCAAAATCGAGCAGGTCGAAGTTGCGCGGATCAGCCTGGGCCTTGTGGCGGTATTCCTGGTTCAGTGGGTGAGATAGCAGCAGTGGGACCATTTCCTCGTACCGCCCACCGTGGCTGCGTAATCCACCTTGCAGCAAGGCCAGGTCATGGTCTGCCGGACGGCGCCCCAGCACAACGTCACGTGCCGAGAGTACGGTCAGGTCGCCGATTCGGTCGGCAGGCAATTGCAGCTTATCGGCTGCCGAGCGTCGATCGTGGACCTCGGTGACGCCATCCAGCTGGTGGATCCAGGTGGCCACGTCCGTCGTCGAAATGCTGTCGGGTAGATGGACCATGACCAGCGAGCCGAGTGCGCCGTGATGGACCACGTAAGGATCTGTGATCGGGCAGATCACACAGACCTGCTCACCAAACTCAGCAGCCAGCAGCGACTCGAGGTAGATCACGTTGGGAGTGCCATCGGCGCGGTTCTTGGCATTCATGCCATGATCAGCGGTGGCGGCGACGATTGCACCTGCTTCAACCAGCCGGCTGATCTCCCTGTCCATGCCCCTGTGAAACTCGAGCGACTCCGGCTCGTGGGGTGCGAACTTGTGCTGCATGTAGTCGGTCAGCGAGAGGTAGAGAAAGTCTGCCAGGCCATGTTCCAGCAGAGCCACACCCGCTTGCAAAACGAAAAGGCTGGCTGCGGCGCTGTAGATTTCCGGCGTCGCCGCGCCCACCAGCTTTTCTACATCCTCAATCCCGTGGCTATCGAGTTGAGCCTCGTTGGCTTTTTCTGCCGAAAAGGCAATTCCCTGCAGGTCCTTGGAGAGTATGTCTCGCAGTTTTTCCTTGGCTGTTACAACTGCCACCTTGCGACCCGCTCGTGCCGCTGCGGCGAACACGGTACCGGTGCGGAGATAGTCAGCCGAGTTCATCATGACTTCTTCGCCGGATTCGGGATCGAGGAAGAAGTTGCCGGAAATGCCGGTTTCGGAGGGGGGCAGGCCGGTGGCAATGGCGGCGTTGTTGACGTTGGTGAAAGAGGGCAGGGCACCACGCACCAGGCCGCGATAGCCAGTCGCCGCCATGCCGGCAACGGTCGGCATGCAGCCGTGAGCGATCGATGTCGTCAGGTACTCATCGGCGCAACCATCGATGCAGATCGTGACGACCGGTCGCGATGGAAGAGAATAGCTGCGACCGTTAACTTCAAAAGTACCGGTCTGCACGGCACCGGCTGAGTCGGTGTTCATTGTGAAGTTTGCGCCTGGGGAAGAGATTTTGCGGACGGACGCGAGCCGTTCTTATGTGTAAAGCAGGTAACGAGGCCAGGCAACCGGTTGCCGGCTCGATTTGAAGTAGTTGCCTTCTGCCGCTGTCGGCTATGCTGGCAAGACGCCGGGCGGAGCCGGTAGTGGAAATCACACGAGTTGATGCGATGGCCCTGAGTGCACGAAAGAAAATTCTGTTTGCCGTGGTAGCCTGCCTGCTGGTGCTGCTGACCGCAGAGGTTGTCTTGCGGTGCATTTACTTCCAGCTCAAAGCGAGTTCACCAACGGCGATCCAGTCAACGATCGAGACCTTGCGGGCACGGGCTGGTCAGCAGTCGGCCGAGCACGTGATCGAGCGTTTTCGCGATACGCGCCAGCCGACCTGGAGAGCTCTCTACGGCGAACCGGGCCGCAGCCTGCGGACAGAATTCATGCGGCAGTATGCTGACAGGTTTGCCAGCCTGGTGACAGCCTGCAGTGAGATTGATAGCCAGCTGGTCGTTCTCTATATCCCCTCAACGGATGTCGAGAGTGAGGATCATCGCTCCGAGGAAATCTGCCGTTCGTTCTTTCAACAGCTGACGGCAGAGCACGGCGTACCGCTGCTCGATGTGACTGAAGCGGTTCGCGAATCGGAATGGCAGCAGGTGACATTGTTACCGCACGATGACCACTTCTCGCGGCTCGGTAACGGTATCGTGGCCGAGCAGCTGGCCGGCAGCCTGGCTGCTTTTGCCGATCATCGTTGCAGCATCGACTACAAGGGAACGCCTGCAGTCTGCGGTGACTTGCAGCCGAACCTGTCGGAGCCGTGGAAAGTGGCAGGCGACTTGCCATTCGTGCTGCAGACAAATGCCCAGGGATTTCGTGCGCGGCACGATCTGGAGATTCCCAGTCAGCGACAGCGGATCCTGGTGCTGGGAGATTCCTATACCTTTGGTGTGCATCTGCCGAACGCCCACACGTTCCCCGCTATCCTGCAAGAGAGGCAGCCTCAACTGGAAGTCCTCAACGGCGGCGTTGTGGGTTACACGATTGTGCAGCAGGAGGAACTGTTCAAGGAACGCGCCTCGGCCGTGGCGCCGGACATTACCGTGCTGCAGGTGCTGGACAATGACATCTACGGGATGTTCTTCTTCACACGCAGCTGGTTCGATCGCAAGGGTCGGCGTTATCAGGCCAGCGAGGCGGAGCAGAAGCTGCTCGAAGAGCTGGGGCTGGGGGAACTTGCTCGCTGGTAAGCCAAAGCTGAACGCGTGGCCGCCTCAGCTCAGCTGCTCACTGCGCTCGGTGAGATCGTTGCCGGTGGTGATCAGCGCGGATCAATTCAGCCTGGTCTGCCGTTAGCACTCGGAGCAGATATGTTTTTGAGCGTGCTCTGTGAATTCCAGAAACTACACCAGAGGCGTGATTTCAAAAGTGCCATTTTCCGGTGGTTTTCGCCTCCAATGTGAAACAGCTACGCTCAGGCAAAGGTTGCGGGTTTGTTAAACCGGGCAGTTCGGGAATGCGGCGCGGTTCAAGCTCGGCAAGCTAGGCAAGCGAAAATGACCAATCGCAGACTTTCGGCAACAGATTCCGAGAGAAGTGGAGTCTGAAGGGATGACATGACGATTTATTGGTAGTCATGAAGCGAGCCATAGGGATGTGGCTCAGCAAACAGATACAGAGTGTTTGCTCGAAGGTAATTACCCAATCCGGAGAGAAGTGAACCATGAATAGTCTTAAGACTCTTGATACTGTCAAGCATTGGATTCGCGCCTTGACAGAAATCGCAGTTTTGCTGGTCGCTTTGGCCATCGTCGCTGCCATTCTGTTTGGCGCTGAAGTGCCCTTCTTGGGCGGAACTGAAGGCGTTGTTGAGCGGATCACCGTGATGATCAGCTCGCTCGGCGAACAAGGCGTTGTGGGCATGATTGCTCTTGGCGTGATCATTTACGTGTTCACGCGCAGGGACAGCAAGTAAGCCTCCTGGCGCTTGAAGAGATAAGCGGCTGTCTTGCTTCGGCAGGGCAGCCGTTTTTTTATGCGCCCGCAGCAGCTCAGCACGGATAGGGATTTCCGCCTGCCTGGTTAGCGTACGGCCACTCAACTGGCTGGTATCGAATCGCCAGTTCCGGCGTGCGGTAGCTGATCCCATCGTTCGCCACACTATGCATGACGCGGTCCAGGATACCGGTGGTCAGCAGCGTTCTTTCCACTGGATAGCTGGGCTTGCCGGTCTGAAACATTTCCTCGATAGCTCGCAGCAGGTATTCAAAGTGGCCGTACGGTTTCTTGTCCTCAAGCTGAAACCAGCTGACGAAAGGATCCTCTTGGTCGGGCAGCTTCATGGCCAGACTGAATTGGCCACCCACTCCGGGGATCATGGCTCCGGTCACTGGAATCTTGTCGCGGTATTTCATCAGGTAGACGGCGGAGTTCGGGCTGCGGACCTGTGCGATCAACTTCTCGTCGGCGATCTCGATATCGCTGCCAGCCACAGCTGCTTTGAGCAGCTCAAATGACCAGCGCCCCTGCTGGCTTGCCTGCCAGGCGGCTTCGCCGCGCAGCACCTGGACTGACTCGACTCCCGATTCACCGCCCTGCCGCCGTTCCACCACGCACTGCATTGTCTCGAGCATGTGGAAGCCATACGCTTCCAGGCCGCCATAGCCGTAGACCAGTGCCTCTTCGATTGGCGTACCGATGGGGAATACCGATTGCGGTTTACGCCAGGTCACCGGCAGCGACGAACCGGCCATGAAGGGGATCTTCATCCTGGCAGCCGTGTCGTACATCTGCTTGGCATCCGCCCAGTTGTACGCCAGGTGTTTGTCATTGAAGACCGGCGCCACCTTGCCTGTCTTGCGAAACGTCTCGGTGATGGCATCAAAGAAGCGGGCGCGAGGATACATGTGCTGTTTTGTATCCGGCGTGAACGGATAGTTGCCATGCTCACCGATACTCAGCACACCCTGGACCTGAAGCTTGTTCGTACCGAGCGTGATCGCTTCCTCGATACTGCCTGTGATCTTGAAACCGTGCTTTTTTTCCAGCGAGCGACTGAGGTCCCCGTCGTTAACCTGGTCGGTAAACATGGACACCAATTCCAGCTCGGGGCCCACTCCACCATCCTGCCGAAATCCCTCCAGGATTTTTCCGCAGATGACATCGGCGTGAGTGTTGTTTCGGTAGTCCGTCACTATCGCTGCGACCTTCGGCTTGCGGCGGACTATAGCAGCCAGGCCGGGAAACTGTGAGATGCCAGCCAGTGCCGTGATCGAAGCGAGGGCCTGGCGGCGGTTAATCGGTGCGGTCGGGTGTTGGCAGCTTGTCACTTGGCATCCTCATCTGTCAGTAGTGAGACGATGGGCTGGATAAATTTGTAACTGTGTCTACCGGTCAAACTCAAGCGGGCCGTACCATCGTGATCAATAAACACGACAGTCGGAAAGTCCTCGAAATCCGGCAGTTGTTCAAGGAGTTGTTGAGTGCCCATCGCCGAGAAGAGATCCAGTTTCGCATCAGCCAGGAAACTGGTTACCGCTTCAGCACCCCCGGGTTCATTGAAGTTGATCCCAACCAGCTGAACCTTGTCACCGAACTCTTGTTGCACTCCGATCAAGGTTGGCAAGGACTGGCGGGATGCTTCGGACCAAGTTCCCCAGAGGTAAACCACCACCACCTTGCCCGCCATGTCAGATAGCTTGAGCGGTTGGCCATCGAATGAAGTCAGTTCGAAGTCGAATAGGAAGGGTTCATTGAGTGACAGGATGGTGGCAACCTCCGTTCGTATCGAGGCGGTCGCCTGTCGTGCCCATGTCTCCATACGGTCACCGAAATCAGCGAGCTGCCGAACGTTATCGAGGTCCTCATCCAGCATCAGCAGGTCGAGATCGTGAAAGCCAACTGCGATGGCATCATCCAGTGCCGCCATCGCCAGCTTCGGCTTACCCTGGATGCTCAGTCCGCAGGCGCCATTGTAATACATCGACGAGAAAAACTCCTTTTGAGATGCCAGGAAGTCGGGATCGAGGCTTGCCATCCTGCGTGCATAGGCGGCAGCCAGCAGCATCTTATCCGCCTTGTCTTCTGGCGAGACAGCTTTTCTGCTCAGCTCGTAGTGCTCGACAGCTGCCGAAAATAACTCGTCGAGGTCATTCGTGGCGATCTTCTCCTCGCCAGCCCAGCTGGAAAAATGGCTCGGACCCTGGTCGTCAGCGGCCTGTGGGTTGGTCCCGGTATCGTCTCCAGGATCTGCAGAATCGCCCTGGCAGCCAGAGCAGGCGACGATCGTGGAGAAGATGAGTGCAAGCAACTGGTGAGGCGACGGCATGCAGTAGTGCCCTGGCAGAAAGAGTCGATCAGTTAGCAGTAACAAGTGTCCGGATCGCGGTGGCCTCACCGACCTGGAGACCAACAGTCAGTGGAGTGTGGTTGTGGCCAGTACCGAGGATCGCATTGTGAACGTGTACTGAGCAAAACAGGGGATCTCATTGCCTCGCATTATAGGAAGCGACCGGTTCGTCGTGCCAGACAATACGCGGCGATCTCAATTCCGTTAGAATCGACGAAGATCCCTGAAGTTGGTTTCCTGTTGATGAGGTTTCCTGATGTCCCGACGTGCCACCGGCTTCCTGGCTGCGACCCTGCTGACCCTGCTCAGTTGTCCTCTCTGCGCCGATGACTGGCCACAGTGGATGGGGCCGGAGCGTGATGGAGTCTGGCGAGAGACCGGGATCGTCAAGAGTTTCCCTGCCGAAGGGCTGCCAGTGCAATGGCGAATGTCCGTTGGCCTGGGATACTCAGGCCCAGCTGTTGCAGGGGGCAAGGTCTACCTGGCCGACTTTGAAAGGACCGCCGGCGAGGTGCTCAATAATTCGGGAACACGCGTCAAGCTCGAGGGTAATGAACGGGTGACCTGCCTGGATGCAGCCAGTGGCAAGCGGATCTGGACCTACGAGTACGATTGCCCCTACGAGATCTCCTATCCTTCGGGACCACGAGCCACGCCGACATTCAACGATGGCAAGCTCTATTGCCTCGGTGCTGAGGGCCACCTGCTGTGCCTGGATGCCGCTACCGGCCGTGTCATCTGGCAGAAGCAGCTGGTTCAGGAGTACAAGGTCCGGTCGCCCCACTGGGGATACTCCCACCATCCACTCGTCGACGGCGACACCCTGTTCTGTCTTCCAGGTGGGGATGGCACATTGGTCGTGGCACTCGACAAGAACACCGGAAAAGAAATCTGGCGCAACCTCTCCTCCTCGGATGCAGGCTATTGTCCGCCGACCATGATCCAGCATGGTGATCAGCGGCAGCTGGTGATCTGGCACCCGGAGGCCATCAATGGACTGGATCCAGCCAGCGGCAAGATCCACTGGACCGTACCGCTCAAGCCCGCCTACCGAATGTCAGTGACAGCACCGACGCAACATGGCGACTACTTGTATGCCAGCGGCATTGGAAATATCTCTGCTCTCTTGAAGCTGTCTGGCACGCCGGCCGTGGCCGAGGTGGCCTGGCGCGGCACGACCGAGCGAGGAGTCTTCTGTTCCAATTCAACACCGATCATCGACGACGGTATTCTCTACGGCTTCGGCTGTCGCAAGGGAGAACTGGCTGCAGTTGAACTGCCGTCCGGCAAGATTCTCTGGGAGTCGTTCAAGGCCACGGGTGGTGAACGTCCCTCCAATCATGGCACAGCGATGATGACACGGCACGCCAATGGCTACTTCCTGTTCAATGAACATGGCGAGTTGATCCTGGCACAGATGGATCGCCAGGGTTACCGGGAAACCAGCCGCATGTCGCTGCTGAAACCAACCGGTGAAGCCTTCGGACGTTCCGTTGTCTGGTCCTATCCGGCCTTTGCAAATCGCTCGATTTATGTCCGCAACGACAAGGAAATCATCTGCGTCTCGCTGGCAAGCGAATAATAACTGACCGCTCTCTGTCCCGAAGATGGAATTACAACATCATGTCACGCCTGAGACTGCTTGCACTTGTTCTCTTCTGTTTCCCCCTGCTGGCTGGTTGCCAGGGGGAGCTTGGTCATAACGTTGCCGAGGGTGCCGAGGCAGTTCCAGTCGACATTCAGCTCAGCGAAACGGATTGGCCCGGCTGGCGCGGTCCCAGCTCCGACGGCATCGCGCCGAAGTCGGCCAGGCCACCAGCCAGGCTGGATGAAACCGAGCTGGCCTGGAAAGCTGCCATTCCCGGTCGCGGTCATTCGTCGCCGACGATTGTTGGTCAGCGAGTTGTGCTGACAACGGCAGATGAACAAGCCCAGACTCAGTCCGTTATCTGCCTGGCGCGCAAGGATGGCACGTTGCTCTGGCAAACCGAGTTGTTTGAGGACAGTTTCGGCCATACCAACAAGAAGGGCTCCCAGGCCTCTGCATCCGTGGCCAGCGACGGCCATCGCTTCTTCATCTGCTTCTTTGCTCACGGTAGTGTCTGGACAACTGCTCTCGACCTGGCTGGCAAGAAACTCTGGGAGAAAGAGATCAGTCGTTTTACGTCTCACCAGGGGTTCGGCGCATCGCCAACGATCTACGGCAACAACGTGATTGTCGCTGCCGACAACAAGGGGAGCGGCAAGGGCTGCCTGGTAGCCCTCGAGCGATCGACGGGGAAAGTCGTCTGGTCTCAGGATCGACCGGTCAAACCGAACTACACGTCACCGATTATTCTCAAGGTAAGTGGCCGGGACCAGTTGTTGCTGGCTGGCTGTGACCAGCTCGCCGCCTACGATCCCGCCACCGGCAGGCAACTCTGGGTGGCCGATGCGACCACCACCGAGTGCGTCGGTACGGCAGTTGTCGCCGAGGGACTTGTCTTTGCCAGCGGTGGTTATCCCAAGCACGAGACGGCCGCCGTCAGGGCGGACGGCAGTGGTGAAGTTGTCTGGCGAAACAGCGTGCGAGTCTATGTGCCATCGCTGCTGGCTTTCGATAAGCACATTTACACTGTGACCGACGATGGTGTGGCTTACTGCTGGGACGCTGCCAGCGGGACCGAACGATGGAAGGGACGACTGGGTGGCGGCTTTACCGCCTCGCCCATCCTGGCCGCAGGTACAATTTACTTTGCCAATGAAAATGGCGAAGTGATCCTGGTTGAGGCCTCGGCAGAGAAGCTGGTCAAGACGGGCAGCTTCCAGGTGGGCGATGAAATCATGGCCACTCCCGCCTTCAGCGGTAAACAGGTCTTCATCCGCAGCACCATCCACGGCGACAAACGACAGGAATATGTCTACTGTTTTGGCAGCAATTGACCGCTGGCTGAGGCAATTGTCGCCTTTCGCTTAATCTCTGCAGACGGCGCGTGTCGACGACGTTATCATGGGGATAATAAGACGAGGATGATGGACATTGTCGAGGCCAGAACATGAGCGAACGCACGTCCTGCCAGCAAGAACACGACCACGAGCACCTGGCTCTGAGCGGCCGTTCACCTTTTGCACCTGCTACTAACGACCTGATCAAAGTCGGCTCGCGGCGCTGGTTCCTGCAGACCGGTCTGGCTGGCGTCGGCGGTATGACGCTGCCCCAGCTGCTGCAACTTCGACAAGCCCAGGCGGCTGCCAGTGCGGCCAACAAGTCAGTCATCCTGTTCTGGCTGTCGGGCGGTCCCAGCCAGCTGGATATGTGGGACCCGAAGCCTCACGCGCCACCCGAAGTCCGAGGCCCCTTTGGCACAATCCCAACCTCGCTGCCAGGTGTTCGCTTCGCCGAACACCTCCCCCTGCAGGCCTCGATCGCTCATAAGCTGAATATCCTGCGTGCGGTCGACTGCAGCGCCAGTAATCACACGCCGATTACCATGCAGGCTGGCAACCCGCTGGCACGACGTACCAACGACGGTCGCGATGGCGGCGGATATCCCTCGATGGGAAGTCTTGTCTCGCTGCTGCGAGGCCCCAACAATCCCGCCCTGCCAGCTTTCATTGGCCTGGCCAATAGCTGGACCTCCGATGTCTATGGTGCCGGCGAACTCAGCTCAAAATACGAACCGGTCAAGGGCCTGGAACTGGCGGACAAGTTTGACTTGCCCAAGGGTGTCTCGCTCGACCGTCTGCAAAATCGTCGTGACCTCCAGCGGCAGGTCGATCGATTGCAGCGCGGGCTCGACAAGGAAGATCTGCTGAACAGGTTCGATCGAAATACCCAGCAGGCAATCGAGATGGTGCTCTCCGGTCAGGTCCAGAAGGCGTTTGACATCGAACAGGAATCCGCGGCAACTCGCGATGCCTACGGTCGCGCCAGTGTTGGCGAAAAAGCCCTGCTGGCTCGTCGTCTGGTCGAAGCTGGCACATCCTTTGTGCTGGTCAGCGGTGCCTGGGGATACTTTGACCACCATGGTGATGATGTCCGCTGGATGGGTATCGAGAAGGGACTCAAGCCACTCATGCCACGCGTCGACCAGGCACTTTATGCCCTCGTGAATGACCTCGACGAGCGCGGTCTGCTGGACTCCACGCTCGTCCTGATGATGGGTGAGTTCGGACGTACACCGAAAATCAACGAACAGAATGGCCGCCATCACTGGACACCGATCATGTCGATGGTCATGGCAGGCGGCGGACTTCCCTGCGGACAGGTGATCGGCAGCAGCGATGCCCACGGGGGTACGATCCAGTCGGGTAAGGTACGGCCCCAGGATCTGGCCGCGACCACGTTCCGACATCTGGATATCGATCTTGACTCGCATTGGATCAACCGCTCAGGTCGGCCGGTGCCAATCGTCACTGAGGGCGGTCGCTTGATTCCCGAACTTGTCTAGCCCGGCAGGTTTTCACGAGAGGACGACGTTCGATGGCTGAAGCGAGACTGGTTGGAATCTGTATCAGCTCGGACGGGGCTGCCCAGATGGAGCCGGTCGAGCTAGTCGAGGCGATCGCGGGCCATGGACTTGTCGGCGATCGGTATGCGAATTTGAGTGGCACTTTCCAGGATGGAGAGGCGATCGAGCCTGATCAGGAAGTCACGCTGATTGAAGAGGAAGCATTGCAGGCTGCCGGCCGCGAGTACGACCTGCAGATTGCTCACCGCGACTCGCGCCGGAATCTGCTAACTCGTGGACTCGCTCTGAATCACATGGTGGGCCAGGAATTCCGTGTCGGCGACGTGCTGCTCAAGGGAATTCGACTCTGTGAACCATGTGGGCACCTTGAGAAGTTAACCTTTGAGGGTATTCGAGCGTCCCTCGTACACCGCGGCGGCTTACGCGCCCAGGTAGTCGAGGGCGGGACGATCCGCATCGACGATCCGATCAGCTGAAAATCGGATTCAGCCGACAGGCCCGCTGCAAGGGACTCTACTTGGTACTCTCCAGGCAGATAACCGTACCTCCTCTGGTGGCGATATAGAGTTTGCCATTGGCCGCAGCCATGCCATCCCAGACCGGTAAATGCTCCAGCGTCATCACCTCTTGAGCTTCCCCATTCACAGTCGAGATGACCATCAGCGGGGCTCCCTCGCTGCCTTCCAGAACCCTGTCCTGTCGCTGCAGCTCTTGCTCCACATCCGGATCGCGGGCCATGATTCTCTTCAGCGTTTCTTCATCATTGAGCAAGTCAGGTGGCCCACAGACAAACAGCGACTTGTCGGCCAGCACCATTGCCTGGACATAAAGCGGCAGGTCACGGGTCCAGTCAAACTTAACGAAGGTCCCGGTCGTGCGTCCGCCGCGACCGGCGAAGCGAAGTGATTTGCCAAACTTGCCGGCTGCCGGGCTGACGCCTGCCAGCTGACCGTGGTTTTCATTTCCAGAGACGTCCTTTGCGTCACCCTTATCAAATGAAGCGGAGAAGACCAGGCTGGCAGTTTCCACTGTGGCCTGCTGGTCCTGGAACCTGCCCGCCACATCCTTGGCCGAGACAGTACCATGGTAAATCCGCACCTCGTCGATCAGGCCGGTAAAGGGATAGGGCGAGGTATAGTTGCCGACAGCACTCAGGTCATCCGCACCGATCTCAAGTGACTGGATTGGGTCGGCCTGGATAAAATTCGGTACCTTGCCTGAACCAGCCAGTTGCCCGTTGACATAGAGCTTGAGTTGCTTGTCCTCGGTCAGCACGCCCACCAGGTGAGCCCAGTCGCCAGCGATGGACTTGGGCCCGGTGACGGTCGTGAGCGTGTTCTCGGCACGCAGCATGAACTGTGGCCGGCCACCCTTAACGACCAGTGCATAACCATCGGCAGGTCCGCCACGGGCAACAATCACGCCATTCGCCTTGGCCGCCTGGACCCAGGCTTCGACAGCCAACGCCGTGCCAGCCGGGTTGAGGCTCTTGGACTTGGCAACTCGCACCATGCTGCCACCGCCGGCAGCCGGCGCCGGCGCGTCAGGCGCATCCTTGCTGGTGGCAAACACCTGGTGTTCCATGGTGGTTGTCCAGCGCAGGTATTGCGGCTTGCGACCAAACCCATAAATTCTCTCCTGGTCACTGACGATCAGGCGTCCCGAGGGAGCATACTTGCCGGCCTGGTAATAGCCCGCGTGGCCGCCGGCGAAGTTCTTGCCGTAGACCCAGTAGCTACGATGAAAGTACGACCCGTCGAGATACCCTGCTGGCGAAAAGAGATGGACACCGGTACCTTTTTGCGCCGCGCCCTGTTCCGGGGGTTTTCCCGACACGGGGCCGATTTCCTGGCGTTCACCGTTCAGGTCAAAGCGTTGTGACCGCATGTACACAAAGCTGCCGTCACTGGAAAGAATGTCAGGCAGCCCGGCTGGCATATTGAGTACCTGCACGCGATCCTGCAGGTTCTCGCCTGTCTCTGGGTCCGTATCGCCGACAATCTGCTCGGACAGCAGCGCTCCGCCGTCCATATCGAGCCGGTAGAAGCGGAGTCCTCCGTCAAGAAAGTTGGATCGGCCAGCCACGAAATAGGCGATCCCATCCAGCACCAGCACGTTGCCATGGACCGGCCAGACCGATTCCAGTTGTTCAAAGGACATCAGCCGCTGGTCCCGTGGCGCGGCGCGGAATCGCCAGGCTAGCTGGCCGTCACTGGCCCTGAGGCAATAAACCCAGCCATCTGCCGATCCGAAAATTGCCTGGCCCTGGTAGATCGTGGGGGGTGAATCGACTCGACCTCCCGCCGTGAAACTCCAGGCGGTCTCTCCAGTTGTCGCGTCCAGTGCGTGTACCGTATGCGTTTCAACCTGGGCCACGTAGACCAGACCGTTGGCGACTGCCACGCTGCTGAGCTTGCCACCCAGTGTCGATTCCCAGCCTGGTACAAGCTCACTGGCCACCGATGTCCGCGTGAATCCACTGCGTGAATTGTCACCGCGAAAAGTAGGCCAATCGCCCGGCTCGGGTTGCAGTACATCCACCGCGCCGAAAGCGGGCCCCCGCACCAGCCGTTGATCGCCCGGCAGGGCTTTTGAGGGGATCCGAGTCGAGGAGGCAGGGGCAAGTACATTCAGCCCGTACAGCTTGGCTTCTGGATAACAGAAGCAATCATGGGGTGGGGCGTAGATCAGGCCGTTGGAGGGCATGATGCCATACAGGCAGCCGCCGCGGACCCAGTGGTGGATTTCCCAATCCTGCTGACTTGGATCAACAAACTCAACACCGGTACGTGACGTCAGCAGGAACTTGTCCGTGGCCTTGGAAATATAGCAACGGTGATGAAACCAGTAGGTCTCCACGTTGGGCGCAAACTGGGATTTGACTTCACCCGTGCGGGGGTCGCGACCGGTAAACACGCCGCTGTCGCCGGTGCGTGTGGTGGGAGCTGTCCAGACCAGGCCGCCGGAGACAAGGAGATCTTCCGGAGACTGGTAACCCGACTGGGCATGCACGGCGGACCACAGACGTGTCCCACTGGCCAGGTCAAAAGCGTGCATCTGGCGATCGCCGCCGGCGTACAACACGACATCCTTGTAGATCACCAGCCGTGGTCCGAAATTGAAAGTAACCTTGTCAGGCCGCCCAGCTGGCTCAGAGGTCCAGAGCTGTTTTCCAGTGGCACGATCCAGGCAGATCACTTTGCTGCCGTCGTGAAACAGGACATGGCCCGCCCGGGTGGCAAGTGAGAGAGGAGCGACCACGGTCTCTTTTGTCCAGAGCAGCTCACCGCTGCTGGCATTTACGGCGACCAGCTCTCGCGGCAGGGCATCCCAGTGAATCTCGTTGCGGACTCGAGCCTGGTCACCGACGTTGAATTTGGGAACGAAGTCGGTCAGCTGGGGGGGCTTGCGAGTCACCACTGACAGCAGGATATCATCGCTGTAGATCACTTCCTCACTGGTCTTCGTTTCCGGGTAGCTGCGAATTGTCTCGCCCGTCGCAGCGTCGAGGCAGAGCAGCGGGGCCTGCAGTCCGAGCGTCACAAACACCCGGTCGCCATCGGCGACCAGTCGCCTGGCCAGTTGCGTCGGCCCGCTCTTGAGAGGAAAGAGGTGATTCTGCCAGCGATCGATCTTCCGTTTCCAGAGAATTGTTCCATTAAAGGCATCGCGGGCAATCAGCGACCACTTGGCTGGCAGCTGAATCGAGATCCGCGACCCCTCGTCCATGATGTAGAAGATCCGCCCGTTGGATGAAACCAGTGCACTCATGCTGGCCATGCGATCGTGGTGCCGTGACCAGCGGGGGCTACCCAGCCATTGCATGTGGCGTGGTGGCCCGACCACATCATCGTGGGCCACCGCGTTGCCGCTGGCGTCATGCAGGTAGTGAGTCCAGTCGTCGATATTGTCCGGTCGCGGCTTGACTTGCTTTTCCCAGCTATCGCCGGCGCGGGTCAGGAGTACGCCGCCTGGTGCCAGCACTCGCATCGGCTCGCCAGCCAGCAGCTGGTCACCCTCCTCGATGATCAGCAGGTTGACCATGTTGTCGATGTACGGCAGCCGGCCGTCGTGCAGCTGGTCAATCGCCACCGGTCCATATCGACCGGTTGAACGAATGTGTGCGCGGGCCGCAGCCAGTTGGCTCTCTTCGGTCACCAGGCCATGAACCTGGTATTGCTGTTGGCGGCCGAGAACACCGGCCAACTCGCCGCTGCCACAGTCGACGTGTACGACAAAGCCACCCTGCAGGCCACTCAGTTTGTAGATTGCCGCAGACTGCTGCTCGGGCGATTGTGCCGACAGCAGCCCCGGATTGCACAGGAAGACGAGGGCCAGGATTGCCAGGGGGCGCTGAAAAATCATGAGTGACCGCTGTTTCTGCGGAGTCCGGATGGAGAAGTAAAGCCAAGCTCTACTGTATCCGATAGCAACCTGCCCAGGCAGTGATTGAGCAGACGAGTCGGCCTAGAACAGCTCGAGGATCGGCTTGCCCTCGGCCATCAGGTTGTAGGGCCGACCCCCCTTGTCGACAGCCGTCAGGTCGTCGATTCCCATCGAGTGGTAGATCGTCTTGGCGATGTCTTCCGGCGCGACGGGAAGATCTGCGGGATAGGCAGCATGCTTGTCCGACCTGCCGTAGGCCTGGCCACCTTGAATTCCGCCTCCAGCAAATAACACCGACATGGCGTGTGTCCAGTGATCGCGGCCCTGGCCCTTTTCGCCGCCGCTGCGCGGGTCGCCAATCGTCGGCTTGCGACCCATTTCGCTGTTGACCGTCAGCAGTGTCTGGTCCAGTAAGCCTCGCTGCTCGAGATCTTCCAGCAGTGCGGAAAAACAGCGGTCCAGTTCTGGCAGCAGGACCTCCTTGAGGCAGACAAAATTGTTGCCATGAGTGTCCCAGCCACCTCCACTCTTACAGTTCTTGGCCTCCGCCAGCTTCTTGTTCCCCTTCCAGAATACACTCACAAAGGGGACGCCCGCTTCGACCAGTCGACGGGCCATCAGCATGCTCATGCCGTTGTGAGTATTGCCGTATCGCTCGCGTACGGACTCTGGCTCGCTGGAGATGTCAAAAGCGGCCTTCGTGCGGTTCGATCCCAGCAGCGAGAAAGCCTTCTGCTGAAATTTTTGCAGTGTGTTGACACTGGCAACCTGGTCAAACGCCTGCTCTGATCGGTTGAGTTCATCCAGTAACGCGCGACGGGATTGCAGGCGGTCGACAGACATTTCGCCGGTCAGCTCAATGGCAGGTGCAGCAAACTGTAGCGGATCATCCGCATCGCCCATCACGTAAAGCGGATCGTGTTCCACACCCAGCCGGGCTGCGAATTGACCCGGTCGCGTGTATTGCGGGGCCCCCGGCTTCATCGGCAAGGTGATTGTCTGGGGCAGGTAGGGGTGAGGTGGCGACTTGTGACCAACCACAGTACCGATCGCTGGCCAGTCGGAGGGTCGCGGCTTGCGGTCATTCAGCAGCTGCGGAAAACTGGGATCGGGGCGGTGCCCGGTCAGGTTGTAGTAATAGCCTGCATGGTGATCACCCGTGCCGCGGCGGAAATGACCCAGCGAGCGTACCACCGCCAGGTGATGGGCCTGCTTGGCCAGCATCGGCAGGTGCTCACACAAGGAAAGGCCTGCAGCGGACGTCGGCTTGGCCTGAAACGGCCCGCGGACGTTTTCCGGCGCGGCTGGCTTCATATCCCAGGTATCGATATGCGAGGCACCGCCGCTGAGCCAGATCAAGATAGTTGAACGGGCCTTGCCGTTGGCCGTGGGGGGTGCAGCCTGGACAAGCTGGGGCAGACTCATACCGCAAAAGGATAAACCGCCAGCGACCAGCATCGTGCGGCGATTGATCGCCTGGCGAATGCCGCCGTGTGGCGAATTCAGCTCTGTCTCTCGTCTTGGTATGCTCTGGCTCATGATCCTCTTCAACCCTCGTCGGTCTGCTAACTAATCAATTCTGGTACCAGGTTCCCCTCGGGCAAGGCTTCCACAGGTCGGCCTGATGGTGTCTGCGAGATAAAGTCCTTTTTCATGCCGAGAGCGTGGTAGACGGTGGCGGCAAAGTCGGGCACGGACACGGGTCGCTCGGTTATCTCCCCGGCATGCTTGTCGGTGGCGCCGAGCACGATGCCTGTCTTGATACCGCCGCCACCAAGCGTGAGGCTGAAGGCGCGATTCCAATGGTCGCGGCCCGGGCCACGTGAGTCGGTATTCAGTCGTGGAGTCCTGCCGAATTCGCCAGCCGTGATCACCAGCGTGTTGTCCATCATGCCACGCTCGGCAAGGTCATTAAGGAGTGCGGCATATCCCTGCTCATAGGCGGGCACCTCGGTGCGCAAGCGTGGGAAAACCTCGGGGTGGTGGTCCCAGCCGTAGCGAATATATCCCTTGACGGTGACAAACCTGACACCCGCTTCGACCAGTCGGCGAGCCAGTAACATTCCCTGGCCAACACGATTGCGACCATAGGCATCCCTGACAACGTCCTGTTCCTGCTGAATGTCAAAAGCATTCTTGGCTTTCTCGGAGGTGATCATCGAGAAAGCCTGCTGGGTAAACTTGTCGTGGGTCTCTGCGCTTGGCAACTTTCTCTCCACCCGCGCCTGGAACAGGTCGAGCGCACTCAGCAGGCCACGGCGATCCGACAGCCGCCCCACATCGATATTCTCGGGGACACTGAAAGCGTCCACCTTGAAGCTACTGCTGTTGGGATCGTCGACGACATAAGGATCATAGGCGTGGCCCAGGAATCCACCGAAACCTGGCTGGCCATAGCGGGGGCTGCTGATCGTTCCGACCTGCACAAAGGGTGGCACCTGGCGGGCC